>NZ_JBQQBV010000071.1:0-575 GCF_052246355.1 Streptomyces sp. 3N207 | reverse complement strand
CGGTCGCGGTCATGAACGTCCTTTCCATCGTTGCCGGACGGGTGAGGGGTTCGGCCGAACGCGTAGCGCTGCCGCCCTGCCGAGCCCGGCGCGGACACAGCAGCCATTCACACGGGGCGCGGTCGGCCTCGTGCTTAATGAACGGTACTGCACTACACCGTGCAGTGTAGAACGGCTAAGATATGCCCATGCCGACCACGAAGACCCTGCGTGAGGGGTCCGCGCGGAAGCGGGCCGCCATCCTCACGGCAGCCCGGGAACTGTTCCTCGCCGACGGCTTCGACCGGACCAGCGTCGACGCGGTCGCTGCCCGGGCTGAGGTGTCCAAGCGGACGGTCTACGACTACTTCGGCGACAAGCAGACGCTGCTGCAAGCAGTCCTCGACGCCGTCGGCCAGTCACTGATCACCACGATCCGGCACACCCTCGACGACACCCTCACCGACCACACCGAGGCCGCCGAACTGGAGGACGCCCTGGTCACGTTCTCGATGCGCATCGCAACCGACATGCTCGGCTCGGCCGAGTACGCAACGCTGCAACGACTGGTCCGGGCGGAATCCGGCCACCTGCCG
>NZ_JBQQBV010000070.1:0-577 GCF_052246355.1 Streptomyces sp. 3N207 | reverse complement strand
TCCCAGGGTGGGTGCCAGGCCGCGACGAGACCGGGACAACGCACCGCTCCCCGGGGCGCGCGGCCGGAACGTCCCCCCACGAAAGGCTCCTCTGCTCGCATGCGTAACACCCTGCGTACCCTCAAGCCCGCCGGCCTCGCCACCACCGGCCTGACCGCCCTGGGCGCGGCCGGTATCGCCGCCACCGCACTGGCCGGCACCGCCCACGCCGAGGCCCCCGCCAAGCCCGCAGCCAAGCCCGCCGCCATCGAGAGCGCCGCCTCGACCGCGCAGCACGTCAGCATGCAGGCCGCACACGCCAAGAAGGCGCAGAAGGCGGACGACCAGGGCACCGGCGCGAAGAAGTACGCGGACAACCTCGACGGCTGGATCCGTGAGGCCCGCGCCATCATGGCCAAGCACGACATCCCCGGCTCCTACGAGGGCATCAAGCGCAACATCATCCGCGAATCGGCCGGTGACCCCAACGCGGTCAACGACTGGGACATCAACGCCAAGAAGGGCACCCCCTCCAAGGGCCTGCTCCAGGTGATCCAGCCCACCTTCGACCGCTTCCACGTCGAAGGCACCCCCGACA
>NZ_JBQQBV010000069.1:0-860 GCF_052246355.1 Streptomyces sp. 3N207 | reverse complement strand
AGACGTCGTTTCTTATGGCGTGATCGTTCGTTGAACCGTGCATGACGGATCTTGTCGAGCGGTTGGTGCCGGACGAGTTATGGGCGCTGTTCCGGCGGATTGTCCCGCCGACAGAGGTGAGGCGCCCTCAAGGTGGTGGTCGGCGACGGGCCGGTGACCGCGAGACTCTGGCAGCGATCATCTTCGTCGCTTCGTCGGGCTGCACGTGGCGGCAGCTGCCGCCGGTGTTCGGCCCGGCCTGGCCCACTGTCTACCGGCGGTTCGCCCAGTGGAGCCGGGACCGGGTCTGGGCCAGGCTCCACCGCGTGGTCCTGGACGAACTCGGGGCCAGGGGCGAGCTGGACTGGTCGCGGTGCGCGATCGACTCCGTCAGCGTGCGAGCCGCAAAAAGGGGCCGCTGACCGGACCGAATCCGACCGACCGTGGCAAGCCGGGATCCAAAATCCACCTGGTCACGGACAGAAACGGGCTTCCCCTGTCGGTGGGCGTCTCCGCCGCCAACACGCACGACAGCCTCGGCCTCAAGCCGTTGATCCGCGGGATCCCGCCCATCCGCTCCAGACGCGGCCCGCGCCGTCGACGCCCGGCCAAGCTCCACGCCGACAAAGGCTACGACTATGACCATCTGCGGCGATGGCTTCGCAGCAGAGGCATTCGCCACCGCATCGCCCGCAAGGGCGTCGAGACCTCAGCCCGGCTGGGCCGCCACCGCTGGGTTGTCGAGAGGACGGTGTCCTGGCTGGCCGGGTGCCGGCGCCTGCACCGCCGCTACGAGCGCAAGGCCGAGCACTTCCTCGCCTTCGTCGGCATAGCCGCGGCCCTCATCGGCTACCGCCGACTCACCAACTGAAACGACGTCT
>NZ_JBQQBV010000068.1:0-959 GCF_052246355.1 Streptomyces sp. 3N207 | reverse complement strand
GCCAAACGCCCATGCACCTCCGCATCAACGCCGAACGACACCACACCACCGCGATAACTCGCCACCCGCGGACGCGACCGATCCACCGGCAACGACAACTGCTCAGGAGCCCCCTCCAATTGCTGCTGCCAGAAAGCCAACTGCCGCGAAATCAGACTGTCCGGGTCTTCTTCACTGCCGAGATACTCGCGCTGCCACAGGGCGTAATCCGCATACTGCACCGGTAGCGGCGCCCAATCCGGCACCCCACCACCAGACCGCGCCCGATAAGCGTCACACACGTCCCGCCACAACGGCCGCAAAGACCACCCATCAGCAGCAATGTGGTGCACCACCAACACCAACACCCGCTCGGTCTCGGACACCACCAACAACCCAGCCCGAACCGGCAACTCACCACTCAAATCGAAGCGGTACCGAACCAGTTCGGCTACCGCCTCATCAACCCGCTCACGCTCAACACCGCCCACCGTCAAGCCCGACCACTCATCCAACGGCATCACCCTCTGACACGGCACCCCGTCAATCTCGGCAAAAACAGTCCGCAAACTCTCATGCCGAGCCACCACATCACCCAACGCCTCGCCCAGCGCACCCTCATCCACCTCACCCTCCAAACCCACCACCAACGGAATGTTGTACGTCGCCGAAGCCCCCTCCAACCGATACAAAAACCACAGCCGAAGCTGCGCAAACGACAACGGCAACCGCTCAGGCCGCACCACCGGCACCACACCACCCCGCGCCCCACACGCACCCACCACACGCCCCGCCAACAACCCCGGCGACGGCGCATCAAACACCGCACTCACACCCAACTCAACCCCCAACACCCCACGAACCCGCGACACCAAACGCGTCGCCAACAACGAATGCCCACCCAAATCAAAAAACCCGTCATCCACACCCACACCCTCAACACCCAACACCTCAGAAAACAAACCACACAACACCACCTC
>NZ_JBQQBV010000067.1:0-1053 GCF_052246355.1 Streptomyces sp. 3N207 | reverse complement strand
CACTGACATTTAGCTTTGGCGTTGGCCCTTCGGGATCTTCGGGGGCTGCGTAGGGTGCGTCGGGTCCGGTTCCTCCGGCACGGCTGGATCACTGACCGAAGCGTCTGCTTGCGGGCGACTTCTCAACGTTGATCGACGGCTGGTTGAACCGCCCGACGCACGTGCGTCCCTGTTGGGAACCCGTGGCCGCGCCCGGCGTGGACCACTGCTACCGAATGTCCGGTCAGCACAGCCCTGCGGAACACGCGCTCAGGGGCCGTGGCGGATGTCCCGGGCGGCAACACCCCTGCGCCAAGACGGGATACGACCGTTGAGAATCCACCTGGGCATCGACGTGGCCTGCCGGGCCTCGCACCGTGCCACCTGCACCGACGCCACCGGCGAAGTCCTCATCTCCGGACGGCGTTTCACCACCACTGCGGAGGACCTTGAACGGTTATGGGCGGCCTTGCCGACCACCGACGACCTCACCGTGATCATGGAACCTACCCGTAACGCCTGGGTGCCCTTGGCAGCCTGGTTCCAGAACCGAGGCGCCACGGTCGTGCTGGTGCCTCCGGAACAGTCCTCCGACCTGCGCGACTACTACCACAAGCACACCAAGAACGACCGCCTGGACTCCCGCGTCCTGGCCCGGCTGCCGCTCCTGCATCCCGAGGGCCTGCGACCACTGTCCGACACCGGCCCCGCACACCCCTTGCGCCGCGCCGTCCGCCGACGCAGCTCGCTGGTCGAGCGCCGCACCGCATCGTTCTACCGGCTCGACGCCCTGCTGGAGCTGATGGGGCCCGGCTGGGGCAATGCTCTCGGCTCAGGCACCTACTGCAAGGCCGCCCTCGCGGTGCTCCAGCGCACCGGTGCCGACCCCCACGCCCTCCGCCGCCTAGGCCCCAAACGGCTGGCGGCCTTGTTGATCCGCCACAGCCGCGGACAGTGGCGCGAGGACCGCGCCGAGAAGATCACGGATGCGGCCCGCGAGACCCTCAAGCTCTGGCCCGACGGCCTGCTCGATTACGCCGAGCTGGCCGAGGACATCGCCGCCGAGGCCCAGCT
>NZ_JBQQBV010000066.1:0-1096 GCF_052246355.1 Streptomyces sp. 3N207 | reverse complement strand
CTAGGGCCTGTTCCAGGTTCCGATCATTGGTTTTGGGATTCGCCGGTGGCGGGCGGCTGGGCCTGGTAGTTGTCGAGGGTGGCGCGTGGTGATCTCTCGGATGCCGAGTGGGAGTTGGTGGAGCCGTTCTTGCCGGTGGGCGAGCGCGGCCCGGTCCCTGACCTGCGGCGGCTGTTCAACGCCGTGATGTGGCGGTTCAGGACTGGGTGTCCGTGGCGGGACGTGCCGCAGGAGTACGGCTCCTGGTCGACCGTCTACGGCGCCTTCCAGCGTTGGGCGCTGGCCGGGACCTTCCGGAGGCTGATGGAGGGGGTGATCGCCGAGGCGGCAGCCCGTGGACAGGTCGATCTCGGCCTGGTCAGCGTGGATTCCACGGTCGCGCGCGCTCATCATCATGCGGCGGGGATGGCCGTGGACCCGGAGTTGCTGGACGAGCTGGAGAAGGCCGTCACCGAGGAAAAGGGGATCCTCGAAAGGGGCAAAGCGCACCGGTAGCTCGGCCGGTCGGGAACGGCGACGACGTGGTGCGTGAAGAGCGGCGGCGTTTACGGCGGCGGAGCAGGGCCCGGTTTCGTGCGGCTGGACTGGGGCGTTCCCGGGGTGGGCTGACCACCAAGACCCACCTCGCGGCTGAACGCCGGTGCCGGCCGCTGTCGTTTGTCCTCACCCCGGGACAGGCCGCCGACAGCCCTCGCTTGGTCCCGGTGCTGGAGGGCATCAAGGTGCGTGGCCCGGTCGGCCGCCCGCGCACCCGGCCCGGCACCGTCGCGGCGGACAAGGCGTATTCCTCCCGCACCAACCGTGCCTACCTGCGGCGACGCCGCATCCGCGGTGTCATCCCGGAGAAGGCCGACCAGGCCGCCAACCGCAAGAAGAGGGGTTCTCGCGGTGGCCGCCCGGTCGGTCACGATCCGGACCTGTACAAGGACCGCAACACCGTCGAACGCTGCATCAACAAGATCAAGGAGTGGCGGGGCCTGGCGACCCGTTACGACAAGACCGCCACCAGCTACCTCGCCGGACTCCACCTACGCGGTGCCGTGCTCTGGATCCGCAGCCTCCGACCAACGTGATCCGAACCTGGAACAGGCCCTAG
>NZ_JBQQBV010000065.1:0-1129 GCF_052246355.1 Streptomyces sp. 3N207 | reverse complement strand
CTAGTGACCTGAGTCAGAGATTCGTCGGCAGTAGGCGGCTACTTTGTCGAGGATCTCGTCGGCGGTCTTCGTCCAGATGAACGGCCTGGGGTGTTCGTTCCAGTCGGCGAGCCAGCCGCGGATGTCCCGTTCCAGGGCTTGGACGGAGCGGTGGACGCCTCGCTTGAGCTTCTTCTGCGTGAGCTCGGCGAACCAGCGCTCCACCAGGTTCAGCCAGGACGATCCCGTCGGTGTGAAGTGCAGGTGGAAGCGGGGGTGTGCCAGCAGCCACTGCTTGATCGCCGGTGTCTTGTGGGTCGCGTAGTTGTCCAGGATCAGATGTACCTGAAGGTCCGGGGGGACCTCCTTGTCGAGCTTGGCCAGGAACTTCTTGAACTCCGCGGCACGGTGGCGGCGGTGCAGCGAACCGATCACCTTGCCGGTGGCGACCTCCAGGGCCGCGAACAAGGTGGTGGTGCCCGCGCGGACGTAGTCGTGGCTGCGACGCTCGGGCACCCCGGGCATCAACGGCAACACCGGCTGCGACCGGTCCAGGGCCTGGATCTGGGACTTTTCATCCACGCACAGCACCAGAGCCTTCTCCGGCGGATCGAGATACAGACCCACCACGTCACGGACCTTGTCGATGAAGAAGGGGTCGGTGGACAGCTTGAAGGTCTGGGTCCGGTGGGGGGCGAGGGCGAAGGCACGCCAGATCCGCGAGATGGCCGACTGTGACATGCCGGTGGCCGCCGCCATCGACCGGGTCGACCAGTGCGTGGCGTTGGCCGGCTTCTCCTCCAGTGTCTTGACGATCACCCGCTCGACATCGGCATCGGTGATCTTCCTGGGGACCCCCGGACGCGGTTCATCGCACAAGCCGTCCAGCCCGCGCTCGAGGAAGCGCCGACGCCAGGTGCGGACCGTGTCAGGAGCGATCCGCAGCCGCCGCGACACCGCCATGATCGAGTGCCCTTCTGCGCACTCCAGCACGATCCGGGACCGCAGGGCCAATGCCTGCGCAGTCGTCCGGCGACGCACCCATCCCTCAAGCACCTCCCGCTGAGCATGAGTTAACGACAACGGCGGAATCTTCGGTCCAGGACGACTCATACCCAACCAACGACGAATCTGCGACTCACGTCACTAG
>NZ_JBQQBV010000064.1:0-1141 GCF_052246355.1 Streptomyces sp. 3N207 | reverse complement strand
CTACTGAGCTTTTCGTTAGTTGTGTGGGTGTGGGGGGCTCGTCGGTGGGAGGCTGTCGTCGTGTCCTACCAACCTTCGCCCATCGCCTCCGAGTCTTCTGTTCCCCCTTTGACGCGGCCTCAGTTGGCCGAGGCTCGGCGTGTGCGGGCGGTCGAGTTGTTCGAGCAGGGCCGCCCGAATGCCGAGATCGCCAGAATGTTGGGGGTCCACGCAGAGAGCGTGCGGCGGTGGAAACGCGTCTGGGAGAAGGGCGGCGCTCACGCGTTACGGCGGCGTCCTGCAGCCGGTCGCCCGCCCAAGCTGGACGACACCCAGGTCGAGGAAGTACGGGCCGCGCTGAACCGAGGCGCCCAGGCACACGGCTTCGAGGCCGATCTGTGGACGTTGGAGCGTGTCGGGCTGGTGGTCGAACACGTGACGGGGGTGTCCCTGTCGCGGGCGTCGGTGTGGCGACTGCTGACCGGACGGTTGGGGTGGAGTCTGCAGCGTCCGGAACGCCGGGCGATCGAGCGGAACGAGTCCGAGATCGCCCGCTGGATCGCCCACGAGTGGCCGCGCATCAAAAGGGGGCGGTGAACAAACGTGCCTGGATCGTGTTCCTCGACGAATCGGGAGTCTCCCTGCTGCCCCAGGTCCGACGCACCTTTGCGCCCCGTGGCCGCACCCCGACCCTGCGGCACCGGCTGAACTGGAAACGCGCCTCCATGGCCGCAGCCCTCGGCTACCACGCCACCGATCCCGATCGCGGTCCTCGTCTGTGTTTTCACCTCAAGCCCGGCAGCTACGACACCACCACCCTGATCCAGGTGCTGGAACAGATCAAGGTGTTCTACACCGGGGACCAGGTGGTCCTTGTCTGGGACGGGCTGTCCGCCCACTGGAGCCGCGCGATGCGGGCCTGGGTGGCCGAACAGGACTGGCTCACCCTCGAACGATTACCCGCCTACGCACCCGAACTCAACCCGGTCGAACTCCTGTGGTCGTCGATCAAGAAACGCGAACTCGCCAACCTCACCGGCGACCACCTCGCTGATGTCGCCGACGCCACCGAACGCGGCATCCACCGCATCAACGAGAACCACCGACTCCCCTGGGCCTTCCTCACCCACACCGGGCTGGTCATCCACCCCCCACACCCACA
>NZ_JBQQBV010000063.1:0-1256 GCF_052246355.1 Streptomyces sp. 3N207 | reverse complement strand
CTGACGCGGGCTCGGGCTTGACTTCTTCTTCGCCATAAGGACCAAGCGAGTACGTGCTGGATGCTGTGACGGGCGGGAAAGAGGACTCGGTTGAACAGTCGCCGGGCCTCGTTCATGGTCACGGGTATGAGAGATCGGTCGTTGCCGGTTTCTGGATCCCCTTTTTTGCCTCCACCCGCAGGACGGCGAGGAGGGAAAGGGCGGCCATGGAGAGAGTTATATGCCGGTACCATGCGGTATAACCGCGGACCTGGTAGTGATCGAGCCCGGTTTCGTTCTTCGCGGTCTGAAAACACTCCTCAACCATCCATCGTGATCCCGCAATCCGCGCAAGATCCTCCAGCGATGTTCCGGCTGGACAGAAGCAGATGTAGTAGGCGATGTCCGTAGGGTCGGTGGTGCTGCGCCGTGCCAGCAGCCAGTGATCCCAGCCCTCGCGCCGCCAGGGACGAATCGCTGCTGCGGCCCAGTCGTATTCGCGTGGTCCGTGAGCACCGTCGCCGCAGCTCACGCGTGCCCACGCCTCGCCGGGCAGCTCACCGATCAGCTTGTGTGCGCGGGCCTGACCGAAGAACTCCATAGTCATGACCATCTGGGATTTCGGGACCGCAAGTACATGAGGGATGTCATGTTCCTCGAGCCAGACACGAATCCTGCTTGTCTGCCCGTAGAGTTCATCCGCGGTCACCCACCCGAACGGAATGCCGACCTCCACGGCACGCCTCAGCATGCGCAAACCCAGGTCAGGCTTCGTGGTGAACTCGACATCATCGCCGATGCCGGCCGACCGGCAGCGCTCACGGTCCGACGTCCATTCCTTCGGGAGATACAACTCGCGGTCGATCAGCGACCGCCCCTTCCCGGACCCATAAGCCAGGAAAACTCCCACCTGGGAGTTCTCGATCCGCCCGGCCGTTCCTGAATACTGCCGGGCCACGCCGGCCGACCGGAGACCCTTCTTGAGAAATCCAGTCTCATCGAGAATGAGAATTCCCCGCTCAGGATCCCCGAGATGCTCCACCACCGCATCGCGGACGTCATCACGCATGGCATCGGCGTCCCACAGATAGTGGTTCAACAGCCGCTGCATGCCCTGAGGGCCACCGTCACCGACGACCTCTGCCAGGGTCCAGCCGTTCTTCCGCTCCGTCTCGCTGAGCAGTCCCCGCAGGTAGGACACCATCCGCCGACGGGGCTCCACCCGCCCGAACCGGCCCGCGAACCGCGCCACGAAGTCATCAAATGCGCCTGACCAA
>NZ_JBQQBV010000062.1:0-1346 GCF_052246355.1 Streptomyces sp. 3N207 | reverse complement strand
GAGTTGAGGACCGTGGCGATGGCGGCCAGTTCGTCGCCGCTCCATCGGGACAGGTCGGTGCCCTTGGGAAAGTACTGGCGCAACAGCCCGTTGGCGTTCTCGTTCGTGGCCCGCTGCCATGGGGCGTGCGGATCCGCGAAGTAGACCGGCAGCCCGGTCTCGACCGTGAGCTGGGCATGAGCGGACAGCTCCTTGCCGCGGTCCCAGGTCAGTGAGCGGCGAAGCTGGTCGGGCATGGTGGCCATCGTGGTGGCCAGGGCATCCTTCATGGCCACGGCTCCGTAGCCGCCCAGCGCGGGGCCTTTCTTCGTCCGTGGGATGGTGCCGTAGCCCTCGGCCCGCGGTAGGTGAACGAGCATCGTATAGCGGGTCGTTCGTTCCACGACAGTCCCGATCGCCGACCGGTTCAGCCCGATGATCAGGTCTCCTTCCCAGTGTCCGGGAACGGCGCGGTCGGCCACTTCGGCGGGCCGCTGGCTGATCACGACCTGCTCGGTGACGTGGCCGCCCGGCTTGTTGCGGGCCCTCGCCCGGGGAACGCGCAGAGCACGGCCGGTGCGCAGGCAGGCCACGAGCTCTCGCTTGAGGCCGCCGCGGCTCTCGACGTAGAGGGACTGGTAGATCGCCTCGTGGCTGATGCGCATGGACTTGTCCTCAGGGAAGTCGATCTTCAGCCGGGCTGAAATCTGCTCCGGGCTCCAGGCGTTCGCCCACCGGCGATCTCCGCGATGGGGCTTGTTGCGCCCCTTCCAGTCAGGAACCTGTGGCCCGGGAAGCACCGTGCCGTCCGGGGCTCGTATCACGCCCAGCAAGCGGTCCTGGACATACTCCCGCAGCCGCTCGTTCCCGGCCGGCTTCGCCTCCTTCGGCCGCTGGGCCACCAGGTCGGACTTCCACTGCGCGACCGAGGCCCGGTACTCGAGTCGGCCCCCACGTGTGGCCGCGTTGCGCCGCAGTTCCCGGGAGATCGTCGAAGGTGCCCGGCTCAGATGTTCGGCAATCTCCCTCACCCCGGCACCTTGCACACGCAGCGAGCGATCTCCTCCCGCTCGGCGAACGAGAGGTAGCGGCCCGAGACAGCAAGATCGATCTGCGGCATCCCGCCAGCATGCCGGAACCACCGTGTGCCCACCGCCGGCGCCGCCCCGACGACAACGGCCGCATCCTCGCTGGTCAGCCCCTTGGCAATCTCAAGCCAGAACAGCCGCTCGACCTCCCGCCGCGTCGATGGCCGCCCCGGCGAATTCATCGGTGACCGCCCCGTCAACTCCGTCATCCAACCCGCTGGCCGTCCCACAACACACCTCTCTGATCAGGAGTGTTGCGACGACTGGTTGAACCCAAGC
>NZ_JBQQBV010000061.1:0-1700 GCF_052246355.1 Streptomyces sp. 3N207 | reverse complement strand
GGGTGGGGGCTGGTTCGATACTTTTCGGGCTGCTGCTCGGACAGGTCCACCCGTACGCCCGCGGGTTCGAGAGCGTCCCAGACCTGCAGCATCATGGCGTCGCTGAGGTAGTGGTGGCTCAGGTTCAGCGATGCGAGGTGGGTGAGCGGCCGGCCGTAGAGCAGGGCCTCGGCTCCGGTGTCGGTGAGAGTGCCCATGGACAGGTCGAGGGACTTCAGCTGCGTGACCACGGGCGCCGAGGCTACGGCCGCGGCTATCTCGTCCTGGATCTCGCTGTTCTGCAGGCCCAGATGGCGCAGCGCGGGAAACCCGTCCCCGGCGAGCAGCGGGGCGAGGTCGGCGACGGTCGCGTCCCCGTCGTAGTCCTTGTCCCCGAGCCACATCTCCAGGTGCTCCAGCGTGGGCAGGTCTGCGGCGATGACGTCTCGCACGACCTTCGCCTTGAGGCCGCCGGACTCGAACCGTAGCCTGCGCAGGTTCTCGTACCGGGCCACGGGAAATTCCAGGTTCTGGTTGCCGCGCACGGAAAGCTCACGCAACTGCGGGAAGGCGTCCAGGATCGGGGCGAGGTCGCTCTGCCCTATGAGGTGGAGGGGGGCCTCCTTTGCCTCCAGGTCGCCGAGGAACAGCGCCTCCAGGTTGACCAGCCGGTCCTTGACGCCGAGCAGCGTCTCGTCGTCTACGAAGCCGCAGTCGATGCAGTCGATGCAGTCGTGGTCGTGGTCGTGGTCGTGGTCGTCAAGGACGTAGAACCCGAATCCGAAGATCAGCGCCCGGACCTTCTCCAGCTCGACCAGCTTGGTGAACCGCTCCCAGTAGACCTCGAAGTCCTCCGCGCCAGCCATGTGCTCGTTGTAGTCCAGCCGCCACGCGACGGCGTCCGCACCGGGCAGGGCTGGCTCCGTCTCGTTCTGCGGGAAGGTGAACACGGGCAATCCGTTCAGCTCGGTCACGTGCTCGTTGCACACCCATCTCGACATGGCGGGGTAACTCCATACGACGACAGCAGATAGTCACAACCTTCTACCTCAGCCGGCTGACAAACGCTCGGGCCGCCGCAGGGCCCAAGGCGCAGTCACATCCCTTGGGTGCACAGCGCCGGTCGAACAACATGACCGGCAATGGGCTCTTGGCCGACTCAGCCGCCACGCCTGCACGGTCTGGGCGAGCAGGTCCAGGGTCGGGACCGTGAGAAGCTGTGTCACATCCTCCTGCTCCAGGTCAGCGCGGCGAGGCCTGGCGGGGTTGCCAACGGCACCGTTCGGAAGCGCGTCGTGACGACGCTTCCGGGAACAGACGACTAGTCCGGAATACACCGCTATCCCTAGAACGGGTTTCAAGGCGTTCGCGAACGCCTTGCCCAGGGTGCCGTCAGCTTCCAGTACAGCCCGGCGACTTCGGCCCGGCAAGGCGCTGGGCGGACTTGTCATGTCAGGACCCGACACAGGCTCTGACGAGGATCCGCCCACCCGGGAAGCACTCCAGCGCGCTCGCGGCGGCGGTGATTGTCTTGCCCGATCCGGTCGCGGACACGATCGTGCCCCGGGCCCTGAACTTCGAACCATCGACGGAACCGGGATCCGTGCAGCCTTCGTCCAGGTCAGCAACCCAATCGAGCCGTTCCGCGCCTTCACCTCCCGGGTGAAGATCGATTACCCCCGAGGTGCTGGTTGACCTGGGAATGCAGGGGACGCCCCCAT
>NZ_JBQQBV010000060.1:0-1724 GCF_052246355.1 Streptomyces sp. 3N207 | reverse complement strand
CGCACTTCGGGCTTGCGGCCACCCCACCCCCCGACCCAGCTTTTGAGCGCCGGGAAGGGACCGCCAAGGGGCCGCACGCCACCGAGCTACCCCCATGCCGCGCCACTTGCTTGCGCACTCCACACGAAAAGGCCCTGGCGCCGTCGGGATCCGACGGCGCCAGGGCCTGTCGCCTTACCTCAGCCGCTTTTTGCAGGGTTCCGGCCTGTTCACGACGTTGTTCTTATCGTCGTTGGTGACGACCTGGATCTCCTTGTGCTTACCGTTCTGTCCCGTGCACCCGTTGCAGGTCTGCGGGGCCGGCTGGGGCTGCGGGGACTGGTTCGACATGGTGCTCTCCTTCTCTGATGTGCCGGGCGATGGCCTCCGTCGAGAGGGAGGTGGGCCGTGATCGGCCCTGCCCGACGCAGCCGATCAGCGGCTGGGGCGGGGTGGGGGCAAGCCCGTGCTTTTCGGCCGCCCCGCCCCAGCCGCAGGCTGCAAGCGGCGGGCAGGGGCCAACCAGACCGCAGCCCCAGGCACTGCGCGAACGGCACAAGCGGGAACGGAGGAGACCGAACGACGGCACGGACAGCCACGGAGACTGCCGAGGACTAAGCAGAAACGGTGACGTACACCGGCCAAGCAGGAACGCCGGTGGAGAAATCCGCTGCTGGACGTGCTTGCCCGGCCGCAGACGAGGCGAGCGGGCTCTCCGAGACGGCCCGAAGACGCGTACCTCCAGCGAGCAGTCGGCAGCAGACGGAAGCACGCCGGACACCGACGAACGACCCCGCGCCGGGCCCGTACTGAGGTCAAGAGCCAGCACACGAAAAAGGCCCGGTGCCCGCCGGAGAACTGGCGGGCACCGGGCCTCGGCTGCTCAACTGCACAGCTTCGCGTAGCTGAGCGTCGACCGGGACGGGACTCAGTCGCAGTCGTTGTCGTGGAAGATGAAGATGCTGAAGAAGCCGCCGCCACCGCCGCCGTCTCGGCTGGACTTCGACTTCGGCTTCGGGACGGGCTTGCTGAGGAACGTGCCTCCGGAATTCGACGGGGAGAACGCCGCGGCCTGCACCTTCGTGGCACCGCGGCTGTCATCGCTGCAACGGCCATCGCTGCTGGCCGCGCACTGCGCGATCAGCAGGACGCCGACGAGCACGCCCACGATGGCCAAGACCACCCTTTTGATCCGCTTGCGGTCCTCGTTCATGGTCCCTCCTCTGGAAGGGGACCACCACCCGCACTCAGCTCGGTCGTGACAAAGGGACAGCTGCAACGTGAAGCCGTGACGTCTGAGTTGGCGCAATTCCTGGCTGCCTACGCGCACCAAGCCCACAAAGCGGCGAGCAAGAATCCCGGCAGAGACCCGGACTCACCGCTGCCGACAGAGGCCGGAGCGGCGGAAGCGCCACGGAGGAAGCGGCCGACCCACCGCTGCATACGCAGCTCCGTCACTCCAGCCCGGCACAGGACCGGACTCGCCGCCCGCCCAGCCCAACGAACAGGACACCCCACCCCGTTGACCGTCCAGGGGCGACCACGCGCAGAGGGGGGTGGGGGCGGGAGGGGGGAAGACTCCGACGCGGCCGGCCCCCCAGTGGAGGGCCGGACATTCGGGCGCGCGAGTCTGAAGCTGACGTGGAAGACCGCGGGTTGCCCGCCCCGAGGAGGCGGGCAACCTTGGCCCGGCGCCCGCCACGGTGCGACGGACGCCAGAGCCGGTGACGATTGGTTCCGTTGTT
>NZ_JBQQBV010000059.1:0-1863 GCF_052246355.1 Streptomyces sp. 3N207 | reverse complement strand
CCCCCACCCGCAGTAGCTGCTTCATGTCCGCGACATCTTCCTTCTCGGGTCATCAAGGTCCACTGCCGCAAATCCCAAATCCACGTGAAGTCCCGTGGGTGCGGCACGTCCCGACATCCCACCGGGGGTGTCCCGGCACAGGAGCTTGACAGATGCCGGAGGTACCGGGGCTTGCTTCGCCGCACCCCGGTACCTCCGGCATCTGTCCGGGCCCCCCTGCCGGGACACCCCCGGTGGGGCACCGTGGAACCCGTCGGGTCAATCCGTCATGGGTTCCCGGGCTCCTTATGGAGCTTGGGAGGTTCAGCCGTGGCTTGGAACGGCTTGGCCCTGCGTATGTCGTACGCAAGGCACTTCAGCCCCGTGGCGTGGGCGCAAGGCGCAACCTTCGCAGGAGGTTTGGCCGAGTGGTCGATCATGCTCATCGTGCCGATGTTCGTCTTCTCAGTGACTGGTGACCCGTTCATGAGCGGCGCGACAGGCGGTGCGTTGCTGGGCACCGCATTTGTTGTCCGCTTTCTTCTCGGCCCGGTGATCAACCAGATCGGGGCGCGACGGACCGAGTGGGTTGCCGCGGCGGTCCAAACGGTCTGCGCGGTGGGGATCGCCGTGCTCGTCGGTATGGACGAGCCCCCCATCCTGGTGCTGATCGGAGCCATGGCTGTGCTGGGGGGTGCGGGCGGCGCAAACACCCTCGCCAAGGACACCATCTCGCCGAAGGCGGCGATGTACGTCGGGCTCACGCCTCAGCGAGGTTTCGCTTTCAATTCCGCGGCGATCATCACGAGTCAGGCTTTCGGGCCTACGCTCGGTGCGTTTGCGTCGTCGTACGTCCTGGTGGGCGTGATCGGGGCTGCGGCCCTGCTCAAGGTGAATGCTCTCATCGCCGGTTTCGCCCTGCCGCGCGACATGGAGACTCCTGTTCCGGCAGAGCCGGGCGGGTACTGGAAGAGCCTCGGTAGCGGCGTCGCCTACGTCTGGAAGAACCGCACGCTCCGCAGGGTGAACGGAATGCTGTTCGTCGTCGAGGGGCTGATTGCTCCGTTGAACGGAGTGGCCTTGCCCATGTGGGCCAAGGAGACCGGTGCCAGCATGGGGGCGGTCGCGACGATCGTCAGCGCGTCCGCGTTCGCGGGCATCGCGGGAGCCCTGCTAGCGATGCGTGTGGGCGAGCGGGTGCAGCCCTGGAAGATTCTGACGGTGGCGTACGTCGCCATCGTGGCTCAGCTGGCCGTGCTGGGCTTGGGTGCGCTGGGCGTCGTCGTGCCGGTCTGGCAGGTCGCCGTGGTTTGGATCCTTGCCGGTATCTCTGGGTCGGCCCCGTACGCGCAGCTCCAGGCGATCAACGGCCTGTTGCCTCCGAAGGAGCTCCAGGCCCGAACGATGGCCGTCAGCGGTTCCATTGGCAGGTCGGGGAGTTCGGTGGGCAATTTCGTTGTTGGAGCGGGCCTGGCCCAGTTCGGGTTGTGGGCGATGCTCGCAGGCGCGGTTCTGTTGTTCGTGGTGACTCAGAGCACCGCGTGGTGCCAGCGGGTCCGAGCGCTTCCCGTGGGGGTCCGGCATCAGGAAGTGGGCGCCCCGGCGGTGGCAACGGCGTGATGTCTCGTCCGCTGCCCGCTTCGGTGGGCAACGGCTGACTGGTTGGTGGCCTCGGCGCTCCAGGGTGACGCCGGGGTCTGTTGTGGTTGTGCGGCATGTGCAGTGGGTTCGAGGGCGTCACCGAACGCCGCTGCCACCGCCCGCCGCCGCGCCTGCGGGCCGGGATCCGTACCCGCCGCCCGCCTATGTCGCCGGCCGCCGCCACGGCCCACCGGCGGCCTGCCCCCGTCCCGCCGTGCGGGGCTGCGGGCGCGTGCCCCACCC
>NZ_JBQQBV010000058.1:0-2350 GCF_052246355.1 Streptomyces sp. 3N207 | reverse complement strand
CCACACAACACCACCTCCACATACGACCCCGGCGCCCGCCCCCCAGAAACCCCACCACCCGAAACCACCGGAACAGGCAACAACCCCCGATCCAACTTCCCATTCACCGTCACCGGAAGCCGGTCCAACACCACCACGGCCGACGGCACCATAAACTCCGGCAACCGCGAACGTAGGAATTCCGGCAGTCGGCCGGCATCCACCTCACCGCCCGAAGCCGACACGACATAAGCAACAACACGCCGGTCGCCCGGCTGGTCCTCACGAACCACCACCGCCGCCTCGGACACCCCCGCATGCCCGGTCAACGCATTCTCGATCTCCGCAGGCTCTATCCGAAAACCCCGCACCTTCACCTGATCATCAGCACGCCCCACAAACTCCAGCACGCCGTCCCGATTCCACCGCACCAAATCCCCGGTCCGATACATCCGCGAACCCGCCGCACCGAACGGATCCGCCACGAACCGCTCCGCACTCAACCCAGCACGACCCCAATACCCCCGAGCCAAACCCACACCCGCCACATACAACTCCCCCACCACACCTGGAGGAACCACACCCAACCGGCCGTCCAGCACATAGACCCGCGTGTTGATGGTGGGGCGGCCCATGATCGGCTTGTCCGAATCCACGCCCACCGTTCCCACGGTGACCCAGACCGTTGCCTCGGTCGGCCCGTACAGGTTCAGCATCAATCGGCCAGGGGCCCACCGGGCGATCAGCTCACTGCTGATGGCTTCTCCGCCGACCAGCAGCGTCCGGAGCGAGGGCAATTCCACTTCCGGCATGCTCGCCAACACGGACGGTGAAAGCAGCGCATGGGAGATCCGCCCCTCGACGAGCGCGTCGGCCAGCTCCTCACCGGTCAATCCCACCGAGCTCAGCGGGACGACCAGGGTTCCGCCGGAGGCGAAAGCCATCAGCATTTCAAGCACCGCTGCATCGAAGCTCGGTGAGGCCAGTTGCAATACCCGCGATGAATCGGTGAGCGCGAAACGCTCCACCTGGGCTCGCGCCAGCCCAGCCAGTCCGGCGTGCGGGACCACCACACCCTTCGGCGTCCCCGTCGAACCGGATGTATAGATCACGTACGCGGCGGCATCGCAGGGCACCTCTACATCGGGCGAGACGTCCGGGGACCGGTGCACCTGGCGCATCACTTCCTGTTCGTCAAGGACGAGCTTCGGCGTTTCCGCTGCCACCAGGTCGCTGAAGGCAGAATTGGTGAGCACCAACACAGCGTCGCTGTCCGCCACCATGAAGCCGACTCGCTCTCGCGGGTACGCCGGATCGATCGGCACGTACGCCGCACCCGCTTTCGCCACCGCGAGGACGGCGACGAACGTCTCCACCGACCGACCGAGCAGCAGCGCGACTCGTGATTCCGGCCCGACGCCGTACGCGTTGAGGTGGTGCGCGAGTCGGTTTGCGCGGGTGTTGAGTTCGGCGTAGGTGAGGTGGGTATCGGCGTGCTCCAGAGCCGTGGCGTGGGGTGACCGGTTCGCCTGCTTCTGGAAGAGGTCCGGCAGCGGTACGGGGGTGATGTCGGGCCGGTCGGTGGCGTTGTGCTCGACCAGCAGTTCACGTTCTTCGTCCGGATCAAGAAGCCGCGCCCGACCCAGACGCAACTCGGGGTCATCCGCCACCTGACCCAGGAGGCGAACCAGATAACTCCCGAGCCGATACGCCGTCTCACGGTCGAAGAGGTCTTCGGCATACGTCAGCGAGAGCTCCATGCCGGCCGGACTCCCGGCACCACTCCGATACTCGTCGAACACGAACGACAGGTCGAACTTCGCCGGACTGAAACCATGAGAAAGCAGACCCCCGGTGGTGCCCGGCAGCGCGAAATCGAGCTCCTCATCCGCAGTATTGAGAGCAAACGCCACCTGGAACAACGGATGCTGCGCCAACGACCGAACCGGATTGAGCGCCTCCACCAAACGCTCGAACGGCACATCCTGATGCTCGTAAGCCGCCACATCGACCTCACGAACCCGATCGACCAGCTCACGAAAAGTGGGATCGCCCGAAGCATCCAACCGCAAAACCAAGGTGTTCACGAAAAACCCGGCCAAGTCCTCCAGCACACTGTCGGTCCGCCCCGCAATCGGACTCCCGACCACAACATCCTCACCGGCATTCAACCGGGACAACAACGCCACCAAACCGGTATGAAGCACCATGAACATGCTTACCCCACTAGCAGCAGCCACCCGGGCCAAACGCCCATGCACCTCCGCATCAACGCCGAACGACACCACACCACCGCGATAACTCGCCACCCGCGGACGCGACCGATCCACCGGCAACGACAACTGCTCAGGAGCCCCCTCCAATTGCTGCT
>NZ_JBQQBV010000057.1:0-2483 GCF_052246355.1 Streptomyces sp. 3N207 | reverse complement strand
CCGTCCCCCCTCCCCTCCCCTCCCTCTCCCTCTCTCGTAAGGACTGATCCACCATGGCAACGGCGCCATCCCCGATCCGTACCGTCGCGGGCAATCTGTGCCTCGGCTCGGCCCCGGACTCCTGGGGTGTCTGGTTCCCCGAGGACGAGCACCAGGTCCCTTACACCCGCTTCCTCGACGAGCTGGCGCAGGCCGGCTACACCTGGCTGGAGCTCGGGCCCTACGGTTACCTGCCCACCGACCCCGCGGTCCTGGCCGAGGAGCTGGCCGTGCGGGGGCTGCAGGTCTCCGGCGGTACCGCCTTCGGCGCGCTGCACCGTCCCGAGGTGTGGGACGAGATGCTCGCCCACGTCCGGCAGGTGGCAGAGCTCACAGCCGCCGCGGGCGCGCACCATCTCGTGCTCATCCCGCCCATGTACCGGGACGAGAAGACCGGCGACTTCACCGAGTCCCCGGAGCTGACCGCCGAGCAGTGGGCGGGCTTCGGCCGGAACGCCGACCGGCTCGGTAAGCTTTTGCTCGACGAGTACGACATCCGGCTGGTCCTCCATCCACACGCGGACAGCCACATCCAGACGCAGCCCGAGATCGAGCGGCTGCTCAACGAGTCCGACAGCCGCTACACGAACCTGTGTCTGGACACCGGCCACGTCGCCTACGGCGGCGGCGACAATCTCGACCTCGTGCGTCGCTTCGGTGAGCGCGTTGGATATGTACACATCAAGCAGATGGACCCGGCGGTGCTGGCACAGGTAGCCGCCGAGAAGCTCTCCTTCGGCGAGGCCGTCAAGCGCGGTGTGTGCGTGTCGCCGCCCGAAGGGGTGCCGAATCCGGCCGAGGTGGTGGACGTGCTCTCCCAGCTCGAGGCAGAGCTGTTCGTCATCGTCGAGCAGGACCTGTACCCGTGCGCTCCTGAGGTGCCGCTTCCCATCGCGGTGCGTACCCGTGAGCACCTGGCCGACTGCGGCCTGACCGGAACCCGCCGTCCGAACAACAACCGGTAGGAGGCCGCCATGGATGTCAGAGACGAAACGACCCCACCGACTCCTTCCGTGCCGTCCACCGCCATCGACGACGCACCGCCGAACGTCCGGCGCCGGCTGCGACTGATCACGATCATCGCCACCTTCGGCGGTCTCCTCTTCGGCTACGACACCGGCGTCATCAACGGCGCGCTGCCGTACATGACCGACGACCTGGGCCTGACTCCCGCCACGGAGGGCATGGTCACCAGCTCGCTGCTGCTCGGCGCGGCCCTGGGAGCGGTCACCGGCGGCCGGCTCTCGGACGCGCGGGGACGGCGGAAGAACATTCTGCTGCTGGCCGCGGTGTTCTTCATCGGCGCACTGGGCTGCTCCCTCGCCCCCAACACCGAGGTCATGATCGTGGCCCGGTTCGTGCTCGGCCTCGCGGTCGGTGGCGCGTCGGTGACGGTGCCCGTCTACCTCGCGGAGGTCTCCCCGGCCGAGCGCCGTGGTGCGCTGGTGACGCGCAACGAGCTGATGATCGTCACCGGTCAGCTGCTGGCCTTCTCCAGCAACGCGGCCCTCGCCCAGGTAGGCGGCGAGTCCGGCGGCGTGTGGCGCTGGATGCTGGTGCTGGCGACCCTGCCGGCCGTTGTGCTCTGGTTCGGCATGCTGGTCATGCCGGAGAGCCCTCGCTGGCTGGCCTCCAAGGGCCGCTTCCCCGATGCGCTCAAGGTGCTCCAGCAGGTCAGGTCGCAGGCGCGGGCGGAGGCCGAGCTGAGCGAGGTGACCGCGCTGGCCGTCAAGGACGAGAAGGAGAAGCTCGGCGGCTGGAAGGACATGAAGGCCACCCCGTGGGTCCGCAAGCTGATGTTCGTGGGCTTCGGCATCGCGATCGTGCAGCAGATCACGGGCGTGAACACGATCATGTACTACGGCACCGAGATCCTCACCGAGGCCGGCTTCGAGTCGAACAACGCGCTCGTGGCGAACATCGCCAACGGCGTGATCTCGGTGCTGGCCACCTTCGTCGGCATCTGGCTGCTGGGCCGCGTCAACCGCCGCCCGATGCTGATGACCGGACAGCTGGGGACCACCGCGGCGCTGCTGCTGATCGGTGTCTTCTCGCTGACGATGGACTCCGGCATGGGACGCGCTTTCGCGGTGCTGGCGATGACCATCACCTTCCTCGCCTTCCAGCAGGGCGCGATCTCGCCGGTGACCTGGCTGATGCTCTCGGAGATCTTCCCGACGCGGATGCGCGGCTTCGGTATGGGCGTCGCGGCCGTGGTGCTGTGGCTGACCAACTTCGTGATCGGGCTGGTCTTCCCGTCCCTGGTCTCCGGGATCGGGGTCTCCAACACCTTCTTCCTCTTCGTGGTGGCGGGCGTGTTCTCCTTCGCCTTCGTGAAGCTGTTCGTCCCCGAAACCAAGGGGCGCACCCTCGAACAGCTCGAAGACGACCTGCGCGCCCGCTTCTCCTGATCCCCACCGATCCGTCCCCGGAGGGGGGGAGGG
>NZ_JBQQBV010000056.1:0-2735 GCF_052246355.1 Streptomyces sp. 3N207 | reverse complement strand
CGTGGGCATGAATTCGGGCAGGGTGAGGGCCGAGTGGGCCGGTCGTCCCTCCGTGGCGGGGGGCATGGTGCTGAGTTTGCGCAGCATGTCGTTGCGCTGTTCCAGGGCCCGGGCGGTGGTGGGGAAGAGTGTGGCGCCGCCCTCGCCGACCTGTTCCTGGTTCGCGGTCACAAACTCACGGGTATCGCGTTCGTAGGCGGTGAAGCCCGCGGTGTGGTCCCGGTCGGTCAGGGATCCGGCGAGCATGTACGCGCCGACGAGTGCGAGGCTGGTGCCCTGTCCGGTGAGGAAGGAGGGTGCGTATGCGGCGTCGCCCACCAGCGCGACCCTGCCGCTGGACCAGCCGGGCATGCGGATCTGGCTGACCGCGTCGAAGAACAGGTCGTCCGCCTCGCGCAGGGCGGCGAGCATGCCCGGGACCTCCCATCGAGCATCGGCGAAGACCTTGGCGACCAGGTCCCGTTGGGCTTCGGGGTTGCGGAACGCGTGGAACGGCGGTTCCGGGTGGGCGAAGTTGAGGAAGGCGTGCACTTCGTCGCTGTCCCCTACGGCGTAGAGTGCCGCGGCTCTGCCCGGGGTGTTCCACATCGTGATCTCGTGGGAAAGGCCGAGGGTGTTGGGCATGGTGAAGACGGCGAAGCAGTAGCCGAGGTAGCGGTGGAACTGCTCTTCGGGGCCGAGCAGCAACTCGCGGGTGCGTGAGTGCAGTCCGTCCGCTCCGATCACCATGTCGAACGTACGCCTGCCGGCCCCGTGGAAGGTGACGTCGACCCCGTGGCCGGACTGCTGGTCGAGGGTGTCGATGGAGTCGTTGAACAGGAACTCCACATCGTCACGGACCGCCCCGTAGAGGGCGCTGGTCAGATCCCCGCGCCGCACCTCCAGGTCCTGTCCGGCGACACCACCGGTGACGATGTGCGGGTCGACCGAGGCCACCTGGCTGCCGTCCCCGTCGAGGAAGGTGATCCGGTGCGAGTCGATGTGCGCGTCCTGCAGTTGCGGCAGGATGCCCATCCTCCGGACGACCTCCAGTGCGGTGCCACGCACATCGATGGGATAACCACCGTCACGAAGGGTGCCCGCCTTCTCGACCACCGTGACGGCGAATCCGTAGCGGTTCAGCCAGAACGCGAGGGCGGGCCCCGCGATGCTGGCCCCGGATATCAGGACCTTGCGCCCCGGCGTGCTGCGGATATCCCTCAACTGATCAGCGTGGGTCATTTCTTGACTCCTTTGCTCATGGAACGGACGACAGGCAGAGCCAGCACCGCGACGAGGCCGGCGATGAGGAAGCCGGTGACGAAGGCCGATTCGGCCGGGACATCCGACCCGGAAGGGGTCTGCGAGGTGAGGAGCACGCCGCCGAGCATCCCGCCCACGGCAGAGCCCAGCACGCGGGTCACCAGGATCAGGCTGGTGGCGATGCCGGTGTCACGTTCATCGACGGAGGAGGCGATGCTGGTCACCATGGCGGTGACGCACAGGCCGTTGGCGAGCGAGATCAGCGCCTTGCCGAGGACGATGTGCCAGACCTCGGTGTGTGCGGCTGCCAGGGCGAGCAGGGCGGTGGCCATGATGACGACCGAGGCAGCGACCACGGCACGCGGGCCGAAACGCTGTTCCCCGAATCCACCGGCCGGCCCGGCCAGCGTCGCGACCACGGCGCCGGGCAGGAGGATGAAGCCGATCTCGGTGGCGCCGGCCCCGAACCCGTACCCGTGGCCGGACACGTCGAGCAGCTGCGGAACGAGGAAGACGCCCATCGCGGTGCCGAGGCAGATCCCGAACGTCAGCACACACGACTTCCAGATCACAGGCCGTGCCAGCATGCGCAGATCGATCATCGGCGCGGCCGCGCGACGCTCGACGGCCACCCATCCGGTCACCAAGGCGGCCAGCACCACCAGGAGGGCGACGAGCACGAGAGGCTGCGAGCCGGCGTCGGGCGCCACCGCGAGCGCGAGCATGAGCGTGAGCAGTATCCCGCTCAACAGAAGCATGCCGGGCCAGTCGATCCCGGCATCGTCCCAGTGGCCCGGCTGATCAGCCGGCATCAGCCTGTTCACCATGAGGGTGAACCCGATGACCGCGAACGTCGGCAGCGCGAACATCCAGTGCCGGGAGAGCGCTTCGGCCACGGGCCCGGCCGCCAGCAGTCCCACCATCGAGCCCCCCACGAACATCCCGCTGACCAGCCCGATGGCCACCTTCGACTCTGCCGCGGGAAGGTGCTTGCGCACCACGATGAACGACAGCGGCAGCGCGCCGATCATCGCGCCCTGCAGTACCTGGCCGAGCAGCAGCACGGGCAGGTTCGGCGCCACCGCGGAGACCAGGCCACCGGCCGAGACCACCGCCATCAACCGGATCAGGACCCGTTTCCCGCCGTAGCGGTCGCCGAGCTTGCCAGCGAGCGGCGTAACAAGCGCGCCGGTGATGGCGAGCACGATGTTGAGCAGCGCCCCTGTGGACGGACTGATATCCAGCTCGCGTTGCAGGAGCGGGAGCGTCGGCGCCACCACCGATTCCAGAGCACCGGTGGAGATGGCCAGTAAGCCAAGAGCCCAGACAGCGGCCTTCCCCATGCGGACCGGGGAAGCCAGAGTTGCGGTCGCGGTCATGAACGTCCTTTCCATCGTTGCCGGACGGGTGAGGGGTTCGGCCGAACGCGTAGCGCTGCCGCCCTGCCGAGCCCGGCGCGGACACAGCAGCCATTCACACGGGGCGCGGTCGGC
>NZ_JBQQBV010000055.1:0-3246 GCF_052246355.1 Streptomyces sp. 3N207 | reverse complement strand
GTGGGAGCCGGCGCGGAGCGCCGGGAACACCGCAGCCGCGGCGCGGCTCGGATTCAGCCCGAACGCCACCTCTGCCTGCCCCGGCCGCGGAAGACCGTCACCGGAATCACCGCACGCGCCCGCACACAAAAACGGGCCCCGGACGCCCTGTGGCGCCGAGGCCGAACACCAGCCAGTCAGCTGCTACCCACCGAAGGAGGCAACAGCGTGACACTCAACGTATGGACTACTTCACCAGAGCGACCTGCTTCGGATGGTCCTCACGGATCTCCGGGGTGAGCCCCCTCATGTCCTTCCGGAACACAGTGCCCTGAGTCACCAGGAAGTACAGCACCGCAGCCGCAAACAGCGGCACGGTCAGCCCGAAGTGGTCCACGACAAACCCGGCGGCAAGGCCGCCGAGGGAACTCCCCAGCTTGGAAACCGAACCGCCGAGGGACCTCGCCCGGCTCCGGAACTCCTTCGGAGGCCACCGGTACGTGATCTTCCCGACCAGCGAGTAGGGGAACGCACCGGCGAACCCGGCCACGATCCAGGCAGTCATGACGAGCCACACCGGCGCGCCCAGAGCAAGCACGAGCAGCTGAGGAACGATCAGGAGATAGCCCGCCGCCAGAATCACCGCGGGCCGCACCCGCTCGATCACCGGTACGGCAACGAGGCTTCCTACGAAGCCCGCGAACGCCGCCGCGCTCACAAGCGCTCCGATCACTCCCGGACCGGAGGCGGTCTCCTTGGCCCAGAGGGGCAGGAACACACCGTTCATCGGCGCAACGAGAAAACCCATGAGGGCCAGCATCACGTGCAGCCTGACGAGCAAGCCGTCCTTGCGGAAGTAGCTGATCCCTTCACCGAGACTCCGCCAGTACCCGAGCTTCTCCTCGCTGGGGTCCATCTGGACATGGTCCGGCTCCATGCCGTGCGGCAGCGCCAGAGCGATGATCAAAGCGCTCACGGTGAACAGCGCGGCCACCACTGCCAGACCAATCACAGGCACCGGCGCCAGAAACGCACCGAGCGAAGGACCGACCACCTGACCGGCGGTCATCATCGACGAACTCAGGCTGATACCGCGGCCCTCGGCGACACCGACATAGCGCGCCGCCGCCGGAGCCAGAAAGCTCTTCGCCAGAGTGCCCGCACCGCCCGCGGCGCCCATCACCGCCAGGAGCGCCAGCAGCACCGGAAACGGCAGCCTGTCCATACTGACAAGCACAGCGATCAACGCGACGCAGCTCGTCTCGACCACGGAAGTGATCCACGACGTCCGCCGCAGCCCCACACGGTCCACCACCGGACCGGCCAGAAACCGCGCCACAACAGCCGGCGCCAGCTCCGCGAAGACAACCATCCCGGCCTGACTCGTACTGCCGGTCGTGACGAAGACGAACCACGGCATGGTCAAGGTCAGGACCCATGTGCCCATAACCCCCGTGAACGTCGAGGCGAGCACCCACGTCAGAGGGCTGAAATGCCTTGTGAGTGACCACCTCAGGGCCAAGCCGTTCCAAGTAGACACGGCCATGACACCTCCCAACTTCATAGGAGGCTCGGAACCACAGACACGGGCTCCGATGCCCCGCCGGGAACGTCCCGGCAGGGGGGCCCGGACGGGTGGCGGAGGTACCGGGGCGCAGCGGAGCAAGGCCCGGTACCTCCGGCACCTGTCAAGCTCCTGTGGCGGGGCGTTTCCGGCGGGGTATCGGAGCCCCACCTCGGGCCGTCACTGGGCGATGTGCGGCACTGGATCTTGAGGGACACCGTCGGCCCGGGCACACCGAAAGACCCTCGGCCCCCGCCGTGCGATACGCCTTCGGAAGAGCACCACCATCGAGGCGAACCAGCCCGCGCAATGCGGTAACCCTCACGCTGGAAAGACCACCGGAGAGACCACCGGCCGTTTGCTCAGCCCCATTCGGAAGTTGAGCCCGCACCGGCCACGACCGTTTTCCTTGTCTGTGGCGGTCACGCGGAAGATCAGAAGCCCCTTGTGGCGAGCGTTGTGAGTGTGAAACATGTGCCGACATGACGTCACGACACAACGAACGCCTCCAGGCACGGCGCCAGGCACTGCGCGAACAGCACAAGCGCGAACTGGAGGAGGCCAAGCGGCGCCAGGCCGCCCAGCTCGCCACGGTCACCACCTTCGACCAGCGCATAGCCAAACTGGAGGACGCCCGGCGCGAGGTGGCCGAGGCGGTCGCCGAGGCCGTCGCCGTGTTCGGCGGCCGACGCGAGGTGGCCGCGGCCCTCGGGTTGACCGCGGCCGAAGTGCGGGAGTACCTCAACACACACAACCGCGACGCGGACAGGAACGCGGACGGAGACGGAGACGCCGAGGACAACGCGGCCCCGGACACCAACCCGGGCGCCCCGGCAGCCGAAACCCCCGCACCCCCCGAAACCACTGCGCACCCGGCCCCGGAACCCCCGGCCGGACAACCCCCCGCCACCACACCGGCCCAGGCCCCGCACCCGGTCTGACCCAACCAGCAACCCGCACACAAAAAAGGTCCCGGCGCCGCCGCGATGGCGGCGCCGGGACCTACTACCCGTCGGTCTCGGCGAGGGTTCAGATCTTGCGGATGCCCTCGGCCCTCTGCTGCCCGCGCTCGTAGGAATCCGCAACGATCTCGTCCACGCGCTCGCTGGCCTCCTCGTACGTCACATCGAGGTTCGGGACCCCCAGATCCGTGCTGTCGCCGCTCTGGGTGGAGGCGCCGCTCTGGCTCGTGTCCTTCATGGCTGACGTCCCTTCTTGGCTGCCGGGATCGTCTGACTCCGTCTTCGGAGGGGCCCGCCCCTTGGTGGGCCCTGCCCGGCACTGCCCTTCAGGGCCGGGGGGTGGGGTGGGGGCAAGCCCGCGCACTTCGGGCTTGCGGCCACCCCACCCCCCGGTCCAGCTTTTGAGCAGCCGGGTAGGGGTCACCAAGGGGCCCCACAGACAGAGCCAGACGCCCGACACCGCGGAAGAAAGGCATGCCTTGGCAGAAGCCGCGACGTCCAAGGCGGACCGAACAGAGCGGCGAACTCGCACGTGCACAACAGCCGAACGGCTCGGTGCACAAGCCCGGGAAACCGGCCGAGAGGCCGCTCGGCACGGCGAGTACCGGGGGTACGGCGCCGTGCCGAGCAGCTCCACTCAGCGGACGGAACAAAACCACGGCCCCGTGCTGCACGACGGCGAGGTACTCACGGCCCTCACACACAAAAAAGGGCCCCGGTGCCGCCGATCTCGGCGGCACC
>NZ_JBQQBV010000054.1:0-4978 GCF_052246355.1 Streptomyces sp. 3N207 | reverse complement strand
CCGCAGGTAGGACACCATCCGCCGACGGGGCTCCACCCGCCCGAACCGGCCCGCGAACCGCGCCACGAAGTCATCAAATGCGCCTGACCAACCGTCAGTTATCTCTTCAAGCACGAGATGATCAACGCCAACAAGCACACTCCGTCACGGAGTGTCGTTGCAGTACTAGGAGTTGTCGTCAAAGTGTCAGGCCCACATCAGGAGCGATGCGAGGGTGACCGCTGCCTTGTAGGTCTCGCCGGTCTTCTCGTAGCGGGTCGCGATGCCGCGCCACTGTTTGAGTCGGTTGAAGCACCGTTCCACCACGTTGCGCTGCTTGTAGATCTGTTTGTCGAAGGCGGGGGGGGGACGGCCGCCGTGGCGGCCTCGCCGGGCTCGGTTGGCGATCTGGTCGGCCCGTTCGGGGATGGTGTGCGGGTCTTCCTGCTCCGCAGCCAGGTGCGGATCGCCTTGGAGCTGTAGCCCTTGTCGCCGATGACATGGTCGGGACGTGCCCGAGGGCGTCCCGGTCCCGGGCGGGGCACCCGTATCGCCTCCATGACGTGCGTGAACCGGGTGCAGTCGTTGGTGTTCCCGCCCGTGATGACCAAAGCGAGCGGGCGGCCCCGGCCGTCCACCGCCAGGTTGATCTTGGTGGTCAGGCCACCCCGGGACCGTCCGAGGGCCTGGCCGCCTCGCCCCCTTTTCGTGCCCCGGCGGCGTGCTGGTGGGCGCGGACGATGCTGGAATCGATCGACACCAGCCAGCCGATGTCGCCTGCTGCGTCCGCTTTCGCCTGGGCGGCCTGGAGCATCCGGTCGAAGGTGCCGTCCTTGGCCCAGCGGCGGAAACGGGTATGCAGCGTGGCCCAGGGCCCGTACCGGTCGGGCACGTCCCGCCATGCGGTACCGGTCCGCAACTTCCACACGATCCCGTTGAGAACCTGCCGGTCATCCGTCCGCGGACGCCCCGTAGAAGGTCGGGGCAGCAGATGTCGACGTACTAGTCGAAGTGCATAGCCGCGTACGTTTGAACGTGCAGAGCTGTTAGGCGGCGTCGGTGTCTCGCTCGATGGCTTGGAGGCGGTTCTTCAGGCGGTAGCTGGGGCCGTTGATGGAGATCACGTCGCAGTGGTGCAGGAGCCTGTCGAGGATGGCGGTGGCCAGTACCTCGTCGCCGAATACCTGACCCCACTCACTGAAAGTTTTGTTCGAGGTAAGGATGATCGAGCCCTTCTCGTAGCGCTTGGAGATCACCTGGAAGACCAGGTTCGCCTCGGCGCGTTCGAGGGGTTGGTAACCGACCTCGTCGACCACAAGAACGCCCGGCCGCAGATAGGTGCCGAGTTTGCTGGTCAACCGGCCGGTCTCCTCGGCGGCTTTGAGGTTTCGGACCATGTCGTCGAGGCTGGTGAAGTAGATCGAGTAGCCAGCCCGGCAGGCCGCGACCGCGAGAGCCACCGCGATATGAGTCTTGCCGACCCCGGGCGGGCCCAGAAGCGCGGCGTTCGCCTTGGCCTCGACGAATGACAAGGTAGCGAGGTCCTTGACCTTGCGCGGATCGAGTTCGGGTTGGAAGGAGAAGTCGTACTCATCGAGCGTCTTGTGGTGCGGCAGCCTCGAGAGCCGCAGGCCCTGACGGTAGCGACGGTCGTCGCGGACGGCCAGTTCCTCGGAAAGCACCAGGTCAAGGAAGTCGAGGTAGCCCATCTTCGCCTCGTCGGCCCGGCGGGTGTACTCGTTGATGGTCTCCGCCAGGTGCGGCAGGCCGAGCTTCGCGGCCGTGGTGCGGATGCGGTTGCCGGTCAGCTCACTCAAGGGGATTCCTTCGTGGTTCGGTTGGTGGTGAAGGGACGGGTGCCAGTCAGCTCGTCATAGACCGACAGAGGTCGGCGGCCGACCTCGACATTGGTGGCCGCGGCCCGGTCCACCAGGGCTTGCAGCGGTCCGGTATCGCCCCGGGGCGGTTCGGGGCGAGTGCGGGAGACCTCACCCGTGGTGGTGCGGCGCCCTCTTCCAGTGGGCAGACCGTCCCAGTGCGTGTGATCGACGACGCGGGCCCCGCGGCCGATCGCTCGTGCGTGTGTGGCCAACAGCGTCCCACCGTCGATATCAGGGCCAGTGGAATGCAACATGACCTGCGACTTCGTGGCCCGGATCTCGATCAGCTGCCTCGGGCGAACCTTGCGGGCAGGGACGGAGTAGAGGTTGCCACCGAAGGCAATCAACAGTCCTTGCCGACCGGCCGCAGATGCCGCTCGGTCACCAGATACGGAGTGGGCGGCAGCGGCTTGAGGGCCGCATGGTCGCGGGCTGCCCGATGTCCAATTACCTCGTGGTGGGTGGCGTGGGTTCGGGCGCGTCGTTGCGGCACCCAGGCTATGAATGCGGCGTCCATCTCCTCGATGGAGGAGAAGGACCGGCCGGACAGGACGTGGTCGCGGACGATCAGCACCTGTCGCTCGACTCGGCCCTTGCCAGTGGGACGGTAGGCGGCCAGCACGTCGATATCGAAGTCGTAGTGGCCGGCGAAGCCGACCGCCTCCGGGTGCAACGGGACTGCCTCACCAGGGGCGACATGCCGACGCACGACCGTCTTGGTGCGGTCGTAGACCAGTGTCATCGGCACCCCACCGAAGTGCGTGAATGCCCGGCGGTGACAGTCGAAAAACGTCTGGATGTCCTGGCTAGTGGTGAAACAGCAGAACGGGTCACGTGAGTAGGACAAGGTCATGTGGAAGGAGTAGACCTTCGCGATGCCCATGTGAGCCAGGATCTTGCCCTCGTCACCCCAGTCGACCTGGGCTTGGGCACCGGGAATCACTTCGAACCGCCGGTGCATCCCCGCCAGGTCCTTCGGCGTGATCCCGAGTTCGTCGGCGACCCTTGGACGCGCTTCCTGCACGTAGAGCTTGATGCGCTGGTAGTTGCCGGTGAACCCGTACTCCTTGACCAGCCGTTCATGGATCACTGCGGCCTTCATCAGGATCTCAGCGCGGAGCATCGAGTCGATCAGCGGCGCGAACTCGTCGACCACCCGCTTGCGCGGGTGCCCGCTTGACGCTCGACGCGGTGGCGAAGCAGGCCCGTCAGCGGACAGGTACTTGCTGACTGTCCGCCAGTTCAGCCCGGTTTCCTTGGCAACCTCCGAAAGGCTCATAGCCCCGGACTCGACCAGGCCACGAAATCGCCGCAGTTCGAGCCAGCGCTGGGGGTCCAAGACCACGGCCTACCCCTCCCTGCTACCCGGATCACCGAGCAGCAGAGTGCCGAACATCGCCCCCTCAGCACATCAAGAACTCTGCACTTTCATCCGTACGCGGTCCTGCACGTTCAGGTGTACGCCGACAGCAGAGGCTGCAGCAACTCCCACTCGGCGTCCGAAAGCTCATGGCGACGTGTCACCACACCATGATCCACCAACCAAGATCACTTTGACGACAACTCCTAGTAGGACTCCGTTAGGTCTGTCTTGATCTAGGTGTTGTGGTCCGGGTGGGGAGGGGCTGGTGGCAGGTGGTGCAGGTGCCGGTCCAGCACCTCAGGATGTCTTGGAGGGCGTCGAGGATCTGGTAAAGGGTGGGTGCGGTCCAGGTGCTTTTGGGGACGGGCGCTGTTCGGTGAGGAACGCGTGGGCCGCGGTCACGAGGGTGGTGTGGTGGTGCCAGCCGGGCCAGGACCGGCCTTCGAAGTGGTCCAGGCCCAGTCCGTGCTTGAGTTCGCGGCAGTCGTGCTCGATGCGCCAGCGGACCTTGGCCAGACGGACCAGGTCGGCGATCGGAGTGTCGGCCGGCAGGCTGGACAACCAGTAGTCGGTGGGAGTCTCGGCCTCTTCGGGCCATTCCACCAGCAGCCAGCAGTCGGGCAGGATGCCGTCCCACCAGCCCTGTTCGGCCGAGGCGGCGGCCCGGATGGGACGTTCGACGGTGTTGCCGGCAGGGCGGACACGCACGGCGGCGAAGCGGGAGCGTAAATCGCCGCGCGAGCCCTGCCGCCAGGTGAGGGAGGTGAACGCCTCCTGCCCGAGGCCGGTGGCAAGGGCTGCCGCTGAGGGTGCGGGGTGGCGGTAGCGGGGCTGGGGCCAGCAGCCGACGGGGCCCTTGCGGTCCGGGGCGACTGGTTCAGCGTCGAATGGGTGGGCGGTCACGTCCGCGCGGACGGCCGGCACGTAGTCGATTCCCCGCTCTGCCAGCCCGGCCCGAAGGTGAGCGTTGGTGCCGTAGGCGGCGTCGGCCACCACGACCGGCGGCCTCATGCCCCAGCCGACCAGCGTGTCGAGCATGTCCAGAGCCAGCCGCCACTTCTCGCGGTGCCCGACCTCGGGCGGGATGCGGGCAGCGGTCCTGCGGTCGGTATCCGCCGCCCACTCCTTGGGCACGAACAGCCGCCACTGCAGTGGGCAGGAGGCCGTGTCACTGGCGGCGTGGACGCTGACCGCGACCTGGCAGTTGGCGCGTTTGCCCAGGGTTCCGCAGTACTGCGGAGCCACGGCGACCGACATTCTTCCGTCCTTGGGCAGCGACACGTCGTCGATCACCCAGGCCGTCGGGTTGATTAGCGGCAGCATGCGTTCGCAGATCCGCCGCTGCACCGGCACCGGGTCCCAGGTGGACTGGTTCACGAACTGCTGCAGGTTCTGCTCGTTACCGTCCGGCAGCCGCGAGGCCATGGCCTGGATCGACTTACGGCGGCCGTCCAGCATCAGTCCCCGCAGGTAGCAGTCGCCTTTGGCCCGCTGGTCTTGCGCGGCACCGACGCGAACACGTCAGCCACGTATGACGCCAACTTCACCCGGACACGGTTCACTTCACGTGCGTCCATCCACCCAACATGCCCAGGAACAGGCCGAACCGAAAGACCTAACGGAGTCCTACTAGTGACGTGAGTCGCAGATTCGTCGTTGGTTGGGTATGAGTCGTCCTGGACCGAAGATTCCGCCGTTGTCGTTAACTCATGCTCAGCGGGAGGTGCTTGAGGGATGGGTGCGTCGCCGGACGACT
>NZ_JBQQBV010000053.1:0-5185 GCF_052246355.1 Streptomyces sp. 3N207 | reverse complement strand
TTCGAAGGAAGCGTCCGTTCCTTGAGAACTCAACAGCGTGCCAAAAGTCAACGCCAGATATGTTGATACCCCGGCCTGTCGGACAGTAATTGTGTCGGCGGGTTGAGGTTCCTTTGAAAAAGATTACAGCGAGGACGCTGTGGACCGGGGGATTATTCCTTCCCTGGTTCCGCTCTTCCGCGAATTGAAGCATTCACGGAGAGTTTGATCCTGGCTCAGGACGAACGCTGGCGGCGTGCTTAACACATGCAAGTCGAACGATGAACCGGCTTCGGTCGGGGATTAGTGGCGAACGGGTGAGTAACACGTGGGCAATCTGCCCTGCACTCTGGGACAAGCCCTGGAAACGGGGTCTAATACCGGATATGACCACTTGGGGCATCTCATGGTGGTGGAAAGCTCCGGCGGTGCAGGATGAGCCCGCGGCCTATCAGCTTGTTGGTGGGGTGATGGCCTACCAAGGCGACGACGGGTAGCCGGCCTGAGAGGGCGACCGGCCACACTGGGACTGAGACACGGCCCAGACTCCTACGGGAGGCAGCAGTGGGGAATATTGCACAATGGGCGAAAGCCTGATGCAGCGACGCCGCGTGAGGGATGACGGCCTTCGGGTTGTAAACCTCTTTCAGCAGGGAAGAAGCGTGAGTGACGGTACCTGCAGAAGAAGCACCGGCTAACTACGTGCCAGCAGCCGCGGTAATACGTAGGGTGCGAGCGTTGTCCGGAATTATTGGGCGTAAAGAGCTCGTAGGCGGCTTGTCGCGTCGGATGTGAAAGCCCGGGGCTTAACCCCGGGTCTGCATTCGATACGGGCAGGCTGGAGTTCGGCAGGGGAGATCGGAATTCCTGGTGTAGCGGTGAAATGCGCAGATATCAGGAGGAACACCGGTGGCGAAGGCGGATCTCTGGGCCGATACTGACGCTGAGGAGCGAAAGCGTGGGGAGCGAACAGGATTAGATACCCTGGTAGTCCACGCCGTAAACGTTGGGCACTAGGTGTGGGCGACATTCCACGTTGTCCGTGCCGCAGCTAACGCATTAAGTGCCCCGCCTGGGGAGTACGGCCGCAAGGCTAAAACTCAAAGGAATTGACGGGGGCCCGCACAAGCGGCGGAGCATGTGGCTTAATTCGACGCAACGCGAAGAACCTTACCAAGGCTTGACATATGCCGGAAACGGCCAGAGATGGTCGCTCCCTTTGGGCCGGTGTACAGGTGGTGCATGGCTGTCGTCAGCTCGTGTCGTGAGATGTTGGGTTAAGTCCCGCAACGAGCGCAACCCTTGTCCTGTGTTGCCAGCAACTCTTCGGAGGTTGGGGACTCACGGGAGACTGCCGGGGTCAACTCGGAGGAAGGTGGGGACGACGTCAAGTCATCATGCCCCTTATGTCTTGGGCTGCACACGTGCTACAATGGCCGGTACAATGAGCTGCGATGCCGTGAGGTGGAGCGAATCTCAAAAAGCCGGTCTCAGTTCGGATTGGGGTCTGCAACTCGACCCCATGAAGTCGGAGTCGCTAGTAATCGCAGATCAGCATTGCTGCGGTGAATACGTTCCCGGGCCTTGTACACACCGCCCGTCACGTCACGAAAGTCGGTAACACCCGAAGCCGGTGGCCCAACCCCTTTGTGGGAGGGAATCGTCGAAGGTGGGACTGGCGATTGGGACGAAGTCGTAACAAGGTAGCCGTACCGGAAGGTGCGGCTGGATCACCTCCTTTCTAAGGAGCACTTCTTACCGGGCTTGCCCGGTCAGAGGCCCACTGCGTCAGCGAGTGTCTGACGGTGGGTTGCTCATGGGTGGAACGTTGACTATTCGGCCTGGCTGGTGCCGGTTTCGTTAGTACTGCCTCTTTGAGGTGTGGAACGCGGGTCTGGGGCTGGTTGGGTTGGGCGCGCTGTTGGGTGTCTGAGGGTACGGCCGTTTGTGGCTGTCCTTCGGTTGCCGGTCCCGGTGAACTCGCCGTTTGTGGTGGGGTGGTGGGTGGCTGGTTGTTGTTTGAGAACTGCACAGTGGACGCGAGCATCTGTGGCCAAGTTTTTAAGGGCGCACGGTGGATGCCTTGGCACCAGGAACCGATGAAGGACGTGGGAGGCCGCGATAGGCCCCGGGGAGCTGTCAACCGAGCTGTGATCCGGGGGTGTCCGAATGGGGGAACCCGGCAGTCGTCATGGGCTGTCACCTGCCGCTGAATGTATAGGCGGTGTGGAGGGAACGCGGGGAAGTGAAACATCTCAGTACCCGTAGGAAGAGAAAACAACCGTGATTCCGGGAGTAGTGGTGAGCGAAACCGGAGGAGGCTAAACCGTATGTGTGTGAGACCCGGCAGGGGTTGCGCATGCGGGGTTGTGGGACTGCGCTTCAGTCGTCTGCCGGCGGCTGGGTGAGTTAGAAACCGTATGGATAGGCGAAGGGCATGCGAAAGGCCCGGCGTAGAGGGTAAGACCCCCGTAGCTGAAATCTGTACGGCTCACTTGTGTTGTTCCCAAGTAGCATGGGGCCCGAGAAATCCTGTGTGAATCTGGCGGGACCACCCGTCAAGCCTAAATATTCCCTGGTGACCGATAGCGGATAGTACCGTGAGGGAATGGTGAAAAGTACCGCGGGAGCGGAGTGAAAGAGTACCTGAAACCGTGTGCCTACAAGCCGTGGGAGCGTCGCGTGGGGAATTCGTTTCCTGCGTCGTGACTGCGTGCCTTTTGAAGAATGAGCCTGCGAGTTTGCGGCATGTTGCGAGGTTAACCCGTGTGGGGGAGCCGTAGCGAAAGCGAGTCCGAAGAGGGCGTTTGAGTAGCGTGTTCAAGACCCGAAGCGGAGTGATCTAGCCATGGGCAGGGTGAAGCGCGGGTAAGACCGTGTGGAGGCCCGAACCCACCAGGGTTGAAAACCTGGGGGATGACCTGTGGTTAGGGGTGAAAGGCCAATCAAACTCCGTGATAGCTGGTTCTCCCCGAAATGCATTTAGGTGCAGCGTCGTGTGTTTCTTGCCGGAGGTAGAGCACTGGATAGGCGATGGGCCCTACCGGGTTACTGACCTTAGCCAAACTCCGAATGCCGGTAAGTGAGAGCGCGGCAGTGAGACTGTGGGGGATAAGCTCCATGGTCGAGAGGGAAACAGCCCAGAGCATCGACTAAGGCCCCTAAGCGTGTGCTAAGTGGGAAAGGATGTGGAGTCGCAGAGACAACCAGGAGGTTGGCTTAGAAGCAGCCATCCTTGAAAGAGTGCGTAATAGCTCACTGGTCAAGTGATTCTGCGCCGATAATGTAGCGGGGCTCAAGTACACCGCCGAAGTCGTGTCACTGCAACGTGAGGGCTAACGCCTGTTGTGGTGGGTAGGGGAGCGTCGTGTGCCGGGTGAAGCAGCCGTGGAAGCGAGTTGTGGATGGTTCACGAGTGAGAATGCAGGCATGAGTAGCGATACATGCGTGAGAAACGTGTGCGCCGATTGACTAAGGGTTCCTGGGTCAAGCTGATCTGCCCAGGGTAAGTCGGGACCTAAGGCGAGGCCGACAGGCGTAGTCGATGGAGAACCGGTTGATATTCCGGTACCCGCTATGCAGCGTCAAACATTGAATCAGGTGATGCTAAGTCCGTGAAGCCGCCTTCATGCTCTTCGGAGTGTGGGGGAGTGGTGGAGCCGACGGTCCAAGCTTGTAGTAGGTGAGTGATGGGGTGACGCAGTGAGGTAGTCCAGCCCGGGCGATGGTTGTCCCGGGGTAAGGGTGTAGCCCGTCAGGTAGGGAAATCCGCCTGGCATGGAGGGTGAGACCTGATGCCGAGCCGTTTGTGGTGAAGTGGGTGATCCTGTGCTGTCGAGAAAAGCCTCTAGCGAGTTGTGTGGCGGCCCGTACCCTAAACCGACTCAGGTGGTCTGGTAGAGAATACCGAGGCGTTCGGGTGAACTATGGTTAAGGAACTCGGCAAAATGCCCCCGTAACTTCGGGAGAAGGGGGGCCATTTCTGGTGATCCAACATGCTTGGTGAGCTGGGGGTGGCCGCAGAGACCAGCGAGAAGCGACTGTTTACTAAAAACACAGGTCCGTGCGAAGCCGTAAGGCGATGTATACGGACTGACGCCTGCCCGGTGCTGGAACGTTAAGGGGACCGGTTAGTCACTCTTCGGGGTGGTGAAGCTGAGAACTTAAGCGCCAGTAAACGGCGGTGGTAACTATAACCATCCTAAGGTAGCGAAATTCCTTGTCGGGTAAGTTCCGACCTGCACGAATGGCGTAACGACTTCTTGACTGTCTCAACCATAGGCCCGGTGAAATTGCAGTACGAGTAAAGATGCTCGTTTCGCGCAGCAGGACGGAAAGACCCCGGGACCTTTACTACAGCTTGATATTGGTGTTCGGTTCGGCTTGTGTAGGATAGGTGGGAGACTGTGAAGCGGCCACGCCAGTGGTTGTGGAGTCGTTGTTGAAATACCACTCTGGTCGTGCTGGATGTCTAACCTGGGTCCGTGATCCGGATCGGGGACAGTGTCTGGTGGGTAGTTTAACTGGGGCGGTTGCCTCCTAAAGAGTAACGGAGGCGCCCAAAGGTTCCCTCAGCCTGGTTGGTCATCAGGTGGTGAGTGTAAGTGCACAAGGGAGCTTGACTGTGAGACTGACGGGTCGAGCAGGGACGAAAGTCGGGACTAGTGATCCGGCGGTGGCTTGTGGAAGCGCCGTCGCTCAACGGATAAAAGGTACCCCGGGGATAACAGGCTGATCTTCCCCAAGAGTCCATATCGACGGGATGGTTTGGCACCTCGATGTCGGCTCGTCGCATCCTGGGGCTGGAGTCGGTCCCAAGGGTTGGGCTGTTCGCCCATTAAAGCGGTACGCGAGCTGGGTTTAGAACGTCGTGAGACAGTTCGGTCCCTATCCGCTGCGCGCGTAGGAGTCTTGAGAAGGGCTGTCCCTAGTACGAGAGGACCGGGACGGACGGACCTCTGGTGTGCCAGTTGTTCTGCCAAGGGCATGGCTGGTTGGCTACGTTCGGGAAGGATAACCGCTGAAAGCATCTAAGCGGGAAGCCTGCTTCGAGATGAGGACTCCCATCGCCTTGAGCGAGTAAGGCTCCCTGGAGATGACGGGGTTGATAGGCCGGGTCTGGAAGCACGGTAACGTGTGGAGGTGACCGGTACTAATAGGCCGAGGGCTTGTCCATAGATGCTCGCGTCCACTGTGTTGGTTCTGA
>NZ_JBQQBV010000052.1:0-5871 GCF_052246355.1 Streptomyces sp. 3N207 | reverse complement strand
CCGGGATCCGTGCAGCCTTCGTCCAGGTCAGCAACCCAATCGAGCCGTTCCGCGCCTTCACCTCCCGGGTGAAGATCGATTACCCCCGAGGTGCTGGTTGACCTGGGAATGCAGGGGACGCCCCCATGGCCATCGGTGGATTCAGGCTAAGGGCCCACGCGATGCAGTCCGCGACGGTCTGACGGACCACCGTATGTCCAACGACCCACGTCACGCAGGTCACGACGGTCAGGGCGATCGCCGTGACCATCCAGTTCTCGGACCACCACTGAGCCGGTGGCAGCACCGGGTCCCTGCGCGGGTCGTCGGCGGGAGTTGTGCGCTGGAGCTCGCGGCCGGCCGCGAGTCCGAGGACTGTCAGGACGCCTATGACCACGGTAGCGATGCTGGCACGCAGCAGGACCATCGCGCGCGTGCTGTGCCGAGCCACGGTGCCGGGGTGCTAGCCCATGAGGATGGCCGTCTCGTCCCGGGTGTAGTCCAGGGCGTGGGTTGCCCACACCGCGGTGCGCTGCGGCACCGACAGTTCCCGCACCGCCCGGTGCACCGCGTCTCGGTTGTCCACCAGCGTGCTGAAGTCGGCGACACACGGGGGAGGGCAGCAAAGCGGGTCGGCGGCCCGTTTCTCGTCCATGCGGTGGTGCTCTGCGCGGCGCGTCGCCAGGTGGAGGATCTCGGTGCGGATCAGTTTGTCGAGGTAGGCACGCGGCTGCCGCACGGAGCCCGGGTCCCGCAGCGCCGTGGCGAAGGCGCTGCTGACGATGTCGTCGGCGTCCGCCACCGAAGGCGGTACGTTGGCGCCTTGGAGCAGCTGGCGGGCCTTGCCCGTCATCTCGCCTCGGCACTGCGCAAACACCTCGCCCAGCGTCTCGGCGGTCACGGCCTTCGGCTCAGCCACTCCCCTTCCCCTTCCCCTTCCCCTTCCCCTTCCCCTTCCCCTTCCCCTTCTCCTGCTGCATCTGCTTCCGTCCGCTGGACGGCACCTGCTGCGGGACCTCGACGGCGCGTTCTGCGCGGATGATCTCGGCCTTGCCCCGGGCCCGGTTCCGGTAGGCCACGCTGTCCAGCAGCTTCTTCAGACTCGGGAGTAGCAGCAGGACTGCCCCTGCCAGAATGCCAAAGAGCTCCACGGCCCAACCTCTCCTTCAGTGTGCGGCCGTTGAGCGCTTCCGTACCGAGCGGCGGCCGATCACCCTGGAGAGCCGTCAGCGTGACGTTCTGATGACACCCCTCCCATCATTTTCCTGCTTGGGGCTGAGGCTGTTACCTCGGATGTCTGGTGTTATCGAGCCGATATCAGGGTTCGCTCGTATGGCTACGGTGCGTGGTTCACCGCGATGTGAACTGGCCAGCTGACCAGGGGATGACCGCAGACGCAACTTGGCCGTAGCTGTACGAGAACGCGCCATGGGGGTCGTTCTCGGTGACATCCACGAGCCCGGCCTCGGCGAAGGAAGGGATCCAACGCATCACGGTCGGGCAACCCGACCAGCTCCTGCACCCGTTCGGGGAGCGGCTCATTGTCGACGGCAGCATGGAGGACGACGTACAGGAGCCGCGCAGTCGGGCTCAAGCTCGGGGACGAACAGCACGTCACGGTGCACCGTCACCCACGGACCCGGACGGGAACGCACCCGCAAGGGGCTCACGCCCCACCCCCCGGAACAGGCTGCGGCAGCTGGCTGCGAACAGCGCTGGGCCTGCGCGTGCCGCCCTGGCGCGACAGCGGAGAGTACCCGCGCGACGGCTGGAATCTCGCCGGAGACCGCTCGCCCGAAGGACTGGAGGGCGGCAGGGCCGGAACGCGACACTCGGATGCTGCTTGATCACGATGTCGCTGCCGCGGAACGGAAAGCCCTCCCACCGCGCGCCGTCGAGGACGGGGAAGCGGTACCGCACCACGGGACAACCGTCGGCCGCTGTCTCCGCCACCGGATCAGCTCCTCCTTGCCCGCGTACTGCGTGTGGGCGCGCCGCTGCGGTACGTACCCACACGCCCTTTCCCATGCACACCGGCCCGGGCGGGCCGGGCGGGGTGCCGCGTCAGGCACGTCGCTGCCCGCCCCTCGGCACCGCGCCGAGTTGGGTGCGGTCCAGGCCGGCACCGGTGAACTTCTGTGCCACGGAACGCAGAACATGGGCCATGGCCTGCGCGGGCGGGGTGGCGGCGCGGGACGCTGCGCGGGCGAGCAGGATGCGGCGGGTGGGCGCCGGCACGTCGGAGCCGAAGGGCAGCAGGCGGACGTCACTGCGGCGGCTGGTGAGGGCGAGCCGGGGAGCGAGGGCGATGCCGAGGCCGGCGGCGACCATGGCCTGGGCTTCCTGGTAGTCGTGCGACGCGTAGGCGATGCGCGGTTCGAATCCGGCCCGGCGGCAACTGCGGCGCAGGACGTCGGCGACGGGGTGGTTGTCGGCGCGGATGATCCACTCCTGGTCGGTGAGGTCGCCGAGGCGCAGCGAGGGCAGGGCGCGCAGCGGGGAGTCGGCGGGGACGACCAGCACGGTCGGGTCGTCGAGAAGGTGGGTGAGGGCGAGCGCTTCGTCGTCGACGCGGTTCCACTCGTAGTCCCACAGCAGCGCTTGCTCGATCTCTCCCGTGTGCAGCATCTCCCGCAACTGGTCGAGGACCCCGGCGTGTACGACGGTTCGCACCCCGGGGTGGCGGCTGCTGAACCGGGTGAGGGCCAGCGGCAGGAGCGAGGCGCTGGCGGTGGGGAAGGAGCCGAGCCTGAGCGTGCCCTCGTCGAGGTCGGCGAACGACTCCAGATCGGCCTCGGCCGCGCGCAGTTCACGGCGGACCGCCCGGCCGCGCTCGGCCAGCGCCGCACCCGCCGGAGTGGTGCGGATACCGCGCGGCAACCGTTCGATCAAGGGCTGTCCGGCCTCCCGCTCCAGCAGCGACATCTGCTGGGAGGCGGCGGAGGTGGTCATGCCCAGCGCCTGCGCGGCGGCAGTGAGCGAGCCGCGCTCGGCAGCCTCGGTCAGCAGCAACAGTCGACGCACGTTCAGCATGACAGAGAGTTTAGCTGAACTAAACGGAGGTGAAGAAATCTGCCATTGTGCCCAAGTTACGCGTCTGCGAAGGTCTTCGCATTCGCCGGAGCGGTTCAACGGAGCGCAACCCGCTCGTAACCGTCCGCCCGGCCCTCTCCTCCCCCACGCGACCCAGGAAGAGCCTCAGCTGTGCACACTCCCGCGACTCTGGTACGTGGTGGCACCAGCAAGTGCTGGTTGTTCAGCCAGGTCCATGTCCCCACCGACCGCAGCGAGTTGGAGAAGCTGCTGGTCGCCGCGTACGGCTCCACCGATCCGGTGGAGCTGGACGGGGTGGGCGGAGCGACCCCGACCACCTCCAAGGCGGCCGTCGTCGGTGTCTCCCCCGAGCCGGGCGTGGATGTCGACTACCTGTTCGCGCAGGTCGGCATCGGCACCGGAACGGTGGAGTGGACCAGCAACTGCGGCAACTGCGCCACCGCCATCGCCCTGTACGCGGTTGCAAAAGGGCTGGTGCCCCTCACCGGTGACCGCACACGTGTGGTGATGCGGAACAGCAACACCGGCGCGGTGCTCGAAGGCGTGGTGGACACCACGGGCGGCAGGGTGCACGAGTTCGGCGACCAGACCGTGCCCGGCACCCGGGCCGGGGGAGTGGCGGTCGGTCTTGCCTTCCTCGACCCGTCCGGCGGCACCGCCGGTTCACTGCTGCCCACCGGACGGGCGGTCGAGGAGTTGCGGATCGGCACCGCCGGGCCGCAGCAGGTGAGCATGGTGGACGCGGGCGCGCCGGTGGTCCTCGTCGCCGCACCGAGTGTCGGCCGTACCGGCACCGAGACGCTGGACCAGATGCGCGCCGACGTTCCCTCACTGCGCGCGGTCCGCCATACCGCCGCGTCGCTGATGGGCCTCCTCAAGCCGGGTCAAGAGCCCGGTGACGCCGTGCCCAAGGTGGGCCTGGTCGGTCCCCCGGTCCGGTACACCACCACGCTGGGCGAGCTGGTCGCCGCCGAGGACTACGACGTGTCCGTCCGCATGCTCTCCATGAACAGCCCCCACCCGGCGATCGGCCTCACCTCCGCCGTCGCCGTCGCGACCGCCGGCCTGCTGGAGGACTCCGTGGTCTCCCAGGCCATGGGCGGACGGGGTGGACGGGCCGGCTCGGCCGGCCGGGGCGGCGAGTGGCTGCGGCTGGGCACCCCCGCCGGCGTCGTGGCCGTCCGCTGTTCGGACATCCGCCACGGCGTCCCGGGCCGGGTCACTGTACAGCGGGCAGCCCGGCTGCTCGCCGACGCACGCATCTACGTACCGGAACCAGGAGCAGGGACTCCTGGAACGGGACGCATCTCACCTCCGGCGACCGGCCTCCAGCCGTCAGTGCCGGGGTAACCTCGCGCCCCTCGGGGCGCGGTCTCCTGTCCCCTCCTGCACCGAGGACAAACATGTCTCCTGAAGTGATCTCCATAGGCGCACTGCTGGTGATGTTCGTAGTGGGCACCGTGCTGCCGATCAACCTGGGCATTCTCGCCTTCGTCGCGACCTTCGCGGTCGGCACCGCCTCGCTCGGCCTCCACGAGGACGAGATCTTCGAGGGCTTTCCTGCGGACCTGTTCGTGACGATCGTGGGGGTCACGTACCTGTTCTCCGTCGCCCGCCGCAACGGCACCATCGACCTGCTCGTCGCGGCGGGGGTGCGGCTGGTCCGCGGGAAGGTGGCGCTCATCCCCTGGGTGCTGTTCCTGGTCGCCGCCCTGCTGACGGCGTTCGGCACCTTCACCCCCGCCGCCGTCGCGCTCCTCGTCCCTATCGGAATGAACTTCGCATACCGCTACAAACTCAACCCGCTGGTGGTCGGGATGATGGTGATCAGCGGCGGCCACGCAGGCGCGTTCTCCCCGCTCGCCGTCTCCGGTGCGCTGGTACTCGGCCTGGTCGACAAGACCGAGCTGCACGTCTCTCCCGTGGCCCTGTTCACCGCCAGCTTCGTCATCAACCTGGCGCTTTCGCTGCTCACATACCTGCTGCTGGCCAAGCGCCCTGTCCCGATGGCCGAGCGAGACGACGCCACGGCCGACGAGGACCCCGCCGTCACCGGCACACCCGACTGGCGGCAGTGGCTCACCCTCGCCTGCCTGGTCGCCCTCGTCGTCGGCGCGCTCGGCTTCCATCTGGAGGTCGGCTTCCTGGCCCTGGCCGCGGGCGCCCTGCTGGCCCTGGTCGACATGAAACGGCAGGAGAAAGCCGTCGACGGCATCAGCTGGTCCACCCTGCTGCTGGTCGGCGGCATGATGACGTACATCGCCATGCTGGAGAAGGCCGGCATCATCGAGGAGATCTCCGAGCACACCGCCAACCTCGGTACCCCGCTCTTCGTCGCCCTGCTGCTGTGCTTCACCGTGGCCATCACCTCGGCCTTCGCCTCCTCTACCGCGATCCTCACCGCGATCATCCCCCTCGCCGTGCCGCTGCTGCTCTCCAGCCACCTCAGCGCCGCCGGAGTGATCGCCGCCCTCGCCGTGTCCACCACCATCGTCGACACCTCCCCCTTCTCCACCAACGGCGCCCTGGTCCTGGCCAACGCACGTGGCGTCGACGCCCGACGCTTCTACCGCCAGGTCATCAGCTACACCGGCAGCATCGTCGCCCTCGGCCCCGTCGTCGCCTGGGGTGCACTGGTCCTGCCCTGGTCGTAGTGCGGGGCGGTGATGCGACGGAGGCCGCCGAGCGCGATCCCCCTCAACGGCCCTCCGTCCCGCCTGCCGCGGTCAGGCTGGCTCCGCGCGAAGCCCTCGGCCGCTGTTCCGCCACCTCACCCGGCTCATGCCCGACACCCGTGTGACTCCGGCCGTCAGTTGTGGTGGGGGGGGGGGGGGGGAA
>NZ_JBQQBV010000051.1:0-8244 GCF_052246355.1 Streptomyces sp. 3N207 | reverse complement strand
CTGGCTGGCCGGGTGCCGGCGCCTGCACCGCCGCTACGAGCGCAAGGCCGAGCACTTCCTCGCCTTCGTCGGCATAGCCGCGGCCCTCATCGGCTACCGCCGACTCACCAACTGAAACGACGTCTAAACCGTCAAGGGCACGGTCACAGGCCAGCTTGGCGCCACCAACTTCCGTATCGAGTCCATGACCCTCATGATGCCGACCCGGCGGGCGTGGTTAGGCGGCCTGACTGAAGCCTGCGGTGGCCGGGCCCCGGGAAGCTGAGCAAGGACGTGCTCGCCATGTGGCGGGAGGTCAACTGCGGGGAGTGGAAGACCACCGCAGCCGACATCGGCCGCGTCCTGGGCCTGCTTCGGTTCCCGCACGCCATCGTGACGGCCTTCCGCTTCCCGCTCGCCAGTTCCTACGACAAGGCCATGCGCGAAGGCGAGGAAGTCCGCATCCTGCGCAAGGACCTGACCCACCTGGTGCAGTGGATGCCCTCGCTGGAGCGGACAGTCGACGACATCCCCGAGGATGCCCCCGGCTGGGGCGTCTCCCGCACGGTTACCGGTGCCGTCCCCGCCGGCGGGGCGGCAGCGCCCGGAGTGGCGGTCTGCGTCGGGAGCAGGCCCTGCACCCGCTCGGCGGCCCGCACCTCCTGCTGGAAACGGCGCCGGAACTCCACGTCCTCACCGAACTCGGGACGGATCACCTTGATGGCGACCGGACGCCCACCAGGGGTGTAGGAGACGTAGACCTTGCCCATGCCGCCCGCGCCGAGCCGGGCGGCCAGCCGGTACCCGGCAACCGAGTCCGGATCGTCCTCCCCGAGTGGAGTAAAGACTCCTGCTGACCCCCCGTCAGTCATGAACCGGTGCCCGGTGCCCCCTACTTTCCTCGTTCGCCTCAAGACCACCTGACAGTACCGGGGGGTCTGATCGACCGGACGACATAGTCCCACCAGGTCGACAGCCAGGTCGCGTGGGCAGCCGTGTCCCCAGTGACGTGAACCATCAGGGTGTCCTCCAGCAACCTCTCGCCTGGGCGATGCCTGGACGCCTGCCCCGATGTCGGAGCAGGCTGCGGGAATGAGCGACGAGAGCGAGGTCGACGCGGGGCTGGACCCGGTCGAGGCCGTCTCCCTCTATATGGAGACGCTCAAAGCCCGTATGGACCCAGAGCAGTACGAACGGCTGGCCCGGCTCGTTCACGAGTCGGCGCATCTGCCGGCAGAGGGCCGTGAAGGCATCTTCGGTGACGGGGACGAGCAGACCGAACTCACGCCGGAGATGCAGCGCGAGCTGGCGACGGTCCTGGCCATGATGATCACCGGTGGTGCGGATCATCGGGTGGTGGAGATGCCCGGACCGGACGGCAGCACCGGATTCGCCATCGTGGCAGCCTCCGCTGCCGACGACCCGGACAAGCTGCGGGCCATCCGCGAGGGCCTCCACCGCTCGGCCGCCGAACGTGAAGCCATCGACGCAGAGCTGGACGGCATCGCACACGCCAGCGAGCCGGACGAAGCTGACTGAAGGGCCAGGCTGCCAGTCCACCCCTCGTGGGGCTCCGCTGATCACAGGTATGTACGCTCCCGCACGACCAGTGACCATCACCGGCAGGGGGCATGAAGTGCCGAGCGGCGAGCAGCAAAACGAAACACAGGTCCTGCACGACCCATCGAAGCCCCGCCAGCGTCGTTTGCGGGGGCGGCCGACCGCTGCCGCGGCAGGTGTCATGGCCGGTGTGCTGGCCGGCGCAGGTGGCATGGCCTGGCAGGCGGGCAAACTGCCCATGCAGAAGGAGCACCGTGCTGCTGCCTGTTGGGGCGCGTTCTCCCACAAGGAGCAGACTGGCCTGATGCCGGATCTGGAGGAGGACCGGCTGTGGTCGGAAGAGATACCCGCTCGAGGGGAGCTGACGACGGAGCGCTCCAGGGGCGAATGCCGTCTCGGCAGAGGAGAGATCGCCCGGCCACGGCAGACACAGCAGCAAGGGCATGACGTCCCCGACCCGGGCGTGGCGTGAAATCCCCGAAAGCTGCTTCAGGGGCGTGGGCATTGGCGAAGACGCCACTCCGTTGATGGTGGTGATCACGCGGGCCAACGGTGTCCGCCTGTCGCAGGACGATGTGCCGGCTCAAGCCGAGATGGCGCGGGCCGTCACCGACGTCGCCAACGCTGCTATGCACCGCTACGGCTGCAAAGGCACCCTGCCCGCACCGGGCAAACTCCCCCGCCCGCCACGCTATGAGGGCGCCAGGCATCATCTGTGCGGAATCAAGAACCTCGACTGGCCGAAGCAGGTGAAGCCTCGGTCAGCGTACGACCGGTTCCCGGAGGGCTCCCGACACGGGACGCGTACCTGTGAGGTCAACCCCGAGGGCAGGGAAGGACGCGAGGGACTTTTCACCACCATCGCAGACTCTCGCCTGGCTCACGCCTACGACGAGGCCGCCCTGCATGGCGGCCCGACAATCCGGGCCGACGGCTCCCCTGAGGTGCTCGGGACACTGAACTCCACGGAAGCCGTCGTGCAAATGCCCTGCAAGGGCGACGACGACGTCGTGGCCTTCACCGCGAGGCCCCCGGTCACCGAGGACGACGCCGGGGCGGCCGGCCGACAGGTGGTACGCAAGATGTTCCCCCGCTACGTCACTGCCGAGGCCAAACGCCTCGGCTGCAAAGACCACCCCAAGCTCAAGATGCCCGACTACTCCGACTGACAGGGGCACGGCGTCGGCCACTCCCGGCGCCGGGGAACACAGGGTGCATGACTTTCCAGCACCCCTCGCCCGGCGTAGTCGGCCGCCAACTGCTCCGGGAACAGAGCCAGGTCACTGTCCCGGATCCAGGCCACCACCTCATCAACGCGGGCAGTCAGCCCTGGAGCCCATGCCTCGACGGCGTAGTGCACCGAGTCCTCATCGAAGCTGAACCGGTCGCAGAACCTCACACCGACAGACCGGTTGTCCTGGCAGCGAATGGTCACGCCGGCCTGCTCGTTCGAGGGCACCGTCAGAACACGTCATGAGGGAACGCTAGGTCAGCGCCACACCCGCCGTCACCAGCGTTCCGGCGGCATACCCGGGTCGGCTCAGCCGGTGCCGACACAGCTCGCTTCCTCCCCGCCCACATGAGTCGGCCTCGTCCTCGACCAGATCGCCGTAGACGGCTCCATCACCAAGGCACCCGGAGCTGCGCGGTGGCCGGGCGTTCCCCGGTCGACCGCGGCAAACAGGGCGTGAAACGCTCCGGCATGACGGACGGATACGGCATTCCCCTGGGTCATGTCCTGGTCGGCGCCAACCGCCACGACTCCCCGCTGCTCGCCCCGACCCTGGACCGCCTGAACGACCTCGGGCCGTTGCCCGACGACATCACCGTGCACCTGGACGCCGGCTATGACTCGGACAAGACCCGCACCCTGCTCAACGAACGCGGCCTCCAGGGACGCATCGGGCGCAAAGGCGAGAAGGCACCGATCCAGGCCAGCCGGCGGTGGCACGTCGAGCGCACGCACGCCTGGCAGAGCGCCTTCCACCGACTTGCCCGCTGCTACGAACGCCGCGCCACCGTCTTCGACGCCTTCTTCGACCTTGCCGACGCGATCATCACCGTGCGCAGCCTGATCCGGCGGGCATGGACGACTCACCGCTGGGACGAACGCCCGAGCCGCCGACCGTGATCACCACTTGTCCGCGCCACCTGTAACTTGTGATTGTTCAAGGTCTCGCAGGTCAGCGGGCAAACATGGCGCAAAGCCCCCAGAACCGCCCCGGGCCCTGCCGATGTCAGTGGCCGGTGGCAAGGTGGCGGCATGATCCGCCAGTTGACTGTGCAACCTGCTTCCGCCACAGGCTCCCGTGTCACCGTCGAAGAGATGGCCGGCCTTCTGAAGGAGGCCGGGCTCAGTGAGGGCCGGGTTGCCGCTTCGTCCACAGCTTCCGTCCATATCGTCGTGGACGATGACGGAACGACGGGCCGGATCCAGGTCGAGTTCGGAGATATCCGGGACCCGGCACTGCGCTCCATCCACGTACTGGCCGCCCGTCTCGGCTGGGAGATCGTCGATCCACAGGCGAACTGGCACTTTGGAAGTGCCGGGACGCTTCCGCCTGAGTTGCGCTTCGACCTGCCCGCCGTCGCCCGCCGTAAGAAGTGGTGGGTGGCGCAGACGGACATGCCCGGCTCGGTGCGGTCACTCTCCATGGCCGACGACGGCACCTGCGCGATCGGCTACGCGCCCCCACGCGATGCGCCAAATGGCGAGTTCGAGGTGCAGTTGCGCTCCGGAGCCGACCTGAACACTGTGATGCTGCGCTGTCCAGGAGTCCGTGACCCGGCGCTCTCCCGCGACGGAGAGTGGCTTGCCGCGGAACAGGTGTGGCCGCATGGGATCGTGCAGGTGATGGCCGTGTCAGAGGACTGGCCCAGCCGCGAGTGGCCGCTTATGCGCCTGTTCGCGTGGCGACCGTCGAGTGACAGTCACCGGCCGGAACTCGTCTCGCTCACGCGCCACCCCTTCAACCAGGAACGGATCCCTGACGGTCCGGACGTTCCAGCGGAAGCCCGGGATCAACTGCTCGCTCTCGAAGGAGAGGCGGATCCCAGCTTGGTGGCCGCCTCCCTGCCCAACGAGGGTACTCGCGTGGTGGTCGCCGAAGTTCGAGGCGAGAGGGTGTCGGCGCTGGCCAAGGACCGCAGACTGCACGACATGGTCTACGTCGGCGCCCAACTCGCCGTCTCCGGCGACGGCGAAACCGCCGTGGCCTGTGCGGGCAGCCGCGCCATGGGCTTCTCCCTCACCACCGGTGAGGTGCGGTGGGTCACGCCGCCGTCCTCCAAGGCGAACTGGGACTTCCATACGCACTGGCGGGCTGCCGCGGCCAGTCCGTGCGGGCGCCTGACAGCGGTCTGCGGTGGCGAGTTCTCCTCCGAGACCTTGGGTCTGGTCCTGATCGACGCGGTCACCGGCCGGCTTCTGCTCGCTCTGAACAACACAGCGCTGGGCTCCTCGGCGACTCCATCGGCTCTTTGCTTCCACCCGTCCGGCTGGCTGGCCGTGGGCTTCACCGACGGCAAGGTCACCCACCTGACTCCGTCAGGCTCCGCGACCTCCCCGTACCGGGCGCTCTCCGGCGCTGTCCATGGAATGGCCTTCTCCCCGGACGGCTCGACCCTGCTCGTGGGAGGTTCCGACAAGCGGGGGATACGCGCTGTAGAACTGAGTCCCACGGAACGACAGCCGGTGTGAGGTCAGCTCTGCGTCGACGGCGTCGTCGGCGCTACGACGCGCGCCGCAGCCCCCACCACCAGAGCGGTTCGGTAAGCCATGACGGAAGCACGGACACAGGTCTCCTCAGTGATCACAGAGCATCGCAACTCCATGAACACCAGGACCTGTGCACGTTCGCTGCCGGGGTCCCCCAACCGCACCTATCCGCGCGGCCTCTTATGCTGCGCGTTTGATCACTGATGGTGCCTTCCGCCACGCTGGGGCGTATCGACCTCATGGCTCCACTACTGCGACCCCGCATCTGCCCGTCACCAGCGCCGACGACGAACCCTCGCTGGTGTTACGCCGATCAGACTGTGGTGACCCGGCCATGACTGAGTTCCGGCATCTGAGGTGGGAGGACCTGGGGCAGCTCACGCGCAGGGAACTGTCCGGCCGCATCGAGCAGGAGAGCGCCGACTGGGAAGCTGTTCCCACGGACGGAATGACCGAGCAGGACGTACTGTCCTACATCGAGTTCATGAAGATCGCGCAGATGGTCATCGAACCCGCGGACCTGGTTGCCCACGTCAGCAGTCTCATGCATGGACAGGACGACGGGTACATGGACCGGAAGCCGGGAAACGGCCCGCCGGAAGAAGCCTGAACGCGGGCAGGGGCCTGCAGCCCCTGGACCGATGCTGTTGGCGAAGCTGGCAGGCAGGACTCCACCCCGTCCCGGATTCTCTAAGCCGTTGCCCGCCGGACTTGGTAGTTCCAGCGTATGAGCGCCCGGACGACCGTTTCGGCGCCGATGGGGTTGGCGCTGTGCACAAAGACCGTTCCAATGCGAAAAGGCCGCCCGCTGAAGGCGGCCTCTTCCATGAGAGTCACCACGGGCAAGATGCTGTCTTCACCGCCGAGGTCGTGATCGAGCCAGAGTTCGTCGATGAAGCTGTCGCGGTGTTCTTGCAGGAGCTGGATGCCTTCGCGGCTGGTGCGAGCGATCCGCGTGGCTCTGGGCAGCGGTCGAAGGTCGTCAATGCCCAGGATGACGGACGTCGGTACGGCTGGGTCTTCTTTCACCTCATCATCATCACGGCAAAGCGGCTGCGAAAACTGCCGGGGAGGCGAGGACGGCGTAGCCAGCGTCGCGGCAGGTCTGCACAGCGCGGTGGGATGGGGTGTCTCAGGAGGAGGTTGGTGCACGCCGCGCTTTCGGTTGGGTCTGCGGTGTGCGTCCCATCAGATCGGCGGAGGACGACGAGCACGGGAGCCAGATCCGGGCGCGGCCTCGAGGGCGCGGCTGGCCTTGTCGGCCTCCAGGTGGGCCAGGGCGGCGAGTTCGCACTGGTCACAGCGGATGCTCAGGTCCGTGACCTTTCCGAAGGTACGACCTGAGCAGCCACCGACCGCGCACGGAACGAGGGTTCGGCCGCCGGGTGAGGCGGGCAGGCCGATGCTCAGCGCCCAGGACGGGGCGTCGCGCCGGAACCGGTAGGGCCGCTCGGGGTCGCCGGTGGTCAACGGGGTGAGGCGCCGGCGCAGCCGCGCGGCGATCACCGCGCCATCGTCGCCCTCGGCCAGGCCGTGTTTCAGAAGTCGGTGACCCGCCTGGTTGGGCGTCCGGGGAAGTCGCGGGCGGCCATCCAGATGGTGAGGTCGCGGGCGATGTCGTTGATGCTGGTCGCCGTGGTGACCTCATGCTCGTTGCGGGAGGTGTCACGGCGGACGATCTCGTAGCCTCCTTCGTCCAGGACGGCCACTGAGGCGAACCAGCCGGGGTCGTCCTCGTCGGGCTGGACGACGACGAAGGTGTTGTCGGAGTTGTTGAGGTCGCTGATCATCATGAACAGCGCGTCCTCGGAGGGGTCGTCGATGCGGCCGCCGTCCTCGCTGTCGGCGCCGTAGTACTGAGCCCCCATCGTTGCCTCTCCCTCACCCTGTCGGCCCTGGTCGCGGTCAGCATGGCATGAGGGACTGACTGCTCAGACTGGTAACAGCCATGCGCCGATCGCGGCGATCAGGACGGTGGCTCCGAAGCGGACGGCGAGTTCGTCGAACCTGGTGGCGACCGCCCGGTTGCGGTTGAGCCGGTTGATCCCGCATTCGACCGCATGCCGGGCCCTGTAGTCCTCGCGGTCGAAGGGCGGATGCCGCCCGCCGGCCTTTCCGCGCCGTTTGCGATTGGCTGCCTGGTCGGCAGGCTCCGGGATCGTGCACCGGATTCCCCGCTTTCGCAGGTAGGACCGGTTGACGCGGGAGGAATACGCCTTGTCGCCTCGTACTCGCAGCGGGAGGACGCGGGGATGGCCGGGTCCGGTGCGGGGCACTCGGATGCCTTTCAGGACGGCGGTGAACTGAGAATTGTCACCGCGCTGACCTGCGGTGACAAGAAGAGACAGCGGCCGTTGGCCCTGCTCGCAGGCCAGATGGACCTTGGTGGTGAAGCCTCCCCGTGACCGGCCCAGACCGTGGTCGTCGGGCTCGGTGCGGGCTCCGCCCGGTGGCTCCTTCTGGGCCTGGCCGTCGCGGGCGCCCCCGGCGTGCTGATGGGCCCGGCAGATCGTGGAGTCGACGTTGACCTCCCACGTGATCAGCCCGGCCGCGTCCGCCCGGGCCTGCAGTCGGGTCAGCAGTTCGGGCCAGGTGCCGTCGCGTTGCCAGCGGCGGAAGAGTCCGTAGACCGTCTGCACGGCCCGTACTCCGACGGCAGATCCCGCCACGGAGCACCAGTCCTCACCCGCCACCGGATCCCGTCAATCAGCTTCCGCCGGTCCCTCGGTGGTCGGCCCAACACCGCGACTGGCAGCAACGGCTCCAGCACCGCCCACTGTTCGTCAGAAAGACCCCCTCGCCCCACACCGAGATCATCACGACACGGGACGACGAACGAGGCCGACTTCCAAAACACGGCCTACTGAGCTTTTCGTTAGTTGTGTGGGTGTGGGGGGCTCGTCGGTGGGAGGCTGTCGTCGTGTCCTACCAACCTTCGCCCATCGCCTCCGAGTCTTCTGTTCCCCCTTTGACGCGGCCTCAGTTGG
>NZ_JBQQBV010000050.1:0-8515 GCF_052246355.1 Streptomyces sp. 3N207 | reverse complement strand
ACGGCTCCACCAACTCCCACTCGGCATCCGAGAGATCACCACGCGCCACCCTCGACAACTACCAGGCCCAGCCGCCCGCCACCGGCGAATCCCAAAACCAATGATCGGAACCTGGAACAGGCCCTAGTTGGGCGGGTTGCCTGGCTGGTGTGCTTGTCCCTTGACCGTGAAATCGATTTCTGTCAGGGTCCCGGGTATGCCTCGTGTGCCGTCATCGTGTCCGGTGAGGCCGGTGCTTGTGGGGGCACGCCCCCTTTGTTTTTCGGCTGCCGCCGACAGGTCGTGTCGGGGGGCTCCGCCCCCCAACGGCCCCCCGCCAGGGGGGCTTCGCCCCCCTAGAACCCCCCTTCCGCACGACCTCAAGCCATTGACGTAAGAGCGGCCCGCCCGGGGGCTGCTGCCCTTTGTCTGTACGTGGCGCCCATATCTGCGGTTGGAGCAGTGCGTGCTCTCATCCACCTCAGATATGGGCGCCCCCCACCCACCCGTCAGAGGGCGGAGCCCTCAGGCATTGGCGGCGGCGTCAAGCAGGGCCGCTTGATAGGGAGACCACGATGAGAACGTACCGTCTGCCAGAGGTTGCCCGGCGGTGTGCTGCCGAGCCGCAGACCGTGTACACCGTGGCCAGCGGCGACCTGCGGCCGGCTGCGAACGTGACGTGCTGGCCCACTCAGGAGAAGCTGGAGAGCGACCTGGCCGGGGCCCTCATGGGGCTCGGCTGGAAGGTTCGCCGCGGGCACCGGGTCGATGCGGAGAAGGGGCATGGCTTCATCGACAGTCAGCGGGCCGGTATCGAGGTCTTCAAGACCTTGCCCCAGGACGCCCCGCTGGTCGTCGTCGAGGCGGTCTGGCAGTACAGCCACCATGTCCTCGCCGGTCTGCGCAGCCACCGGGGACCGATCCTGATCGTGGCCAACTGGAGCGGTGAATTCCCCGGCCTGGTCGGCCTGTTGAACCTCGCGGGCAGCCTCACGAAGGCGGGGCGGGACTACTCCGTCCTGTGGAGCGCCGAATTCACCGACGACTGGGCACGTGAGGGGCTGCGTACGTGGCTGGAGACCGGGACCGTCGCCCACGACACCAGCCATGTGAGGCCCCTGCCGCCCCTGCCGCAGGATTCCGAGACGGAACTGGGCGTTGCCCTCGCGCGGCAGCTGGCCGAGGAGAAGGCGATCATCGGTGTGTTCGACGAGGGCTGCATGGGCATGTACAACGCCATCATCGACGACGAGCTGCTCAACCCGCTCGGCATCTACAAGGAGCGCCTGTCGCAGAGCGCCCTCGTCGCCGAGATGGGGAAGGTCTCCGACGAGGAGGCCCAGGCGGTCCGTGCCTGGCTCGACAGTGCTGGAATGACCTTCCACACCGGCAGTGACGAGGCCACCGAACTCACCGACGGGCAGCTGCTCAGCCAGTTCAAGATGTACATTGCCGCGCTGCGGATCGCCGACGACTTCGGGCTGGACGCGGTCGGTATCCAGTACCAGCAGGGCCTCAAGGACACCGTCCCCGCGAGCGACCTCGCCGAGGGCCTGCTCAACAATGTCCGGCGCCCGCCGGTCCGCAGCCGCGACGGTGCCCGCGAGCTCTACGCGGGCGCGCCGCTGCCGCACTTCAACGAGGTGGACGAGGGCGTCGCCGTCGACTCCCTGGTCACCAACCGCATTTGGACCGCGATGGGCCTCGACCCGGCCACCACGCTGCACGACGTCCGCTGGGGAGAGGAGTACGAAGGGCGCTTCGTCTGGGTCTTCGAGATCTCCGGCTCGGTGCCCGCTTCCCACAACGGCGGCTACGACAAGTCGTACAGCATGCGCCAACCTCCGATGTTCTTCCCTCTCGGCGGCGGCACCCTCAGCGGAGTGTCCAAGCCGGGCGAGATCGTCTGGTCGCGGGTGTTCCTGATGGACGGCCGTCTGCATGTCGACCTCGGCCGCGCCACCTCCGTCGAGCTGCCCGAGGAGGAGACCCGGCGCCGGCTCGACGCCACCAACCACCAGTGGCCGATCATGCACGCGGTCCTGCACGGCGTCACCCGCGACCAGTTCATGGCCCGCCACCGCGCCAATCACCTCAACGTCGCCTACGCACCTGACGCGGTGACAGCCGACAAGGCCCTGCGCGCCAAGGCGGCGCTCTTCGCCGAGCTGGGCGTCGAAGTGCACCTGTGCGGCGACGTCTTGCGGTAGCCGTACCGTTGGAACGGCCTTGCTGTGGGGCGCTCAGCGGGCAGACGCGGCGATCCGTACGCGGTGGCTCTCGTTGTCGGAGAGGAACGACGCCAGTTCCCGTCCCTGTTCGGCGACGGCGGTGCGGTCGGCTCGGGAGAAGCGGCGCAGCGGGGTGACGGTCACGGTGCCGGACTCGACGGTCCAGGTCGCGGCGACCCGGCCGTCGACCAGGACGACGCGAGCGCCGGCGACCGACAGGCCGCGGTGCGCTTCGTCGACGATCCGGCTGCGGTCGTGGTAACCGAGCAGCGCGTTGTCGAACGCCGGCAGGAACCGCACCGGCGCGTGAGTACCGGGGTCGGGACGCGGCCCGTCGGGGAGGTCCAGCAGTTCGCGGCCTCGCTCGTCGCGGAAGGCGACCAGCTCCTCCCGTACCGCGGCGACCGCGGCCGGCAGTCCGGCGAGACCGCACCAGGCGCGCAGGTCGGCCGAGGCGGCCGGACCGAACGCGGCGAGATAGCGTCGTACCAGCGTCTGCCCCACAGGATCGGAGCCGTCAGCGGCCGGCGGGGCGATCTCCCGCCCCAGCCAGGAGGAGAGCAGGGCGTTGCGCACTCCCGCCTTGGTGCGCCACAGCCCGCGCGGCGGCAGCTGCACCGTCGGGAGGAGCGCTGTGACCATTTCGCCCAGGGCCCGCGGCCCCGGCTCCGGCCAGCGGTCGCCCAGCGCCCGCGAGAGTTCGGTCATCGAGCGCGGCTTGCCGTCGGCCATCACCGCGCGCCCTGCTGCGGCGAGTTCGTCGAGATCCACCCCTTCGAGCTCGCGACGGTAGGCCCCGAGCACCCGCCGGCACAGCATGGCATCGTGGCGGGCACGCCAGGCCAACGCGTCGTCGGCGGTGACGAGATGGACGGTGCGGCGCATCAGATGGGTCCGCACCACGTTCCGCCCGGTCAGCAGTTCCGAGAGCACTGAGGGGTCGAACCCGCGCAGCCGCGCCCAGAGCCCGACGAACGGTTCCTGCGGTTCCTGCGCTTGCAGACCGCCGAGATGGGCGACGGCGTCCAGGACCGGCATGTCGGCGCGGTCGAGGAGCAACTGCCGGGCGAGTGTCGCGCGGTTGAGCGCCCGGGCGTCGAGAACGGTCACCGGAGCACCACGGCGCGCCCGTCGGCCGACCGTGGGGGGAGTGCCGCTCGTGAGAGGGGTCGGCCCGGGGTGTATGCGCTGACGATGTCCATGGCTCCTGCCTCTCGGTTCCTGTTGTCCGGGATATCCGGGTTGTCCGGGCGGTTGGACGGCTGGGCGGTTTCAGTCCGGCCCGACGCCCACAGGGCGTGAGGACGATCACATGGATCGGCTTGCCCGGCCCTGCTCGGTGAGCACAGTCGCAGCAGAAGCGGCCAGGTTCTGGCCGCTACCGGGGGCAACATGGAGACCATGCAGAAGACCTCAGCGCGACTGCTGTCGTTGCTCTCGCTGCTCCAGGTGCGCCGGGACTGGCCGGGCGCTTTGCTGGCCGAGCGGCTGTGTGTCAGCCCGCGCACCGTGCGCCGCGATGTCGACCGCCTGCGGGAACTCGGCTACCCGATCGTGGCGAGCAAGGGCCCCGACGGCGGATACCGGCTCGGTGCCGGTAGGGAGCTACCCCCGTTGCTGTTCGACGACGAGCAGGCCGTCGCCCTCGCTGTCGCGCTCCAGAGCGCCGCCGGCACCGGTGCCGGCATCGAGGAAGCCGCGGCACGCGCGCTGCACACCGTGCGGCAGGTCATGCCCGCACGGTTGCGCCACCGGATCGACGCCCTCCAGGTGACCGCCGTCGAGCGGCCCACAGCCCGGCCGGCCCCGCAGGTGGACAGCAGCGTGCTCATGGCGCTCAGCGCAGCCGTCCACGCCCGCGAGGTGCTGCGCTTCGACTACACCCCGGCCTCCCCGCCGGGAGCCGGTCAGGACGGCACCGGGCCTCCGCCGCGCCGGGCGCAGCCCCACCACCTCGTCACCTGGGGTGGACGCTGGTACCTCGTGGCCTGGGACCTCGACCGTGAGGACTGGCGCATTTTCCGCGCCGACCGGATCCGCCCGCGTACCCCCACGGGGCCCCGCTTCACCCCGCGCGAGCTGCCCGGAGGCGAGGTGGCCGCCTTCGTCGCGGACAGGTTCCGGGGCTCCGACGGCCCGGACGACTGGCCCTGCCGCGGTGAGGTGATCCTCGATCTGCCGGCCGCTGCCGTCTCCCGTTACGTCCACGACGGACTCGTCGAGGAACTCGGCCCGGACCGCTGCCGGCTCGTCCTCGGCTCGTGGTCATGGCCCGGCCTGGCCGCCACCATCGGCAGGTTCGACGCCGACATCGAGGTGGTCGGCCCGCCTGAGCTCGGACACGCCTTCGCGCATCTGGCCCGCCGCTACGCCAAAGCCTCGGCCGGCGGCCCCGCCGAGGTGTGACCGGTTCAGGCGTCCCGGTTCTTGGTGCCGGAACCGGCCCCGGAGGAGGTGTCCGTGTTCGCGCCGCCGGAGGCGTGCAGGATGCTGGGGGAGAACCGGAAGCTGAGGGCGAGCCCGTCGCGGGTGGCTTCGGCACCGGTGGGCTGAACACCCTCGGGCAGCTCGCCGAGACCGACGGTGCGCGGGCCGAGCTTGTCGGCGAACCGGTCCATGCCGGGCAGCGACGTGAGCGTGCTGATCTTCATCTGCTGACCCATGACGCTGACGGTGTCCGGGGTGACGGTCAGGCCGTTCGGGGCGGCCTTCACCGTGTTCAGTACGGTCATGGGGATCCCGAGGTCGCCCATGGTGCCGGAGAGCGTGAGGTGCCTGCCGTCCGTGCCGGGCTTCATCCCGCGCAGCTGTTTCGGCAGCTGCTTGGCGATCTCGTCGTAGCCCACGGTGACGGTGGCCGACCCCGAAGTGGCGCTGCCGTCGGTGGTCACCCCGTGCAGGGCGGCGTCGACGCCGAAGGACGTCCCCTCGTGCTGGACTCTGTCGGCGCTGATGCGGAGCGTGCCGACCCGGCCGGTCAGGGTCTTCAAGCCGGCCAGCGGGTCCGTGAGCTCCGCGTGCACCCCGGTGGCCTTACCACCCAGCCGGCGCTGGGCCTCTTCGGCTGCGCGCTCCTGTGCCTTGTGTTCGACCAGGGCGTTGGCGCCGCCGCCCGCTGCGACGACGGCAGCGAGTGCAGCGGTGGGTACGAGGACGGTACGGCGGATTTTCATGGGGGGTGGTACTCCCATCTGGGACAGGCTGCCGGGGCCATGGCGCCGGGGCACCGGCCCGGCCAGGACCGGGCCCGCAGCTGTTGCGCAGCGGGCGCGGGCGGTCGAGGGGCTCGTGGATCGCTGTGGGGACCGACTGCGGCGTCGGTGTCGGCATCCGGCGTCATGGGCGGAGACCGTCGCCGGGTGAGCCCATGGCCCTGCCCGGCGGAGTGCCGGAACGCCGGGCCCCGCGGGCCGGCGTCGCACCTGTGCGCCGGCTTTCGGGTCCGCAACCGGTGGCTGCCGGAGCGAAAGGGGCACTTCGGGCGAGTATGCCATGGCATGGGGCCCGCACCGTGCGTGCTGCGTCACACCGCCCGCCACCCGCTCCGGTGCGGGACCCACCGTCCACGGAACGTGGCGGGGAGGGGCAGTGAGGGCTGTGCTTGTGCCGGACACGGCCTGGCCGCGCCCCGGTCATGGGCGCCCGGCGGTCCCCGGGGCGGTTTCCGGGCCGTCGCCGCTGACGGCTGCTGCTGCGCGCAGGAGCTCGGTGAGGACGGTGCGTACGGCCTTGCGAGCTGTGTGTTCGGGGCGGTGGAGGGCGTCGACGTGGCGGCGGGCGTGGACGCCGGAGAGGGGCCTGAGGACCACCGCGGGGTGCGGTCGCGCGGTCCAGCGGGGCATCAACGCGATGCCGCCGCCGGCGGCCACCACCTCGGACACCACGGCGAACTCGTTGATGCGGTGGGCGATATGGAGCCGTCGGTCGGCAGCGGCTGCGACGGCCTCGACGGTGGCCATCAGCGGGAAGCCGTCATGGACGGTGATCCAGGGCTGGTCGGCCACGTCGTGCGGGGTCAGGCGGACCTTGTCCGTCAGCGGATGGCCGACGGGCAGCGCGATGTCGAGGGGCTCGTGCAGCAGCGGCGTGGCCGACACGGTCACCGGCCAGGCCGGTGAGTGGTCGAGCCGGTGGGCGAGGACGATGTCGTAGTCGTGGGTCAGCGGCGGGAAATCCTCCTGGGAGACGTCTTCGTCGGCGAGCGCGAGGCGGGGCGCCCCGGGGAAGGCAAGGCCACGCACGAGGCGGGGCCACAGACCGGCGGCGGCACTGTGGAAGGCCGCGACCGACACCACACCGTCCGGCTGGTCGAGGAACTCCTCCACAGCGTGCCGGGCGCGGGCCAGGGCCGTCTCGACGTCGATCGCTGCGGCGGCCAGAGCCCGTCCGGCGGGCGTGAGTACGAGCCTCCGGCCCTCGCGCTCGGTGAGTGGGACGCGGACCGAGCGCTGTAGCAGCCTCAACTGCTGGGAGACCGCCGAAGGCGTGACCATGAGCGCCTCTGCCACCGCGGTGACGCTGCCCAGTTCGCCCAGCTCCCGCAGAACACGCAGCTGCCTCTCGTCCATAGGGAGAGTGTAGCTTTACTACATCGATGGTTGAGTAAGTGGTACTTGGCTTCACTGTCCTGGTCAGGGCAGCGTTGCGGGCATGCCTGAAGCACGTCGTACCGATGTGGTGCTGTTGCTGGTCGCGCTGGTGTGGGGCTCCAGCTATCTGACGGCGAAGTCCGCCGCTGAAGCCGCCCCTGTTCTGGTGGTGCTGTTCCTGCGCTACCTGCTCTCGGCCCTGGCCGGTATCCCCCTCGTCCTCGCCACCACTTCCCGCCCGCGCCCCCGGTGGACGCGGGAGGAGATCAGGCTCGGGGCGATCCTGGGTGTGTCCCAGGCGGCCGTCCTGGTCCTGGAGATGTACGGCGTGGCACACACCAGCGCCGCCAATGCGGGGCTGCTGATCAGTCTGACGCTCGTGATCACCCCGCTGCTGGACCGTACGGGCCGCGGCCGGCTGCCGCCGCGGTTCTTTCTCGCCGCAGGCTTGTGCGTGCTGGCGGTCGGTCTGTTGACGTCCGGCCATGGGCTCGACGCACCGGGCATCGGCGATCTGCTGATACTGGCCGCGGCGGTGGTCCGCGCAGCTCACGTCGCCCTCGTCGGACGGCTCACCACCGGCCGCGCCCTGCGCCCGCTCCAACTGACGGCCGTCCAGACGTCGGTGGGGTCGATGCTGTTCCTCGCGCCTGCCGCAGCAGACCTGCGTGTGCTGGAGGGCGTCAGTGCCGCAACCTGGCTCCAGATGGCCTATCTCGCCCTGTTCTGCAGCCTCTTCGCCTTTCTCGCCCAGACCTGGGCCGTCCAGCGCAGCTCCGCCAGCCGCGCCAGTCTGCTGCTGGGCACCGAACCCGTCTGGGCTGTCGCCGTCGGCCTTGCACTGGGAGGCGAACACCTCACCGTCTCCACCGCCTTCGGCGCACTCCTGATGGTGACCGGAACCTACTGGGGCCAGGTCATCGAACGCTCCCACCGCACCCGCATGGAAGAGAACGCCCTATGTCCCACGACGACACCTACCGCCGTCTGATCTCCCTGCTCGACGACACCGCGACCCCCTACCGGCTCATCGACCACGTTCCCGAGGGCACCACCGGGACGGTGAGCGCGCTCCGCGGTCACCCCGTCTCCCAGGCCGCCAAGTGCCTTGTCCTGCGGGCCAAACTCGACCGGCGCACCACGCGCCATGTGCTCGCTGTCGTCCCCGGCGACCGGCGCGTCGACCTGGATGCCGTCCGCGGGCTGTTCGCCGCCCGCTACGTCGGCGTCAGCGATGCGGCCACCGCCGAACGCCTGGCCCGGGCGGTGCCCGGCACGGTGCTGCCCTTCAGCTTCGATCCCGACCTGGAACTTGTGGCCGACCCGGAGGTCGTCACCCAGTCACAGCTCTACTTCAACGCCGCGCGCCTCGACCGGTCACTGGCCATCGCGGGCCCGGATTACGAGAAGCTCGCGCAGCCCCGAGTGGAGAAGATCGCCGGGCCACCATCGTGAGCTCCCCTCAGCAGTCCACCGAAGGTGGCCACCCGCATGGCGACCGTACGCCCCGCACAAGGTCGGCGAGGGCCTCAAGCCGGGGAAGGCCGTGGCCGAGCATGCTGACAGCGGAAGCGGCGGCCGGGTCGGCATAAGACGTCGTTTCAGTTGGTGAGTCGGCGGTAGCCGATGAGGGCCGCGGCTATGCCGACGAAGGCGAGGAAGTGCTCGGCCTTGCGCTCGTAGCGGCGGTGCAGGCGCCGGCACCCGGCCAGCCAG
>NZ_JBQQBV010000049.1:0-11018 GCF_052246355.1 Streptomyces sp. 3N207 | reverse complement strand
ACGGCTCCACCAACTCCCACTCGGCATCCGAGAGATCACCACGCGCCACCCTCGACAACTACCAGGCCCAGCCGCCCGCCACCGGCGAATCCCAAAACCAATGATCGGAACCTGGAACAGGCCCTAGCCCCAGACCCCTTGGAATTGATCATCTAGTGGTAGGCATGAGCCGCTGACAGCCTCGGAGATGTCGCACTGACACACATCACGTGATCATTCCGAGGCATTCGCCATGCCGCGCGGGAAGCGATCACACACCGCTTACGATCAGCCACCCCGCTGGCTCTTTGGTGATTCAGGTGACGCCAGGAGCTTCACCACGCGTCGAAAAGACCTCACTATCGAGCATGTGTTCGATGCCCCGCGTTAGCTCGCAGTGCTGCGCCACACGAGTTGAGGTGAGCGACAGACACAGTGCGACGACTTCGGGTCGGTGCGATCCTTGAACCAGTGACTGACACGATCTGGAAGCCCCAGCGGACCGGAGACGTCAGGCGTTGCCTCTCAGAGACGAGGTGTAGTGCAAATGGATGCCTCAGACAGCGCAGGTGCAGCTGGCCGCAGCTCGGAGCCGATCGACGAGTGGTGGCATTCGGACCTGCCGATGCTGGAGCGAATCCTCGCCCTTTCGCCCGTAGGTATGGCTGCGCTGGACGGAGATCTTCGCTTTGTCTGGGTCAACGAGGCTTTGGAGCGCCTCGGGGGCGTCCCCCGTGAGCAGCGGTTGGGCAAGCGTCTGCGGGACGTGTTGCCCATATTGGATCTCAGGCTGGATGTCGAGGGAATTGTATCACGTACGCAGAGGGTGCTAGATACCGGGCAGCCCCTGGTCGATCACCTCATACGAGGCGGCACGAAGACGCAGCCACAGCGGCCGTGCGCGTACTCGCTGTCCATCTTCCGGATCCACGACGCCGCGGACCGGGTGCTGGGTGTGTCCTTCATGGTCCTCGACGTCACCGATCGTTGGCGGGCTCGGGAGCGGCTCGCTTTGCTGAACGAGGTTGGAGCACAGACCGGCAGCACATTGGACGTCATGCACACCGCGCAGATCCTGGCCGACGTCAGCGTGCCGCGCCTGGCGGACTTCGTCGCCGTCGACCTCCTGGAATCGGTGGTACGCGGCGACACACCGCGTACTGGGGCTCACCTCCATCCGCCGCAGATGCGCCGTGCTGGACAGCAGTCGATCCACAAAGGCTTGCCCGATTCGGTCGCGGCGACCGGGCAGGCCGTCGACTTCCATCCCGACTCACCCGAAATGCAGTGCATGCATGACGGGCGCTCCCGCCTGGAAGCCCAGCCGGGTGCGTCAACCAGAGGTTGGTTCGCAACAGACTTGGCTCGAGCCGCGAAGATCCACGAGTACGGTTCCCTCTCCTTGATACTGGTCCCGATCCGCGCCCTCAACGATGTTCTGGGCGTCGTCAGGTTCATCCGCTGGCAACTGCGCGACCCCTTCGAGCAGGACGACCTGCTCCTCGCGGAAGAGGTCGTGGCCCGCGCGGCGGTGAGCATCGACAACGCCCGCCGCTACACCCGGCAGCACAGCACCGCGCTAGCTCTGCAGCGCAGCCTGCTCCCGCGCAGCCTCAATGGCGGCAGCACCCTCGACGTCGCCTGGCGCTACTTGCCCGCCCATTCCTCCGATGGCGCGGGCGGCGACTGGTTCGACGTGATCCCCTTGTCCGGGGCCCGGGTGGCCATGGTCGTCGGAGACGTCGTGGGCCACGGTATCGACGCCGCAGCCACCATGGGGCGACTTCGCACCACCGTTCGCACCCTGGCGGACATAGACCTCCCGCCGGACGAGTTGCTGGCCCACCTGGACGACTTGGTACTGCGCCTGATCGACGAGGAGCAGACCGCCGACCCGTCCCTGGCTCCCGCCGCGCTCGGCGCTACCTGTCTGTACGTCGTCTACGACCCGGTCACGCGTAAGTGCGCCATGTCCCGCGCCGGCCACCCCCCTGCCGCAGTCATCACCCCGGACGGCTCGGTGACCTTCCCCGACCTGCCCGCCGGGCCTCCGCTTGGCCTTGGTGCCCTGCCCTTCGAATCCACCGAATTCGAAATCGTCGACGGCAGCGCCCTCGCCCTGTACAGCGACGGCCTGATACGAAGTCGCGACCAGGACATAGACGTAGGCCTTACCCGGCTCCGTAACGCACTGGCCTCCCGCGAGGCGCGGCTCGACGAACTCTGCGGAACCGTCCTGAACTCCGTGCTCACCGGCGAACCCGACGACGACGTCGCACTACTCCTTGCCCGCACCCACGCCCTCAGCGAGGACCAAGTGGCCACCTGGGAGCTGACCTCCCACCCGTCAGTCGTCGCAGACGCCCGCTCCCTGACCACCGACCGCCTCACCGCCTGGGGACTGGACAGCCTGAACTTCACCGTCGAGCTGATCGTCAGCGAGCTCGTCACCAACGCGTTCCGCTATGGCAACGGGCACATCCGGCTGCGCCTGATCCGGCAGGATACGCTCATCTGCGAAGTCTCCGACGCCAGCAACAGCTCACCACGCATGCGCCACGCACGGACCACCGACGAGGGCGGCCGCGGCCTCTTCCTCGTAGCGCAGCTGGCCCGCCGTTGGGGTACTCGATACACGGCCGACGGCAAGATCGTCTGGGCAGAGGAACACCTCCCGGTGAACGGCACTCTGTATCAGGCGATTTGACCTCTCAACACCGGCTGGCACGAAATCGCCCCTGCACCAGCGTGGCCAGCTGCGCGACGCGCTCCCGGGAGGCGAGCACTTCACCATGGGAGGCGCGAGTGCGACGGTGTCTGGCCAAGGCCAACGGCGCGGAAGACCTCAGGGCCTGGGCGGGACAATGGCTCCGCACCCACTCCCCTCAGTTGCCCGAGTAGCCGCAGGAACACAATGCTGGTATCACCGTGTGTGGTCGCCGGGGGCGTATCGGGACCAGGTGCCTCCGGCTTCGGTGACCAGGCGGGTGGCCGTCTTGTCGTGATAGCCGAGAGCCTTGGCGACGACGGGGGCCGGGGCCTGGAGGACGAGGTGACGGATCGATGAGGTCCGGGCCCGCTGGAGGTGAACACCGAGCCCGCGTAGTCCGTCCCGCAGGGTGCCCGGGGGCATCGGCTGGTTCGCTCGGCGGCCGGGGAAGAGCCAGCGGGACTCCGCGTTCACTGCGGCTGTTCTGCCGGGCAGGGCAGTGATGTAGTCCAGCAGCAGCGTCGCGACGGGTTCCGGGACCGGCGAGGAAGGGTCACCAAGCCGCAGCAAGACGTGGGTGTCGTCGCGGAGGACATCGTCAGTGGCCAGGCGGACGATTCGGCTTACCGGCTGGGCGAAGAGGAGAACCAGGCAGGCGGCGATCCGGACTCGCGGGTCGCTACTGCCGTCGGCGAGCACTCGTCGCAGAGTGGCGAGTCGTTGGTGCTGGCCAAGCGGGTTCGGGTTCGTCGTCGGCCTGTTCGGGATGGAGAGGCGGGGCATGCGGCGGGTGCCAATGCACCAGCGCAGGAATGGCTGTGCTGGTCGCCGGGTGGCGTACTTCTCCGCATGCCAGGCATCGAGGTCCGTCTGAGTCGTTGCATCCAGGGGGACGCCGCGTTCGACGAGCCACCGGAGAAACGCTGCGGCCTGGATGATCTGCTGTCGGCATTCCTGCGTCGTGTTGGCGCCCAAGGGCCCTTCGAGAGCCTTGGCCCGGAGCTTGCGGAGCCGGTGCCAGCGCGCGAAATGCTGGAGGAGTCGGGCATGTTCAAGGTCCTCGGTGGAGGCGAGACGTTCGGCGAGCCACCGCTCGAAGAGCAGGAGTCGGCGGTCGACGCGAGGGAGGACGCCGCTGTCCATCAGCAAGTCACGGAGGTAGGCGGTCGTCCGCCAGTTCGGGAGGTCTTGGAGGGCTTCGTGGGTGAGCAGAACCTGCCCGGAGGCGAGGTCGCGTAGCAGCGCTGGAACCTGGGGGTTGCGCAGCCAGTTCAGGCGGCTCTTCGGCCGTTCCATGTTCACCAGCAGGTCGTGGAGGGGGACCAGACGGGGTGCAGGCGGCCGGTGCCGTCGTCCAGGAGCACGGTGAGCTGGTCGGCGAGAGTGCAGCGTTCGCAGAGGCGTCCGCCCAGCAGCATGCCCTCGAATCCGCACCGGTCGCAGAAGAAGTTGCGGGTGATGCCAGCGCAGTCGCGGCAGACGGCGGCCCCGTCCGGAGCCTTGCCGGGAAGGAGCCGTGTGGTGCCGCAGTCGGGGCACTGCCCGCGGACGCGCATGGCCCGTTCGAAGCAGGTGCGGCAGATCGGTCCGTCGCTCCACTCGGCGGCCTTGGCCGCCCGTCGGCCGCAACGTGTGCAGTCGCGGACGTGCCAGCGCTCGTATTGATCGTGGGTGCGGTAGGCCGGGCTCATGACTCCGGGGTGAGGCGGACGCGCTTGGGCCGTCGGGCGGACAGATCGATCGGGGCCTTTTCGCCAACGGCCCGGCGGACCGGGAGGTTCTGTGCCGAGGTGGCAATCAGGTCGGCCGGTGTGCAATCCAGGATGTCGCAGAGGGTGGCCAGCACCGGCAGGGACAACCGTTCCGGGGTGCCGGAGACGAGGCGGTGGACCTGAGAGGAGGACAGGGTGATGCCGCGTTCGACCAGGTGCGGCATCAGCTCGGCGACGGTGAACATGCCGCGGGCGGCCATGAGTTCCCGCAGTCGCCACCGGTAGCTGATCTGGCGTGGCATCACGAAGTCCTTCCCGGCCGCAGGGCGGCCTCGATCGTGGCGTCCCGGGCTCGACGCAGCGTGCGGGTGCGGAAGTCGGAGGAGACGCAGGTATAAATCGCGGTCGTGGAGGCGTAGTCGTGGCCGACCTGCTGCTGGACGAACAGCGGGTCGAAGCCGTCTTCGATCAGATGAGTGATGTAGGACCTGCGCAGCGAGTGGAACTCCAACGCGGGATCGAGACCGAGTGCGTCACGGTAGGCGGCGAAGCGGGAGTCCAGCCGCTGGAGGCCGACTCGACGGGCGCGTTCGGACGGCCACAAGGCCGGGCCGGTGGAGTGGCGCATACCGGGCCGGACCTCGCTGATCCACTCCTCGATGATCTCCGGGGTCCAACGCCAGACCGTCAGTACGGTGCGGCGTTTGGGCGGTGAGCCCTTCTTCGCCTTGCCGTAACGGACTTGCAGGGTGCCGTAGTCGCCGAACTCGGGGCCTTGAGGGTTGCGGCCGAAGTCGGTGAGGTCGAGCATCCGCGTCTCTCGCCGACGCAGTCCGTAGCCGTAGGCGGTCTTGAACAGCGCGGCGTCCCGGAAGGCCGGCAGCCACCCTTTGCGGCCCTTGCCCCGCACCCGCAGAACCTGTTCGTCGGCGTGGTCGAAGAACGTTTCCAGCTCAGGCCGGATGAAGGCCCGTCGCTCGGGCTCGCCCTCTGCTTCGTCGGCGTGTGCGGCGGCGTTCCACTCGTGGACGACCTGCACCGGGTGCGTACCGAAATGGCGCATGCATTCCTCAACCCAGCCGTAGGCCGGTTGGCCAGGAAGGCACAGAACAGCCGTACCGAGCCCTGGTAATTGCGCAGGGTGGAGCGGACGCAGCCGTGGACGGCCCGCAGGTCGGCCGACCAGTCGTCGACGTGCTGCGGGGTCCACTCCCACGGCATCGCATCCGCGTGACGGGCGAACGAGCGGACCGTACGTTCCTGGTCTTCGATGTATCCGGGCGAGAGATTGCGCGCGAACTGTTGGTTGCGCCACCCCTGAAGCATCGACTCAAAGACCTGCTCGTCGGGCCGAAGCAACGGCAGACCGTCAACGAGCTGGAGCCGGGCAGACCCCGGCGCGAGAACATCCTCGCCCATCGGTCCTCACTCTCTGTCTATCGCATTGGATGCGAGAATTTCGCATCCAATGCGAGCCGGGAGCGTTTTCGCAGCTCAGTCGCTCGAAGGAGTGAGAAGCCGCCTACTGTCGCGACGGCGTCGCTACGGTGGAACCGGGCGTCGGTGCAGACCCCCGCCCCCGGTCAGACCACTGACCTCTCGTCATGCTCCGCTGCCAGGACGGATGTCGCGTATTCGCATCCGATGCAATTGGCGTCGGTAGGAACATCGGTACAGCGGTTGGCGCTGAGAGGGATCTTGACCGTGCAGCAGGAGACTTACGCGAGTTTTCGGCCGGATGTTCCTCGCCGTGGGTCTGCCAAGACCAGCAGCACGCTTTTCACCTCCCGGCTGGGTCGCCGTCGCCCCGGCATCCCCACCTGGCACGATGCTGATCATGCAGCCGCTTCCTGTTCCCTGCCCCGCTCCCGACATCCCGGACGTCACCAGCCCCGAGGCGTTTTACGACGCTTACAAGGCAGCCAAGCAGCAGAGGGCCGTGTTCATCGGCATCGAGCGCCAGGGGGACCAGTGGTTGGTGAAGGCGGACGAACTCTCCGTCGGCCCCGGGCACGTCGTCGACGAGGCCGCCCAGGACGCCATCCGGGCCGCCTTCACCCGCCTTGCCCGTAACCGGGAGACCCGCGAGTACTCCCTCTACTCCGGCCCGGTCTACTACGTGCTGTCCGACCTGGAGAGCGAGGAGAGGGCTCGCGAAATCGCAGCCGCACTGCACGCAGCAATCTACGTAGACCTGGAGCCCCTGGCCCGCGCCGTTCCCGCAACATCATGACCAGGTGAAGAGCGATCCGGACCGTGTCATCGGCCACGCGTTCCAGCTTTCCCGAAGCCCACGGACCCGCTGCCGCACCGGCCCGGAGGGGCGCCGCGCGATCTGTCCGCTGCCAAAGCCGAGCAACTGCTGGAGTCGGTCGTCCCCGTCGGCCCGGCCGAACTCACCCGCCATGCCCTCGCCATTGACCTGATCGCTGAGATCCGAACATGGGACACGAAGCTGAAGGACTACACCAAAGCCATGGCCGAGCTCGTCACGGAGTCCGAAAGCCGACTGATCGATACTCCCGGCATCGCAGCCGTGACCGCCGCTCGCCTCCTCGGCCGGACCGGAAACCCCACCCGCTTCCCGACCGCAAGCGCCTTCGCTCAGTACGCCGGCACCGCTCCGATCGAGATCGCCAGCGCGGACCGCACACGCCACCGCCTGTCCCGGCGCGGCGACCGCCAGCTCAACTCGGCACTGCATACCGTGGCGATCACGCAGATCCGCATGCCTGGCATGCGGGGCCACACCTACTACCAAGCCGAGCTCGCAGAAGGTACGACACCCCGCGAAGCCCAACGCTGCCTCAAACGCCGACTGGCTGATCACGTCTGGCGCACCATGGTCGCCGACGAGCACCGCCGCACCCGGACGGCCCAGGAGGACAACCGGGGGGCGACTACAGCATCCAGCGCGGCCGGCCCAACCCCGATGGCCAGCTCTTCGGACAAGTCACTTCCCGGACCCGCCACAACCGAGCCTACGCCCCCAGAACGACTGGCTTGACAAGCACAGAGGCACCCAAGGGCACCGACCTGGCCCGATGGGACGCTGACGAACTCGCCGCCATCGCGGCCGTCCTCAACTCCCGCCCACGCAAGACCCTCGGCTGGAAGACACCTGCGGAAGCCCTCAACGATCACCTACGATCAGCGCAAGCCAGTGTTGCGACGACCGATTGAATCCGCCCTCACTGGCGCGGTCCGAATGGAAGATCACCCCGGAGACGCCGCCGCCGCGGGTGGCGGCGGCCATGTTCAGCGCCGCGACCACCAGCTCCGCGTCGTGATGGGCGCCCGTGGCGAACCCCGGCAGCCGGCGGGAGTACAGGTCGATGACGGTTGCCAGGTACAGCTTGCCCTCCTCGGTGTCGATCTCGGTCATGTCCCCGACCCACACGGTGTCCGGGGCAGCCGCGCTGAAGTCGCGCCGCAGCCAGTCCGGGGCCGCCGGGCGCCTGCCGGGACTGGTCAGGCCGGGCCGGCGGCGCACCGTGCGGGCGGCCAGGCCGAACTCGGCCATGAGCTGGGCCACGGTGTTGACCGACACTCGCCAGCCGGCGCGCACCAGCTCGATGAAGATCTTCGGGGAGCCGTAGGTGCCCCCGGACTGATCGAAGATCCGCTTGGTCTCCTCCGCGAGACTCATCCGGCGCCCCTGGCGCTTCGTCACCGGATCCTTGATCCACTTGTAGAACCACGACTCGCTCACCCCCAGCACCCGGCAGGCCACGCGGTACGGGACGCCGTGCTCGGCCCTCTGGTTACCGATGAACTCCGCGACAACCGCAGGCTCAGCCGCGATCACTTCACCCAGAGGGCCACGAATCGCTTGCAGACATCACGCTCCATCTCCAGCTCGCGGACGCGCTGGTCCTTCTCCCGTGCCTCGGCCCGCAGCCGCTCCAGCTCCTCTCGCTCGGGCCCCCGCAAGCGGCCGGCCGGTGACGGCGACGCCGCCGGGGCGTCGGGCGAGCCGTTGCGCTTCGCCCGCGACACCCACGAGGCAGAGTCCCGGGATTGATGCCCAGTTCCTCCGCGACCTGCGGGATCGTCTTCCCGGTCTCCCTGACGATCCGCACCGCGCCCTCACGGAACTCAGCGTCATACACGCGTTGCCTGGATGCCATGACTCCCAACTTGCCCTGCTCTCACGGTCTCCACGGTACGAGGGGAAGCACATCCTGAAGTCACCTCTCGCCGATCCCGCACCTCTCACGCGTGAATTCCACGACAGTGGTGAGGCCATCTACCGGAAGATCAGCCAGCACCCCGGATACCTCGCTCGTGCTGAAGCAACAAGCTCGCCACGGGCTGACCGCCAACGACGACTACGAGGGTCGCCCCTACCGGGGCGGCCCTCGTTCTGTCCTTCACCAAGCACACCACACTTCAGCGATCCGGCCGCACCAGCCGCCACCGGCCCTCATCGCTACGAACAAAGCCCCGTGCCGCCCTGGGAAGGGGCAGCGCGCGGTACCTCGTGGCCCAGCTCGACTTCGCCGACGGTGCCGCGCTGCGCTCCCCGCAGATGGCCGCGGTCACCGCCGACGCGGAGGCACTGCCTGCGCAACGCCTGATGTCCACCGGCGAGGTCACGCCGGGCTGAGCGCCGGGGTCAGCCTCCGGCCTCGAACAGCTTCTCCCCTATCAGCGCGACGCCGCCCGGCTCGGGAACCCGCACCGATCCCTTGGGCTGGTCCATCGCGACGACGAGCACCATGGGGGACATGTCCGGACCGGAGATGGTCGACGGATTCCAGAGCACCATCGGGCCGCCTTCCTCAACGGTGCTGCCCTCCTCGGCGAGCACCTCGAAGCCCCGACCCTCGAGCCGGACGGTGTTGATGCCGAGGTGCACGAGGATGCTGACGCTGTCCTCACCGAGCACGACGAACGCGTGCGGGTGCACCTTCAGCGCCTTGCCAGCGATTGGGGACACGACGGTGACCTCGCCGGGATCGGGGTCGATGCCGACTCCCGGACCCACCATCTCGGCGGCGAACACCGGGTCGGGCACCTCGGCAAGCGGGACCAGCCGGCCGGGGCACGGCGCGAGCACCGTGATCACATCAGGTCCTCGATGTCCTCGGCGATGTTGTCCGCCTCGGGGCCGACGACCACCTGCACCACGTTGCCCGCGGCGACGACGCCATAGGCCCCGGCGGCCTTGAGCGCGGTCTCGTCGACGAGCGACCCATCCCGCACCTCGGTCCGGAGACGGGTGATGCACGCCTCGATCTCGACGACGTTGGCGGACCCGCCGAGTCCGGCGAGGATCTGCTCGGCCTTGCTCATGGTTGTTCCTCCTTGATGAGAGCGGTTCCCGACTGGCTCAGGTGAGCGAGTCACGAGTGTGGGTCAGTTGCGGTGACCTTCGCGAGGCCACGGGGGTTGTCCGGGTCGAGGCCGAGCTTGCGCGCGAGGCCTTCGACGACCAACTGGGCGGGCACGATGGCCCCGAGTGGGGCCAGCGCCTCGGGCAGCTCCGGACCGGGCACGTGCACGGCGCAGGCGGCGCCGAAGCGCGCGTCGCCGCCGATGCCCACGACGGTGGCGCCCCGGCCGGCGAGGTCGTCGGCGAGCCCGGCCAGCGGCGCGAGCAGCGGTCCGTCCGGAGCAGCGACGAGCACTGCGGTGACGCCCGAGGTCACCACCGAGATTGGCCCGTGCCGCAGGTCGGCGTACGAGTAGCCGCGCACCGGCCGCAGGCAGGTCTCCTCCAGCTTGAGCGCGGTCTCGAGCGCGGTGCCCATCATCAGCCCGCGGCCCGAGACCACCGTGTAAGCCGCGTCGCGCAGCGCCTCGACGGCAGCGCCGACACCGCCCGGGTCGCCGATGAGCCGCTCGACCTCGTCGGCGACCCGGGCGAGCTCCTCGTCGAGATCCTCCAGCGAGGGGGCGATGGCGGTCCCAAGCACCGCCATCGCGACCAGTTGGGTGAGGTAGGTCTTCGTGGCTGGGACGGCGAGCTCGGGGCCGGCCTGCGTGACCAGCGCGAGATCGGCCTCGACGGCCAGCGGCGAGCCGTCGACGTTGGTGACGGCGACGGTCGCGGCCCCGCACTCCCGCGCCCATGCCTGTGTGTCGACGATCTCCCTCGTCGAGCCGGACTGGGACACGCACACCACGACGGCATCGGACAGGTCGAGTCTCGCCCGGTAGTGCGTCGCCACGCTGGGCGAGATCAATGCCCCGAGCACACCCGCGTGCGTCTCGAGCAGGTAGCGGCCGTAGACGGCGGCGTTGTCGCTCGACCCACGCGCCGCGAAGAGCACCTGCCGGCGACCCGCGGCGAGCTCCCGGATCGCCGGTCGGAGCGCGGTCAGCGCCCGCAGAGTGCGTCGTACCGCGGCGGGCTGCTCGGCCACCTCGACCGCCATCTGCGTGCTCATCGAATCTCCTCGCGACCCTTGGCAACCGGCCGGACCACCGACCACGCTCCCAACTGGTACGGACCAAAACGTATTACTGAGCTTTTCGTTAGTTGTGTGGGTGTGGGGGGTGGATGACCAGCCCGGTGTGGGTGAGGAAGGCCCAGGGGAGTCGGTGGTTCTCGTTGATGCGGTGGATGCCGCGTTCGGTGGCGTCGGCGACATCAGCGAGGTGGTCGCCGG
>NZ_JBQQBV010000048.1:0-12672 GCF_052246355.1 Streptomyces sp. 3N207 | reverse complement strand
CCCTTCCCCCCCCCCCCACCACAACTAAGCGTGTTGCACAAGGTCGTGAACTGGGCATCTCCGTTGTGGGGCTGGGGCGTTGAGGGCCGAGCGAGTATGGGTGGAGACGTTCACCGGGCTGCGCATGGATCAGTTCGGGCGGCTGCTGAAGGCGGTCGGTGACCGGGGCGGCAACGGGACTCTGCGGGGCCGGCCGTGGGGTCTTCCGCTGGCCGAACGGGTCCTGGTGGCCGTGTACTACCGCACGAACCTGACCATGCGCCAGCTCGGGCCGCTGTTCGGGGTCTCCTCCTCGGCCGTGTGCCGGGTGCTCCAGCGGCTGGGTCCGCTGCTCGCGCTGGAACCCGTCTCCCGTCCGGAAGATGCGGCCGACCGGTTGTGGATCGTGGACGGCACCCTGGTCCCGGTACGCGACCGGAACGTCGGCTCCTCGTCACGCAACGACCGGTTCTCGGCGAACGTGCAGGTCATCGTGGACGCCGACACCCGCCTGATGATCGCGGCGGCCCGGCCGGTGCCGGGCACCACCGCGGACGCGCACGCCTGGCGGGCCTCCGGCCCTGGCCGCGCACTGCCAGGGCGTGACCGTCCTCGGCGACGCGCCTACCTCAGCTGCGGCATGGTCACCCCGCACCGCAAATGCCCCCACCAGCCATTGCTGCCGGGCGAGGAGGACGACAACGCCGCCCACCGCAAGGTCCCGCCCGGGTGGAGTATGTGATCGGCCGGATGAAGAACTACAAGATCCTCCGCGACTGCCGACAACACGGCGACGGCCTCCACCACGCCGTCCAGGCCGCCGCCCACATGCACAACCTCGCCCTCGCATCATGACCAGAGGACTGTCTCCACGGGCCTGACCTGCCCGAACCCGGCCTTGTACAACACGCTTTAGGGAGCAACCCCTCACATTCCGAGCCCTGGCCTCCACGGTTGGCTTTGTTCACGAGAACCGACAGGACGCGTACACGAGTTTGGGCAGCACTCGAAGCTCTGCAGAAATCGAAGGGGTCATGACCCATCTTCACGCGCTGGTAGTGCCCGAGGTAGCCCTCGTTGCGGAGTTCCTCGTGCAGGACCATCGCGTTGTGTTCTCCCTCGTCCCAGCGCTGTTGCAGGTAATCGTGGTAGGGGTCCAGGGCGGAGGGCTTGCGGGGCGGGCGCCGCGTCAGCTCCTGCCAGGTGGCGGCGCGGGCATACTTGCGCACCGTGCGGCGGTCCAAGCCGAGTTCCCATGCCACGGTGCTGCAGCTGCGGCCGGTGTCGGTCAGCGCGTGCACGGCCTCGAACAGCCTCCTGGTATGCTGTCCAGCTGGTGTCTCCGCCGCGGCGTCCCCGGCGGTCTCCTCGTTCGGTGCCGGATCGGCCTCTTCGGCGGGAGGGCCGCTGGCAGGCATGCCCGGTGGGCGGCGGCAATATCCTGGACCCGGCGGGACAGGCCCTGCCACAGGTGAAAGCGGTCACTGACCTGCAGGGTCGTGGGCGCTCCGTCGGTGATGCCCTGCCGGTAGGTCAGCGAGCCGTCACGGCAAACGCTCTCGACACCGGGATGCTCACGGAGCCAGCGGCTGAGCTGTTCGGCGTCCCGCCCTTCCCACGGCGTGAGCGGGAGCCGGGTGGTGGCGTCGACCAGAAGGGTCCCGTAGGTGTCGCCGTACAGCGCGAAATCGTCCACACCCAGCACCCGGGGTGTACGAAGGGACGGCAGCGGCATCCGCATCAGCTGCGACAAGATGGTGCACCGCGAGACCGTGACGTTCAGGACCCGCAGCATCCTGCCCCCGCCCCGCCAGCAGCACTCCCACCGCCTCGACCAGTCGCTGGAGGAGGGGCGTGCGCCGCTGATAGCGCACGGTCAGCCCCGGCACCTGCTCGGCGAACGTCACCTTTCCGCACCCGGGTTTCTCGCAGTACAGACGGCGCACGCTCAGCTCGATCAGTACCGGACGGCCACCCAGCGACGCATCGGCGAGTCGTCTGACGTAGCGGCTGTGACGCCACCCGCTCAACGTCCGCAGCCCGTGCAAGCTGCACGAACACGCGACGGCGTACGCGCACGGACAACCACCGCAGGTCCGGAATCGTCGACCGACGAGACCATCACACCCGTCAAGCGCGGTAATAGGCAAGGTAGTTCAACTGAGCACGCTCACAGACTGCCCGCTACGCGGACCGGTCGACCATGGAAACCACCGGGATGATCTCCGGCTGCGAAAGTCTTGCCAAAGCCGGCAAAGCCCGTACGCCGACAACAGCGTCGGTGATGTTGGAGATGGTCTGTGGAGACCTCGGCGCCGTATACCTCCGCCAGATGGGCCGCGATCTTGCCGTGGGTGAGTCCCTTCGCCGGGAGTGAGAGCACCATCTCGTCGACGCCGGTCAGGCGCCGATGCCGCTTCTTGGCGATCTGCGGCTCGAACGACCCTTCGCGGTCCCTCGGTACGTCGATGCCGACCGGGCCGACATCCGTCAGGACGGTCTTGGATCGCTTGCCGTTACGGGGTTGCCCCGTTCTTCCCTGCCATGTCGTGCTTGTATCCGAGGTGATCGGTCATCTCACCGTCGAGCGCGGCCTCCGCAGCCGCTTCGTCAGCTGCTGCAGCAGCCCGCCCTCGCCGGTCAACTGCAGCCCGTCGGCCTGGGCCCGGGACACGAGTTCCTCGATGAACTTCTCGTCCGCCACTGCTGACGACCCCGCAGGCACCGTCCCGGTCTCCCCGGCTATGTTCTCGCTGGTCACAGGCGCCAAACCTCCATGATCGGAGTTACACCGTTCGATCTGCAGGCTCTCTTGTCGCCCGCCTCTCCGACTGATCGACGTCACTCGTTGTGGAGTACGTACGACCAGGCGGGTTGCTCACTGCCCGTCTCGTCGACTTCGGCCAGCGCTCCCAGGACCCAATAGGTGAGCTGCCCACGCTCGGAATCGGCCGGAGGCAGGACGCTCCGCGTACGCAGCCCGGTGACCCACAACGCGACCATGGTGAGGAAATCTTCGAGGCTGTGCGCGGCGGGAAGGCCGGCGAGGGGGTCCTGGCCCGGCTTCGTGGGAACGCGCAGGATGTGTCCGGTGGGCCCGTCGATGACGAGCTTGCCGCCCATCCACATACCGATCTGGAAGAAGGGCCCGCTTTCGAGGACAGGATCGACTCCTTCGGGCCAGGAGGGCAGTTCGTCCAGAGTTCCCATGTCCCAGCCGCCGTACGGGAAGATCCCCATGGCCCCTTCGTTCACGTAGGGCAGACCGAAATCGAGGAGCAGTTCGCGCGTCGCCGCATGGGTGAGTCGATCCGGAAGGTCCTCGTCCGGGATGGGGCACAGCAGGTTCTCGCCGAAGAGGGGGATGACGTCCTCGTGACTCGGTGCTGGCGCGTCGATCGGACTGCACGGGCCCCCGTCCGTGTAGTCCCCGCTCAGGGGGCGTAGCCGGGCGCCCAAGCCGGAGATGTCCACGCCGTCCGCGGGACTGATGGCGATCAGCCCCAAGTCGCCTGCGAAGACGACGACTTCACCCACGGTCAGCGGCACACAGGGGAGCATGAAAGCGCGCTGGTCGCGTCGGGGGGACGACGCAGCGAACAGATCTCGCACGCGTGCGGGCGCGGCGGCGTCGCTCCCGGGTGACGCGGGCCAGGTGAGGTCCGCGCGATGCTCCTGCGGAATCTCGTCGTGTTCCCAAGGGTCCGCGACACGGTCTCCAGTCTCCGCGCCCCAGATCGAGACGTACAGCTCCTGTTCCTCGAGCACCGTCCGCTGCTGCAGACCGGCGATGGCGGGTCGACCCTGCCAGCGCACCTCCGTCAGGGCAGCGAATCTCCCAGCCTGCAGAAAGCGCGTGTGATAGCCACCCGGCGGCCGCCACCGTGCCCACTTGGCCCGCCAGGGCAGTGCCACACCAGAGGCGGCAACCGCTGACGCGAACTCGAGATCGTCGCGTGAAAGCGCCATCAAGTGCAGCCACGAAGCCCACTCCGTCTGATGCCGCGGTGTGACTCCCCAGCCCCACAGATGAATCGCGTCGGCGGCGGCCGTGTTTCCGGGGATGAGGTACGTGATGCTTCGTGCCGCGTCCATGAGCGCCGTTTGCGGCAGATTGGCGATGACACGTCCGTCCCGAAGAACTTCGTAGTACGTTCCCGCCTGTACGGCGTGCATGGCGAGCCCAGTAGCCGCGTACAGGCCGACGGCACCGCACTTGGCCCACCCCTCGGGGTGGCGAAAACCCGGAGCCGAGCGCATCAGCCAAGCAACCAAATGCCTACTGACGTGGGAGAGTTCGGCAGATTCGATCTCCCGGCGCAAGGTCTCGGCCAAACCCTCGTCGACAAAGGAAACCCCGAGAGGTCCGAGCCGGAGAATTCCGGAGCCTTCCCTCGCGAATGCAGCGAGTGCGTCTTCGGATGCCGCTTCACCGGTCAGCGCGGTGACAAGTTGGGCCCAGACAGGGACGGGTACGAAGCGGGGCTCGGCCAGTGCCAACGCCCGCACGGCAACGGACTCTGATACCGCCGGCAGAGACTCGACGGCCGCCGCGGACAGCCGAAACACCGCCCTGGGATCAACGCGGGCCGGCAACAACTCGGGAACCACATGGACCACCATGGCCAACTTGCCACGCGCCAGCCACGGAAGGGTCCGGGTCACCAACCGCTCGGGCTCGTACGACCGCCGTGTCGGCCCGGCACGATGGACGTTGACGACCAGTAGCAACCGCTCCTCGGGCCACGAGCCGAGCGCGAAACGCCAGTCGCCCCGTTTGTCCGCGGACAGATCGACTCCGAGCGCCGTGAGGGCCTGCTGCATGACCTGCTCGGCGGTGAGACCGGTGGCGTCGACGACAGCACTGCCGGGCACGTGCTCGTGTATCTCCCGCATGACGGCCGAGGCGTCATGGCCGTCCGGAGGGACAAGAAAGGCAACTTGGCCGCCGAGCCCGCCCTCACGCCACCATGCGCCGACGCGACCGGCGACCTCTTCCTCGGGGATTCCGGGGGGATCGGTGGTTGGCTCGGGCATGGTCCTCCTCGTTGCGCGATGACTCCTCGACCTTACGCATGGCCGCGTGCGAATGGCCCAGGTTATTGCTGTGGCATGACCCGGGCCGGCTCGCACCACCCCCTCTCTCGATCGCGGCCGGGATGCCCGTTGCACCCACGGTCTCCGCGAAATCGCCGGAGATCTCCACGCGTCGAGTCCCTGATGTTCGGCACCTACAACAATTCCTCACCGAAATCGCCCAGCTCATCGCCGGAATCGACGGCCTGCTCCAGCAGGCGACCGGAGCCCTCGTCGTCCGCGAGCGCTCCCTGGGCAAGCCGCTCACCGGGATCGCCACGGCTCTCGACCGCTCCGAGGACAGGCTGCGCAAGAAGTACCCGCCCCAGGCATCGACCACCAGCTCGCCACCCGCAAACGGCCGTTGCGCGCCACCAAGCCGGTCAGGAAGAGCGCTGCCTCCTTCTTCCAGCCGGAGTGGCGCCAGCCGCACCAGCGTGTGGCCGCGGCCCTCACTCTGATGGTGAACGAGAGCAACATCTCCCAGCGGCACATCGCCGCGCTCCTGCGGGTCGACCCGTCTTACGTCTCCCGGATGCTCTCGGGCGAGCGCGAAGCCTCCTGGCCGCACGTCAAGGCGATCTGCGACGCGTGCCGGGGTGACGCCGCTATCATGCAGCAAGTTGGCAGGATCAGTGGCCGTCAAGGGGGCGGCCTTCTCCCGGTCCTCAGCCACATGGGTGTCAGACCTCCCTCCTAAGCTCTGGGCCCGTGACAGCACTTGTTCTCTCCAGCGAGGCCCCCCACTGGGTCGACGACTTCGACCTCGTCAGCGTCGACGGCCGGCTTCTCCTGTGCTCCGACGGGTACCTCTGGGACCCGTCCACGGACCAATGGACGGAGTACCAGGTGAAGCAGCCGTACCACCCCGACGACGCTTACGGCGACACCGAGGACGACTTCGGCTACCGGCTCTACACCCTCTGCACGGCCGTCGTGGACGGCCGGATCGTGGTCGGCGGGGGAAACTACGAGGAGCCGTTCGCGCAGTGGGATCTGGCCAGCGGCGCGGTGCGCAGGCACGCCAGGCCGGAGGACGGCGGGACGGGAAAGACGATGACCGTGTGGCTGGACGGCCGGCCGTTCTTCGTCAGTTGCGGCGCCCTGACGTACCTGTGGAACGTGGAGCGTCCGGACACCGAGCCGGTTGAGCTCTACGGGGACCGGGACACCGTCGCAGGGCTCACGGCGGGAACGCTGCACGGCCGGTCCGTTCTGGTCTTCGGCGACTGCGGGGACGACCGCGTGGTGGTGTGGGACCTCGACGCCCGAGAGGTCACCCGGGAGATCGCTTGCCCCCTCCCCGTGGCGGACGTCGGTCTGGCGACGGTGGACGGTCGTACCCGAGTGGTGGTAGCTGGCGAGAAACGGGTGATCCTGGGGGACCTCGACACCGGGGCGTGGGAGTGGGAAGGGCCGATCGACGAGGACCCGTTCGACTTCGATGAGGAAGACGAGGACGAGGAAGACGAAAAGGAAAACTCGATTTCCTGCCTGGATGTGGGCCTCGTGGCTGGCCGTCCGGTCGCGGTGACCGGTTCGGAGGACGGTCGGGTGTGCGTGTGGTCGCTGGAAGAGCGGCGTCTCCTCCAGGGGCCGCTCACTCCCGAGCACGACGGCGAGGTCAACGCCATCCGTATCGCTGAGCTGGACGGTCGCACGGTTGCCATCACCGCGGGTCAGGACAACCGGGTGTGCGTGTGGGACCTCGAGCGGGTCTGACCTCGAGCCCAACGGCTCCCATCGTGGCCCACGGGGCTCGGTTCGCCTTACCGGCACCGCCGGGGCCAGCCCCACGGCGCGTCGCCGCTCAGTGCGATCGGCAGCAGGGTGCCGTCCAGGATGATGAGTGCCTTGGTGGAGGCGGTCTTCATCGCCTCCGCGAGAATCGAGGCCAGAGTTGACAAGACCTCGATGGCTTCGGTGATGTACCGGTAGGCCGTGATAGTGCCCACGCCGAACCAGACGCGACGGACACCCCCTACACCCAACTACCGTGCCACTCCAGTCAGGTTGAAAAGGGCACGCTGTTGTTTCGGTCTACGTCACATGTCCCGTTCCGGCTGCGACGGCCGCCAAGGGCAGATCCGGTCATCCGCGTGATCCGAGGTCAGGTTGGGGCTCCTAGCGTTGCAGCAGGTCCTGAGCCCAGCGCCGGGCAGTCGTTCAAGCTGTCTTGCCGGCCGTGTTCCCGATACCGAGATATGTGTGAGGGGATTTGAACACGATCACGCTTCGGAGACCCGACGGCAACTGTCGTCCGCACCGGGGTTCAGGCTGACGTGCTGTTCATCAACGTGGCGATCGGTTCCGGCTCAGTGCCACTGCATGGCGCATCGAATGCGATGGGCCCTGAGCCGTCGCCTCGGGACTTCGCTCTGCACGAGTGTCACCCCGGCCCAGAACGTCTAGCGAGCTCGTGCATGGTTGGCGGTGAGGCGTCGGGTTCCTGATCGTTGATCATGGTTGTGTGGTGGGGAACGCGTCTTGTGCAGCGATCATCAGCGACCGGAGGATCACGGGCCTGTCGGCTGACGTGATCGCTGAACTCGTTGGCCGGGTTGGGCCCGTTGTGGCAGGAGAGGCACCAGGCCAGGCTTGCGTCCAGACCCCGGAAGCGCGCCCTGGGTGCCGGTGCAAAGCATCGGCTGGTGTTCGTCGACCGGCTCCTGGCCACCCTCGTTCATCTCCGCCACGGGGTCACGCACGACGTGCTGGCCTGCTGGTTCGACGTGGACCGCTCCACCATCACCCGCGCAATCGGCGAGGTACGACCGCTGCTCGCCGAGCGAGGATGCACTGTGGGCCCTGGCCTTCGGCTGCGGACTCTGGCCGAGGTCGTCGACCATCTGGGTGCCGGCGGGAAGACCGGGATCGTCGACGGCACCGAGATCCGGGTCCGGCGGCCGGCCGCCGGACGCAAGGACCGGGACAAGTTCATCTCCGGCAAGAGCAAGCAGAATGCCGTCAAGGCCATGGTGCTCACCGACGCGGACGGCCGGATGCTGTTCTGCAGCCCGACCAGGCCCGGAAGCTGCGCGGACATCACCCACGCCCGCCGGTTAGGGCTGGTCAAGCTCCTGGACGACGGTCCCCCGGTAGAGATCCTCGCCGATGCCGGCTACCAGGGTCTGGGTGCGCAGACGGGCGGGCGGGTGGTGACACCACCGCATCGCAAGATCAAGAAGAACACCCCGGACTGGTACGAGGAGATGTACGAGCGGCAGCGCAAGGCGCATTCTTCACGGCGTATCTGGGTCGAGCACGGCATCGCCCATCTGAAGAACTGGCGGGCACTCGCCCGCCACCTCGGTCGCCGCGAGCACATGAGTCAGACCATCCAGGCCATCCCCGGACTGCTGTCCCATCAGCAGACCGCGGACCTGACGTCGGCACGGCAGACGTGAACATCGAGTCCCGCCGCCATCCTCGACGCCTCACCGCCAACCATGCACGAGCTCGTAAGACGTCATCTCATTTGGCGAGTCTGCGGTAACCAGCCAAATGGGATGACTTCGCCGAGGGTGCGGCCAACGGACAGGCCTACAGAGGCTCGCCCATGCGGATATTCTCGGAGATGTAGCGGAAGTAGGGATCGGTCTCGGACTTCCGGGGCCGCGTCTTGACACCGGGGGGGAACCCTCCGACCGACTCGTCCAGTCTCCCAGCCCACCAGCCTTCGACGAGGCTCGCCTGCGCCTCCAGCCCGAAGGTGCGCCACGGCGGTCCGGGCGGACCGTACAGGTAGCTGGCGTCGCCGCTCATCTTGTCGAGCGCGGCCTTCCAGAAGTACTCGCTCTTGAACGACTTGTGGGCGATCTGCCAGGCGTGGGTGAGCTCGTGCATCAGCAGCTGGCCCGGCACCGGATAGCCCTTCGGCGGGTCGACCGAGGTCAGCGGGGAGTCGAACGCCACACCCAGATTGACCAGGATGGTGCCGTCGGCGGAGGGGGTCACGAACGCCTGGCCGTTCTGGCCGGAGAGGTTCGTGAGCCTGATCTTGTCCCACGGCAGGGTGTCTTCGAAGAGCTCCCGTGCCATCGCCTCCTCCGCCGCGTTGAGCCGGCGGTGCCTGATGAGCGTCTCTCCGATCAGCACGCCACCTACGAAGGCCGGGACAATCATAGTGGGGCCGAGGAGGAACGCGGCGCCGCCGGCCGCCATGACACCGCACAGACCTCCCGGTCCGATGATCGAGGTATCGGCGACGTCGCCGATCTCGCTGCCGACAAGAACCAGAGCCGCCAGGCTCTGGCCCCCGGGCCCGAAGGGGAGGAGCAGCGACTGGACGACCGCGAATTCCAGCACGTCGCCCGCCAGCTCCGCGGCCTCGCCCAGAAATCCCGTCATTTCGGAGCTTCGGCTTACCACGATGGAGCCCGAGCGCATGTCCTGCCACATATCGGCGATGACCTGCCTGCTCGCGTCCTCGTCCCAGTCGAACTGACGTGGGCCGGCTGTGTCCCACCCGTAAACCCGCCCCGATATCTGGTGGATGAGCGCGATGACGCCGCTGCTTGACCGTAGTACGGCGCGGACGGTGAATTTGTACGAGAATAGTCCTGTGGCCCGCATGTGGCCCCTGAACCGTGCCGACCCGTCACTGTGGATCTCGAACTCGACCTCTCCGCCCAGCGGAACACCCGCCGGTGTGATCACCGGTTCGGTGAACGTTCTCGACTCGGGCCGTTGGAGGATGGTCAGCTCAGACACGTCAGTCCCGCGATGCTGGCCGTTGTTCGAGTTCCACTCGATGCCCAGGGGCAGCCCAGTTACGAGACGGGCATTGTCCTGGATATCGATGCGGACTACACGCTGCACCTCGGTGTCGGTGGGGTCCAAAGTCATCGTTGCCGACTCCACGCTCACGCCGGGTGGCAGCGGTCCGGGAGTCAGCCGGATCTCCTTGAAGCCTCCGCCGGAGTGGGCGGCGACCGTCAGCAGGCCGAACGATCCCGTGGGGACGCTGATACTGGTGGGGCTCACCAGGACTTCCGTCCTGCTCGGGATGACCGTGACCTTCACGTCCATGGAGGTGGTGATGGCATCGCTCACGCCTCCGGCGCTGAACAGCGCCACCAGGTGGGCGGTCCCCAGCGGCCCCAAGGGCGCGGTGGGAGAGACCGAGAGCGGCAGCCATGCTCTGACCGTCTCCTCGGGCCCGAACACCAGAGGGGCCGGCGGCGGCACGGTCAGGTGGTTGTTCCCACCCTCGAGCTTGAACATCACGTAACCCGCGGCGCCGAGCCCCGAGGACACTGTCAGGTCGAGTGCCGTACTTCCGCCCTGGGCCACGGTGAACGTGTCCTGATCCAGTCTGACCGACACGCTCTGGACGATCGCCGTGACGGAGACCTCGACCGGCTTCCACGGCGGGGCGATCACTGCCAAGACCGCTCTCTCGACGCCGCCGCCGTTCTCCGGGGCCCGGCAGGGGATATCCACCCTGACCTGCTTTCCGGCCGCCACGCGCACCGGTTTTGTGCCTGCGGCATGAGCGAGTTCCGCGTTGTGGCTGTACCCGTTCGCCTTGACCAGCTCCAGCTCCTCCTCGCTCATGCCGTCGAGCAGCCCGCGCTCGAGAGCCTCGCGGTATGTGAGGTTCTCCATTCCCCACACGGAGATCTCCGACGACTGGATCGTCGGCCCACCGCCGATGAGGCAGGCGCGCACTTCCGCGCCGGAAGGAGCGCTGTCGATGGTGAAGATCATGTCTCTCGACTGGCCCGGGTCCATCCATGCGCTCAGCTGCCCGGCCGAGACGTGCGGTTGCATGCCACCGCCTTGGCCGACCGCAAAGTAGAGAGGCAGCTCGATAGGTGCCGAACCCGACAGGCCAGCAACGAGACGTCCCGTCCACCATTTCGGGGATCCATCCCAGGGGACATCGGAACACAAGAGTTCGATGTCGACGTCCTGGTGAGGTTCCACAGACACGGACTGCGAACCACTGCCTCTGACGACCACCCTGGTGTCCAGGGCGGAATGGTGAGCGGGATCGTTCCGTTCGTCCTCGGGCAGTCCTTGGATCTCCTCAGCAGTCAGGGGGCGCCAATACATCTCGGAGACGACGATGTCCCCCACCACGACGAACGGATCGACCCCTTCAACGTGGAGCCTTACGCTTCCGGAGGGAGGTTCGACCAGCCGGACCCACTGGCGGGTAGTTGAATCAGGCATCACCCGTGTGCAGATCACGTTCGGACTGAATTCAGCCATCACCACTCCTTGGCCGATCACCCACCTACCATCTCAGTCTGCTCTGTACGCGGCACCGTGTCCTCCTGACCAGGTCGGCGCTACCGGCACGTGCAGCGGGGCCGCCTTCACCTGGCGCCACTCATGCTCTGGCTCCGCAAAGACCATCATGATCACGTTTCGGAGAGGCACTACAGCGCGATCAGGGCTTGTCACTCTTTCCGCCGTTGTGGTCTGCCGAGGCACGCCAGGACCTCTCCGCGACGAGTCGCCGCGCGGTGCCGATGACGGAGCTGCTCGGCGTGGCTCGGGACTCATGCCGACAGCTCAATGGGGCTGATCCGGGCCTCCTTGGCGCCGTGTGAACCGGTCGGCCGGTCCAGCCGGCGGTAGCAGATCAGGGCGGCGGCGATGCCGGCGAAGGCCAGGAAGTGTTCCGCTTTGCGCTCGTGGCGACGGTGCAGGCGGCGGCATCCAGCGAGCCACGCCACCGTCCGTTCCACAGTTCAACGGTGTCGGCCCAGCCGCTGCGAGGACTCGATACCTTTGCGCGCGATGCGCGGGGTGATGTTCCGGGCGCGGAGCCACCTGCGCAGGTGGTCGTAGTCGTAGCCCTTGTCACCGTGGAGCTTGGCGGGTCGTCGCCGACGGGGTCCGCGCCTGGACCGGATCGGCGGGATACCCCGCACCAGAGGCTCCAGGCCCTGACTGTCGTGGGTGTTCGCGGCAGAGATGCCGACGGACAGGGGCAGACCGGTCCACTCGGTGATCAAATGGATCTTTGATCCTTTCTTGCCGCGATCTACGGGATTCGGACCCGGGAGGTCCCCCCTTCGCCGCCCGCATGTTGACCGAGTCGATCGCGCACCGCGACCAGTCCAGGGCGCCTTGGGCGCCGAGTTCGTCCAGGACCAGGCGGTGGAGCTTGCCCCACACCCTGGCCCGGCTCCACTCGGTGAAGCGCCGGTGCGCGGTCGGTCGGGAAGGACCGAAACCCGGCGGCAGCTGCCGCCACGTGCAGCCCGTCGTGGCCACGAACACAATGGCCGCAAGTACCTGCCGATCCCCATACCTGCGTCGGCCGCCACCTTGAGGTCTCACCGGGGCGGCCGGAACCGCCCGCTGGAACAGCTCCCACAACCCATCCGGCACCAGACGCTCCACCATGGCCATCACGGCCGCCAGCCTAGTGATCAAGCCAGTTGAGATGACCCCTAATACTGCAACGACACTCCGTGACGGAGTGTGCTTGTTGTCGTTGATCATCTCGTGCTTGAAGAGATAACTGACGGTTGGTCAGGCGCATTTGATGACTTCGTGGCGCGGTTCGCGGGCCGGTTCGGGCGGGTGGAGCCCCGTCGGCGGATGGTGTCCTACCTGCGGGGACTGCTCAGCGAGACGGAGCGGAAGAACGGCTGG
>NZ_JBQQBV010000047.1:0-14737 GCF_052246355.1 Streptomyces sp. 3N207 | reverse complement strand
TCGACCGCCGGACCTGGGCCACCCGTGAAGAACTGCGGACCGCGATCGTGTCCTGGATCGAGAGGACCTACCACCGGCGCCGCAGACAAGCCGCACTTGGCCGGCTCACACCCGTCGAATTCGAGACCGTCATGACCACACCGGCCCTCCAAGCCGCATGACCGAACCTGTCACCCGAACCTGCATCAGACCCGTCCGGGGTCGGCGCTTGTCGTCCGCAGGGGCCCGATGAACTGTCTCAGGACGCAACGGGCATGCGCGAAGGCTCGATTGGGAGCTGAAGGCCACGAACCGGAACCTTCGTCACGCTGCCACTTCCTGAGGGGACCTGATCGGCTCGCCCGCAAGGCAATGAGCGGAGACAGGGCGTGAGATCCCTTTGACCGGCGAAAGTCACGAATGCGACTGCGGATCGCCGCCGTCGGGGCCCGGGAGGAGCCGCGACAACGCATCCGTGGCATGGTCCGTGATCAGTCTGTCCAGCCGATCCTTGTCGCGCTCCCGAAGGGCATCGACGATCGCGCCGTGCTCCTGCACCGTCTCGTCGGGTGCGCTGTAAGTGTCTTCGAGCGCGGCGATGCACATCCGGGTCTCCACCAGCAAGGTCTCGTGCAGGCGCTTCAACCGGTCGCTGCCGGCCTCGTTGACGAGGACCTCGTGGAACGCGATGTCTTCGTTGCTGAGTGCTTGGCCGTCTCTCTGTCGGGCGGCTTCGCGCATGCGGTCGTGAGCCACCGCGAGGCGGTCTGCGCTCCCTTTGGGATCGCGCTGGAGAATCGCGGCAACCGCGGCGCGCTCCACCGCCTGGCGTGCGAAGTAGATATCGCGGATATCGTCATCGCTCAGCTTCGCGACAAACAGGCCTCGGTTGTGCAAACTACGCACCAACCCCTCCTGTACCAGCCGTTGCATGGCTTCCCTGAGTACTCCGCGGCTGACCATCAAGCGCTGAGCCAACTTGACTTCCCCGAGCTGCATACCAGGTGCAAGCGAGCCATCAGTGATGGCGCCCCGCAACTGTCTGGCGATGATGCCCGCGGTCGACTCGCGCTTCACCGGCGTCAGAGCCGCCGGCCCATGCAGGTCGTCCATACGTCCTCCCGAGCTCCCCAGCTCGCTCCCCCTTGGAAACACCGAGCTGAGCATGTGGTCGATTACTCAGAGAGACGAGACTAGCATGTCGGACAGTTGGATTGTTGACAATCTGACAGGTGCGCTGCTAGGTTCCTCGATCATTCCCCGGCGAACTTCCCCAATCGCCGACGTCTGGAGGACACCGCATGTCTACAACCAGGCAAATCGACGGCTCGCCCGTCACCGCATTCCATGTCAGAGCCTGCTGCTGCACAGCCGGGGGCTTCGTCTGCGACGGATACGTCCTCGGAACCATCGGGCCAAGGACCGTCCCGTAACTGCTGGTCACGGATGAGGTGATCCTGCTGTGGCTGATGTGATCACGGGCCGGAGCCCTCCTGGACAACCCCGTCCACCGGGCTGAGCCCGCGTCAGTTCGGCAAGCCGATCATCCGCTCTGCGGCGTGAGGGTGCGGAGCCGGTCCGCAAGGGCGGCCCTGGAGCCCGCGCTGGAGGACCACAAGTGCTCCTGGGCGCCGCGTACTGGCGGACGAACCTGACCTTGCGCCGACTGACCTGACTGCCCCGCTGTTCGGGGCGTCAAGTCGGCCGCCGACCGCATCATCGACTCCCTCGGGTCCTCGCTCGCACTTCAGCAACGCCGAGGATGCCGCAAGGGCACCGTGCTGATCGTGGATGGAGCCCTGGGTCCCACCCGCGACCCACCATCGCCGAGCGGTCCAAGATCTACCGGTGCTCCACCAACCACAAGGTCGTCATCGACGCCGACCTCGTCTCGTCGTCGCCGTCGGCCGTCCAGTCGTCGGCAACCGCAACGACTGCAACACGTGGGAACTGTCCGGCGCCAAGGACGCCGCCGGGAACACCACGGCCATTGCGGACGGCGGCTACCGGGGCACAGGCCTGGTCATTGCGCACAACCGCGAGAAAGGCCAGGCCGAACTACCTGCGCGGGGAAAGAGGAACGCAACACTTCCCACCGCAAGGTCCGCGCCCGCATCGAGCAGGCCTTCGCCCACAAAAAGGGTTGGAAGATCCTTCGCGACTGCCGTCCGAAAAGCGACGGCCTTCACCACTCCATGCTCAGCATCGCCCACTTGCGAACCCTCGCCCTTGCTGAGTGACGCAGAAATCGGCAGCTCACCCGGCACGCCGCAGATCATTTACGGGACAGCTCTTGGCGAGCACGGAGTGGTGGTTACAAATGCATTTCCATCGGACATCATCCGCCATCACGAATCACATTGCTGCTCTTAGCGGCCCACCAATCACTTATGTATCGCGCGGCCTTGCCTCAAAGTTGGACCAGCAGACATACCTGAAGAAGAACAATGCACAGGATGGGAGAGATTCGATGGTGACGACTAACGGCTGGACTCGACGGGACTTCATCAGACGGACGTCGGCGGTAGGAGCAGCTGCCATCGGCGGTCCGATCCTGCTCTCGGCGTGTGGCGGCGGCTCGGACTCTGCGGAGGACGTGTTGGAAAAGGGACGCAAGCAAGGATTTCTGCGCGTCGGAGTCGCCAACGAACCGCCTTATACCAAGGTCGCCGCTGAGAATGTCACCGGTGTGGAGCCGGACATTCTGAGAACTGTGCTCAAGCGACTTGGAATCGATCGGATTGAGGGCGTCATCACCCCTTACGACCAGATGATTCCCGGTTTGCAGGCGGGCCGGTGGGACGTCGTCGCCGCAGGCCTGTTCATGAAGCAGTCACGGTGCGGCCAGGTGCTCTACTCAGAACCCACGATCGTCTCCACCGAGTCATTCGGAGTACGGAAGGGCAACCCGAAGAAAATCACCACGCTGGCTTCCATAAAGGATCACTCGGATCTGAAGATAGCGGTCCTGAGCGGCGGTTTCGAAGAGGGCATTCTCAAGGAGAAGGGGATGCCCGCGGGGCGGCAGATCCAGGTACGGGACGGCCGCAGCGGGATCGAAGCGGTCAAGTCCGGACGGGCCGACGCCTTCTTCCTGCCCACCCTGTCTCTGGAAGACCTGGTCAAGAGCGACAAGGCCATCGAGGTCACCAAACCGGTCGACGATGCGCCGGTGACGGGCGCGGGACACTGCTTCCGCAAGAAGGACAAGGCCGCGCACGACAAGTACAACAAGGAGCTAGCAGCGCTGAAGAAGACGCCGGAGTTCGGCAAGATACTCGAGAAGTGGGGATTCCACGCGTCCGATGTCGAGGGCGTGACCACCAAGCAGCTCTGCAAGACGTCCGGCTGACCATGCGTTACTACGAGTTCAAAGGTGACGCCACTTGAATGCGATCATCGAGAGCGCGCCCGAGCTGTGGCACGGACTGCTCGTCACCCTCCAGGTGACAGCGCTCGGGTCCGTGATTGCGGTGGTCGTCGCGTTCACCGCCGGAATCGCTCGGCTGTCCCGGCATTTCTTCGTCCGCGCTCCGGCCGCCGTCTTCGTCGAGGTATTCCGTGGCACCTCGCTGGTTGTCCAGCTGTTCTGGTTCTTCTTCGCACTGCCCCTGATCGGCGTCCAGATGACTCCGCTGTCCGCCGGCGTCTTGGCGCTCGGGCTCAATGAGGGTGCCTACGCCGCCGAGGTGGTGCGTGGCGCGATCGCTTCCATACCCAAGGGACAGACGGAAGCCTGCATAGCGCTGGACATCCCACCGGCCAAGCGGATGCGCAGAATACTGATTCCGCAGTCGATTCCGGCGATGCTGCCGCCATTCGGAAACGTATTGGTCGATCTACTCAAGAACACCTCCCTGGTCTCCCTGGTCACGGTCTTGGACATCACTTATCAAGGCACCCAGATCAGAACGAACACCGGGGAGACGACGGCCGTCTTCGTTACCCTGCTGGCCGTCTACTTCGTCCTGTCGCTGCTGCTCTCGATGTTCATACGCTGGCTGGAGGGCCGGTTCACGTCGAACGGCAAGACCCGGTCGAGCCGCAAGTGGGGCGGGTTGCTGCCCGGGGTTTCCACGGGAGGTGGAGCGCGCACATGAACTGGGACAGCGACTTCGCACTGACGATTCTCCCCGAACTGTTGTCGGGGCTGCTGGTCACGCTGCAGGTGACCTTCGCCGGCATCGCGATCGCCCTTGCCGTCGGGATGGCGGTGGCCGTGCTGCGTTACCTGCGAATCCCCGTCCTGTCGCCCGTGCTCGGGTTCTACGTGCTGTTCGTCCGAGGCACTCCGCTACTCGTGCAGGCCTATGCGGCCTTCTTCATCCTCCCGGACTACGGGTTGACCCTCAGCCCTCTACTGACCGGCATCATCGTCATGGGCGTGAACTACAGCGCCTATACCGCCGAGGTGTACCGCGCCGGCATCGAAAGCGTCGGCAAGGGTCAATGGGAGGCCGCGACCGCGCTGAGCCTGCCGGGGAGGGCGACTTGGACTCGGATCGTGCTGCCCCAAGCCGTCCGGACCATCGTGCCGATGCAGGGCAACTACCTCATCCAGATGTTCAAGGATTCCGCCATCCTTTCCGCCATCACCGTGGTTGAGTTGCTCGGTGCAGCGCAGAAGATCGGATCGGGCAACTACCGGTATCTGGAGCCGCTGACCATCGCAGCGCTTCTGTTCCTCGCCATCAGCTACCCGTCCTCGATAGCCATTCGGAGATTGGAGCGCCGCCTTGCCGGAGCACAATGACCCGCTTCACGACGCGTCCCCCGCCGCAGCCGGCACGCCGGACCCCATGATCTCGTTCGAGAATGTGAGCAAGAGTTGGGGCGACAACCATGTGCTGAAATCTCTCAACTTCGACGTGAGGCCGGGAGAGAAGGTCTCCATCATCGGCCCGTCCGGCTCGGGGAAGACGACCATCCTACGGATCCTGATGACCTTGGAGACGCCCGACGAGGGCGTGGTCACCGTGGACGGCGACCGGCTGTGGAACGTCACCCGGGGCACCCGGATCGCAAACGAGACCAAGCAGATGCGCCTCACCCGCCGCAAAATCGGCATGGTCTTCCAGCAGTTCAACCTCTTCCCGCACATGACGGCCATCGAGAACATCATGGAGGCCCCGGTCCAGACCCTCGGGATGCCCAAGTCCGAAGCCCGGGAACGCGCGATGGGCCTGCTGGACATGGTTGGCCTCGCCAAGCACATCAACCATAGACCTCCGCAGCTGTCCGGTGGACAACAGCAGCGGGTCGCCATCGCGCGGGCCATGGCCATGCGGCCCAGGGTGCTGCTGTTCGACGAACCGACTTCGGCGCTGGACCCGGAGTTGATCGGCGACGTGCTGAACGTGATCCGTGATCTCGCCAAGAGCACCGACATGACGATGCTCATGGTCACCCACGAGATGCGCTTCGCCGAAGAGATCTCGGACCGGGTGGTGATGTTCGACCACGGCACGGCCGTCGAGCAGGGGCCTCCGGAGAGGATCTTCAGGGAGCCGGAGAACGAGCGCACGCGGAAGTTCCTCCGAGCAGTGCTTGAGCACTGAGGGAATGAGCAATTCCCAACTTCGGTTGAGCAGGTCAGTGCAGGGTGAGGACGGCCTGAACGTGCGGATTCGCAATACACGACGTTCCGCCTGGCCGAACATCTCGATGCCGTCCGGATCGCGGCCTCCATCGGCTCGGTCGGCGACGGCGGCCCGCCGGGCTTCGGATAGTACCGTCGACGGTTGCTGGTTGTGCGCTGGTTGCTTTCCCGCAGCGGCGCGTTTTCGCAGGTGACTGCGGATTCGTCGACGTTCCGGTTCAGCGTGTAGCGCGCACGGATAACTGATCGTCCGCGACTATTCAAACTAGCAGGTCAAGTAGGGTGGGTCTGTTTCCGGGCCCTCCCCGTCGGGATTCCGGTCGCTGGTTGGTCGCTGGCGAAACTGATACGTCGTCACCTGTCATCACCCGTCGTTATCGGTACGGTCGCTGGATATGCGCTGGTTGAATTTGACAGGGCTTCAGTTATGGCGGGAGGTCGTCCCCGGAATCCGCCGTCATGAGCCCGCGTCGACCGCGGCTTCCGGGCCCCGCCGAAGCGGCGTCCCGGGGCCGCTGTCGGCCTCGAAGCCGAGTTCTGCGGTTGACGTGCCCGCCTCCCCGCCCCGGCGGGGTTCGCGCGGCTGCACACGGGCGTAGGGCCCCGCGTGAGTCTCAATTCCCCGTAGCCGCAGGTTGGCGCCCCCGGCAGGTGCCTCAAAACATGGCTGGTCTTTCGCAGGGCGGTGACCTGCGTATTCGCGCAGTGGTGGCGGTGGAGGGGCGGGCGCGGCTGGTACCGCTCGCCTGAAGGGCGAGCATCGGCATCCAGGCCAGTAGGTCCGGGGCCAACTGCACGATCTCCAGCCAGATCTGGTTCTGGGCGGTCTCGTGCAGGGGAAGGTTGCGCAGGCCGGTGGTGCGGGCGGCGCGGATGCGGTCCTCTGCCCTCGCGCGCTGGCGGTGCCGCTGTTCCAAGCGGGCAATCGGGACGCCGGTGGTGTTGGTGGCGAAGCAGGTGATCCGCAGGCCGTCGGCATCGGTGATGCGCAACTGGGCGCCGGGGTGCGGGCGTTCCTTGCGCACGATCAGCCGCATCCCCTTCGGCCAGCCTGTGAGGAAGTCTCCGCCGATTTCGGCGACCCAGGCGCCGTGGCGGATCTCTCCGCCGGGCTCCGTAGCCGGCGTCCACGCGCTCGCCGGGACCTTCAGCACAGCTTGGTGGATGGCGTCGGTGATGGTCATCCCGACCGAGTACGACAGCCACCGGCCACGCTGGGCAAGCCAGGCCACGAACTCATGCGTGCCGCCGCCGGAGTCGGTACGGATCAACGTGCCCCGGCCGCGACGGTGCTTCTTCGGCAGCTGGGCCAGGGCCAGTTGGGCCGCGGCGATGTGGTCGGCTGCAGTGTTGCTGCCCGCGTTGCCCGGCCGCAGCAGCCCGGCCACCGGCTCCCCACTGCCACCACTGCCGTGATCGACGAAACCCATCAACGGGTGGTGACCGTAGGTCTTCTTCCAGGTCGCGGCGGCGTCCTGCTTCTCGGAGTGCGACAAGACCAGCACCCCGTCCAGGTCAACGATCACTTGACCTGCTGCGTTCGGTGCCGCGTCACCGGCCAACCGCCATACCCGGTCCCGGACTTCGGCCCGGGCCGTTCGGATCGCCGTCAGCCCCTTCGGGCCAGCTGCGGCGAGGGTATCGATCAGGCGGGAAACGGTCGGATCGGAGGCCACCGGACCGAACACACTCGGCTCGGCCCGCAGCATGCCCACATCCGCCAGACAGTCCCCGCCCAACGCGACCGCAAGCGCTACATCCAGCAGGACCTTGCCGGGATCATGCACCGCCCGAGTACGCCGCCACGGCGCCAGGGCAGCCGATATCGCCCGATCCAAACCGGTCTTGCGGACGGTCTCGACCAACAGCACCCCGCCCGCCTGCGAGACCACACCATGACCGCCGCCCTCGCCACGGACACGTGGGTAGGACCCGATACTCTTCTTCACCTGGGAAGTGCCTCCGGCGGTGGCAGGAACAAAGACTTCGGCAATCCTCATTCTTGCTGGTCAGAGGTACTTTTCGCTTTCCTGACCACCTGTCGGACACCGCGCTCGATGAAAGCGCGAGTCAGGACGTGTCTGTTAATTCGGTCGTCTGGTCAGCGGTCTACCCAGTCCGGCGCCCACACGTCGTGCGGGGTTCGCGGGCCTGCGGTGCGCAGATGGTCGCGTAGCGCGGTCAGCACGGGGTGCTGGTCTCCGCTGCGGAAGAGCAGCACGTGCGGGTAGACCGGGGTCGGGTCTTGCAACGGGATGCGCCGTAGGTCGTGGGTCTGGGGCCACAGGTACCGGTCTCCGCTGCCGACGAGGGTGGCCAGCGAGGCCGAGTCGGCCAGGGCGTCCATCAGGGCCTCGTCACCGAAGGTGGGGCCGAGCGCGTCGATGCTCAGGCCGAACGCCTCGGACAGCGCCTGGCAGAACGCCGCCCATTCCGTGCCCGGCCTGATCCCGGGGATCCAGACGCGGTGGCCCGCCAGGTCCGCAGGACTGACCCAGGGCGTGCCGGCCAGCGGATGGCCGGGCCCGACCAGGAGCTCCAGGGGTGCGCCCAGGAGTCGTTCGGTGCTGATCCCGGCCGGGACCTGGTCTGCCGGCAGGGCGCGGAAGGACGCGTCGACGGTCCCTTCGAGCACCTTGGGCGGCCTGGGCGGCGTTCTCCATGCTCAGCGTGACCACGTCCAGGTCCGTCTCGGGGTGGGAGCCGTAGAACCGGTGGACGGCCTGGGCAGGAGCGATGCGCCGATTGAGGACGTCGACGCGCATGGGCCGGCTGCCGGGGCGCACAGCCTGCTCGGCCTGCTCGATGGCCGCCAGGACCTTCTTGGCGTGCGGCACGAGGACCTGCCCGTCCTTGCTCAGCCGGGAGCCTCGGGAGGTCCGGACCAGGAGCGTGACCTCGATGTGCCTCTCCAGGGCCGCGATCCGCTTGGAGACCGCCTGCTGGCTGATCCCCAGCTCGTCGGCCGCAGCCTGGAACTGGCCGGTCTCGGCGACGGCCAGGAACGTCCGCAGCGCTTCAGCATCCACGCCTTCACCCTACTTCCACAACCATTGGTTGTGTCTGGTGTGGTGCAGGGTTGTTTGATCGAGTGTTCTGCGCGGTGGTGGGATCAGCGCATGTCTACCCGCACAGAGCAGGTCATGTATGTCCAGACGCCTGAGTTCGCGCATCATGCGGAGCGGATCGTTGAGGTGACCGATGCGACGTCTCGACTGAACGTGCTTCCGTTCAGCGACAGCGAAGGCCGTGCGAAACTGCTTTCTGTTGTGTTCGGTGGCCCGCTGCCGGAGTCGGTGATGATCTACCCGCCGTTCTTTACGGAGTATGGGCTGAACACGACGTTCGGGGAGAACATCTTCGTCAACCAGGGATGCACCTTCATGGACAAGGGAGGCATCCGTATCGGCAACGGCGTCATGATCGCTCCGAAGGTCAGCCTCATCACCGGAGGCCATCCACTGCCCCTGGCCGAGCGCCGCGAGTACCTCTCCTTCGCCTCGATCACCATCGAAGACGACGTCTGGATCGGGACGGCTGCCGTGATCACGCAAGGGGTGACCATCGGTGCCGGTGCGGTGGTCGCTGCAGGCGCGGTGGTCACTCGTGATGTCCCTGCCGGCACCGTGGTCGCGGGAGTGCCCGCCCGGGTGATCAAGAAAATCGACTGAGCCCGGCCGCGCTGCAGGGCCGGGTGCACAGTACCTCCACGGTCTGATCCTGATGCCTCGTCATGCCCGGCTGACCGACCGGCAGTGGGACCGCATCCGACCTCTGCTGCCCTCGAGTACCGGTCGTCGTGGCAGGCCGTGGGCCGATCACCGCCGCATGGTGGAGGCGATCGTCTACCGGTACCGCACCGGTATTCCTTGGCGAGACCTCCCAGCTAGGTTCGGATCCTGGAAGACCGTGTGGTCCCGCCACCGCCGCTGGGCCGCCGACGGGACCTGGGACCGCGTGCTCGGCGTCCTGCTCGCCCGCGCGGACGACGATGGGCTGATCGACTGGCGGGTGGCGGGGGATTCCACCATCACCCGGGCCCACCAGCACGCCACCAACACCCGCCGCTCCGAGAAGTGCCGGGCCGCAGCCCGAGGGCAGGGCCTCGACGCCCACCGAGAGCCCGCCGGGCACGCGATCGGCCGTTCCCGCGGCGGGCTGACCACGAAGATCCACCACGCCGTGGACGGTCAGGGCCGACCGCTGGCCGTCGTTGTGACGCCCGGGCAGGCGCACGACGGCCAGTCCTTGCCGTTGCTGCTGGGCGACCTGCGAGTCCCCAGGACCGGAGCAGGCCGCCCGCGTACGACCCCGACCATGCTGCTCGGGGACAAGGCCTACTCCTCCCGCGCGATCCGAGCGGCGCTCAAGGCCCGCGGGATCACCGCGGTCATCCCTGAACGGCGTGACCAGCAGGAGCACCGTCGCCGCCGCGGTTCAGTCGGCGGGCGTCCGTCAAAGCTCGATCCGGTGGCCTACAAGAACCGTAACGTGGTCGAGCGGTCCTTCGTCCTGCTCAAGCAGTGGCGGGGCCTGGCCACGAGGTTCGACAAGCTCGCGATCGTCTACCGCTCGGCCGCGGTCCTCGCCACAGTGCTGATCTGGGCTCGCATTTAACGGACACGCTTTAGCTTGATCTTTAAGGTCGGGGGTCGAATGCGTCCTCGAACTTGATCACTCGGGACGGTAACTTCCGTACGTGCGGGCGGCCTTCGACTGATCATGTGCTCCGACCAAGGACACACAAGTTCAGCACGAAGGCCGTGGGATGAGTCTGTTGCACAACACTGCTGTGGTGGGGCCGTTCGCGGAACTGTCACGCTTCCCTACGTTGTTCTGCGGGTCGTGGTGAGCCCTTCGTATGGTTGACCCGCCCAAGGGCGTCGGGTGTGGCTCTCACGCTTCTGCCGCTGATGGCTACCCCGGATTGGCCACCCGACGCCCAGCGACGACTCGGCTGCCAATTAGGAATTGCGAATGATCGCTCAGTAGGGAATCGACAGCGAGGTCGTCCGTGGGAAGGCATCAACAGCACCCGCACGGAGGCACACATGGCCGCAATCTGGGCCGGCATCGACGCAGGAAAGACCCATCACCATTGTGTCGCGATCGACGAAGGCGGCCGGCGTCTGCTGTCTCGACGCGTCGCCAATGACGAACCGGAGCTGCTCGAACTCCTGGCGGATGTGCTCGCCCTGGGCGACGAGGTGACCTGGGGCATCGACCTGGCTGACGGCCTCGCCGCCCTGACCATTGCCATCCTGCTCAACCACGATCAGCCGGTGCACTACATCTCCGGCCGGGCCATTCACCGAGCCTCCGAGGGCTACCGCGGTGAGGGCAAGACCGACGCCAAGGACGCGGCCGTCATCGCCGACCAGATCCGCGTCCGCCGTGATCTTCTCCCCTTACGCACCAGCGACGAGACCGTCACCGACCTCAAAATTCTCACCAACCGGCGCATGGACCTGGTCGCTGACGGCACACGCGTCGTCAACAGGCTCCGATTCCAGCTCAATGGCATCTTCCCGAGCCTGGAACGCGCCCTGGACCTGGTCAACACCGGCCCACTGATCTTGTTGACGGGATACCAGGCCCCGGCTGCCATCCGCAGGGTCGGCGCCAAGCGGCTGGAGACCTGGCTCCGCAACCGCAAAGTCACCCGTGCTGGCCAGCTCGCCGGAAAGGCCGTTGAGGCCGCCGACCGCCAGCACACCAGCCTCCCTGGGGAGAAGCTGGCCGCTCAGATGGTGCACACGCTGGCGAAAGGAGGTGCTGTGCCTCAACCATGAGATCGATGAGCTCGACAAGCTCATCGAGGCCCGGTTTGCGTGACCACCACACCTTCGACGTGATCACCAGCATGCCCGGACTGGGCATGATCCTCGGAGCCGAGTTCCTGGCCGCCACAGGCGGCGACATGAGCGTCTTCGGAACCTCCGATCGCCTCGCAGGCTTCGGCGGGGTCGCGCTCGTTCCCCACGACTCCGGCAAGATCAGCGGCAACCTGCGGCGCCCCCAGCGATACAACCGTCGCCTCCAGCGCGTCTTCTACACCTCCGCACTGTTCAGCATCCGGTACTGCGAGGACTCACGTCGCTTTTACGAACGCAAGCGGGCTGAGGGGAAGCGTCACACCCAGGCCGTACTCGCTCTCGCTCGCCGCCGCGTCAACGTTCTCTGGGCTCTTCTACGCGACGGACGGTGCTACGAACCGGTGCCGCCGCCCACCCTTGCGGCTTGACAAACACCATTAGGAATCCGGGGCGAGTTCTACTCGTGTCTGACCTCGCGTGCGGATGCCCTGTTCGAGTTGGCGGATGCAGTGTTGTGTGCGGATGGCCCGGTCAGGTCGCTGGTCGAGTTGTCGCTGGTGGGCGAGCATCGCCGTGGGCACGGCAGCCTGTACTCCGCCCTGTCGACGGGGCGGGTGGACGTGTCCCGGCTGCGACGGGCCCTGGCGGCAGTGCCGCTGCCCAGGGCGGCCGACGGCCGGCTGGTGCTGGCTGCCGACATCACCTGCTGGCTGCGGCCGGATGCGCACACCTCGCCCGAGCGGATCTTGTGTCACACCTACGGCCGCGGCAAGGACCAGCACATTCCCGTCCCCGGCTGGCCATATTCGGTGATCTGCGCGCTGGAGACGGGCCGCAGCTCGTGGACCGCACCGCTGGACGCACTCCGGCTGGCCCCGGGCGACGACGGCGCCACGGTGACCGCCCGGCAGATGCGCGAGCTCATCGAGAGGCTCATCGAAGCCGGGCAGTGGCGCCAGGGCGACCTGGACATCCTCGTCATGGTCGACGCCGGCTACGACGTGCCCCGCCTGGCCTTCCTCCTCAAAGACCTGCCCGTGCAGGTGCTGGCCGGATGCGCTCGGACCGTGTCCTGCGCCGGGCCGCACCGCCGCGCGAACCGCACACCATGGGCCGCCCGCCGCGTCACGGCGGCGAGTTCGTCTTCGGCGACCCGGCCACCTGGGGCACACCCGATGCCCAGACCGCGGCTGGGACCCGACTTTACGGCAAGGCCACCGCACAGGCATGGGACCGGCTCCACCCGCGGCTGACCCATCGTTCCGCCTGGACCGCCCAACTGGGGGCTCTTCCGGTCATCGAGGGCACCGTGATCCATCTGCGTGTCGAGCAGCTGCCCAGCGGAGCCGTCCCGAAGCCGGTATGGCTGTGGTGGTCGGGCACCGGCGCCACCGCCGAGGATGCCGACCGGCTCTGGCAGGTCTTCCTGCGGCGCTTCGACATCGAGCACACCTTCCGCTTCTTCAAGCAGACCCTGGGCTGGACCTGCCCCAAGATCCGCACACCCGATGCAGCCGACCGGTGGACCTGGCTGATCCTCGCTGTCTATGCCCAACTCCGGCTCGCCCGGCCACTGGCAGCCGATCTGCGGCGGCCATGGGAGAGGCCCAGCGAACCGCACAGGCTCACTCCCGCCCGCGTTCGCCGCGACTTCCGACACCTGCGTCCCAAGGCCGCATGCCCGGCCAGAGCACCGAAACTCACCAGCCCAGGACCGGGACGGCCACCAGGCCGCAAGAACACCCGCCCCACCCCACGCCACGACGTCCACACAGTCCGCAAAACGGACACTGCGAAACGGAAGAAGAAGACGTCAACCACCCCTCGCCCACGGCGCACAGGTTAAAGATCAAGCTAGGCACCAGCCCAGCTCACTTATCGGCCGCATCGCAGCGGGGGCGGCCCTTCAGCAGCGCGCGCCGCGCGATCGAAAGCGTCAACGCCCGCATGCGCCCGGCGGGGCGTGCCCGTGGACACGCCCCGACCCCGGCATCCGTTGCGGAATGTTCCGTTGTCAGGCCGGGACTCGTGCGGTGAACTCGTACAGGCGCGTGACCTGCTTAGAGCTCTCGTTGTCATCGCTGACCAATAGCAGTCGCAGCCGCCGGTCCGATGTTCGGCCGATGACCGTCATACCTTCGATATTGTCGAGCAGTGGGTGGCTCGAGGGCTGCGGCAGGTGCGCGCCCAGGGAAGGACAGTTGCCGAGGTCGGCGAGGAGCTTCTTGTCCATGGGCGCGGCTACGTCGGCTTTACGGGGATCGGCCAGGTAGAGGCGGATTGTGTTACCGATGCTCGGTTCGAAACCCCTCTCCAGGAGAAGGAACCGCCCGTCCCTGAGCGCATGGACCTCGGGGACGAGGAGGTCTTTGTCGAGGGGGTAGCGGTATTGCCGTCCCAGTTCGAACGTGTCGCCGTGGCGTTGCCAGGTCTGGAACCGGACAACCCGCCTTCCTCGGCTGTCTGAGGGCTCCTCAACGAGCGGACCCTCCATGGACGCGGTGAGCGCGCGACCGTCAGGGGACAGGGTCAGCCCTTCGAAGGTCTGGTTCTCCTGCCCGCGGCCGGCCGGAGCCACCCGCAGCTCGTCCGGCACAGGCAGTCGGTCCAGCAGCCGGCCGTCGTTGTCGTAGTGGCGTACGGACGGCTCGATTTCCGATGTGACGAAGTAACTGCCGTCGTGGTCGACGACCAGGCCCTCGGAGTCGATCTCTGTGCCCTCTTCGTCGGTGAGCGGAATGACCCGCTGCGGGCGATGGGTCCTGGCGTCGAGACTGAACAGCTTGGACCGGTCGGACAGCGCGGCGATCCGGCCATGGGTCTGGGGCGCGAGGGCGGAGAGGTTGCCGACGTACGAGCCCTGGAATGTGGTTTTGTCCAGGGCGTCTGAGTAACGGTCAATTGAGACATACGGCGAGCACGTATGCCCACCCCCATGGTGAACTCCACCGTGGGCCTGGGCCTGGGCCGGTGCCAGGTTCAGGCTGGTGGCGGCGAGCAGCCCGGCAAGGGTCGCGGCAGCCGCACTAACTGCTCTGCCTGTACGCATCAGTTGACCTCCCAAGTGTCCATTCCTCGCATGCGGATGTTATGTGCCGCGACATGCGGCCGGACTCGTGGGGCCCGTTCAGCGTCCAACGCCCCCCATTCGGCACATGAGCACGGCAGGCTTCCAGAACCGCCCGCTCGCTGCGCCTCGGCCTGCAGTGTCTCTAGTACTGCAACGACACTCCGTGACGGAGTGTGCTTGTTGTCGTTGATCATCTCGTGCTTGAAGAGATAACTGACGGTTGGTCAGGCGCATTTGATGACTTCGTGGCGCGGTTCGCGGGCCGGTTCGGGC
>NZ_JBQQBV010000046.1:0-19857 GCF_052246355.1 Streptomyces sp. 3N207 | reverse complement strand
CCGAACCCGGAAGCTAAGCCTTTCAGCGCCGATGGTACTGCATGCGGGAGCGTGTGGGAGAGTAGGACACCGCCGAACTCTTTGTGAGGAAAGCCCCGTTGGCTGACGCCAACGGGGCTTTTCCATGCCTAAATTCTTTCCCAGGCCCTTTCCCGGGCGGGGGAATTCGCTCTGCTCCCCCCCGGCTCTGTTTCACAGACGCCCTGGAGCCTTAAGGGCCAAGTACACATCGGTGGAGAACGGAATGAGGAGAGTGGTGTCGGCTCCGGCCTGTTGGGGGATGGCTGTGGAGCTGGTGAGGACCTTGGTGGATGCGCCGCGTTCGGCGAGGAGGTGGGAGACGGCCTTGCTGCCGTAGGGGTGGCCGCGCGGGGGGTCTAGGGAGCCGGTGTGCTCGTCCGAGCGCAGGGCGGCGACGGCACTCCTGCCTCGGCGAGGATGGCGGCGGCCAGGAGGAGACCGCGGGCTTGGCGTCAGAGGTGACGCGCTGTGGGTGAGGCTGAGGTGGGCCGGGGGGAGAGATGGGAGCCGCGGCTCTTAAACGATTTCTTCGCTGGTGGTCGGCGCTGGGGAGGTGAGAGCGGCGGGGAGAGCGGGGGTGCAGCGCAGGAGGGCGTTGTCGTTATCGCGGAGGAGTGTGTAGCCAACCTGGTCGGCTGGGCGGCCGGCATAGGTGACCTAGTGCCGTATCAGGCAACGTTCGCCTGTTGACCACTGCGCGTAGCCGTTCGTCGGTGGCGTGCTTTTCCGCCAGATGATCTAGCGGCGGATCATGCTGCCTTGTTCCTTGTGGCTGGGGTGGTCGGTGCCGTCCAGCGCGAAGTAGCGCAGGGCGGTGAGCTGAGCCTCGATGCGGGTCAGCCATGAACTGTTGGTCGGCGTGTCGGCGAACTCGACGTTGTTGGCCCCAGTCGCCGACCCGAGTGTCCTTCTTCGTGGTCAGGTGCGGGGAGGAGTTGTCGAGCACGATCGCGGTCCTGATCTCGGGCGGGTAGAGGCTGCGCAGGTAGCGGCAGAACTGAAGGAACCTCGTGCGGTTCTTCTGCGAACAGGTGGCGGACCCCGTGCGGGCGGGTGTAGGTCGCCCCCTGCGGGGTCGGGGGGTTCCGGTGGGGGTCCTTGTGCTTACCGCGGCGCTCGGCCCATTGCCGCCCGGGGTGGGGCTGGAGCTTGAGCGGGTCGAACTCGTCAGTGCGGAAAGCGACTTCGGGTTCGTCGTCCTCGGGTATGACCTCGCCGTCGGCGATGGCGTAGAGGTGCTCGACGCGTGCCTTCTTGGCGGCGTAGTCGGGGTCGCGGGAGGTCTTCCAGGTCTATGCGTTGAAGGACACGCCCTCCTCGCAGAGCAGGACTCGCAAGCCCTCGTGGCTGAAGTCGTCGACTACCCCCTCGGCGACCAGGAAGTCGGCGAGCTTGGCCAGGCTCCAGGTCGAGAACGGCAGGTCGTGCTCGGCCGGCCTGGACTTGGCGATCTTCTTGATCTTGCGGCGCTCGGGCAGGGTGAAGGTCATGGGCCGGCCTCCCTTGTACTTCGGGTAGAGCGAGTCGAAGCCGTCGGCGTTGAAGTTATGGATCACATCCCGGACCCGGTCCGGGCTGGTGAAGGTCCCCTCGGCGATCTTCGCCACCGGCATGCCCTGCGCGGACAGCAGCGCCATCTGGGCCCGCCGCCAGGTCACCACCGACCCCGTACCTCTGCGGATGATCCGCAACAGGCCCTGCCCCTCGTCGTCATCGATCTCGCGGACGCGTACTCGTTCCGCCACCCGCACAGCGTGAGGGAAGGACTGGCTACTCTGCGGGCATGTCTGAGACTTCCGGTCAACTCCCCTTCGACAGCGATGTCACCTCCCTCTCAGAACCGTCCACTTCGGTGCCGGGACTGCACTACACCGCCGGTTGGATCAGTCCGGAGGCCCAAGACACCCTGCTCTCTGACATCGACACCGAGCCGTGGTCGACACAGCTGAAGCGGCGCGTACAGCACTACGGCCATCGATACGACTACGGACGCCGCAGCGTGGCCGCACCCTCGCAGACTGCCGTGCCACCGCTTCCGACTTGGGCACGGCAAGCGGCCACCCGCCTGGTCAGCGAGGGGCTGATGGACCGGGAAGCGGATCAAGTGATCATCAATGAATACCAGCCGGGGCAGGGCATCAGCGCCCATATCGACAGCCTGCCGCACTTCGGCCCGGTCGTCACGGCGCTCTCCCTAGGCTCTAACTGCCACATGGACTTCACCAATCCCGAGGATGGCTCGAAGCTGGCGGTGCCTCTCGCACCGGGCAGCCTGCTCGTCATGACCGGTCCAGCGCGGTACACATGGCGCCATGCCATTGCGGCGCGCAAGAGTGACCCTGGCCCAACAGGTCGCGTCCCGCGTGGGCGGCGGGTGTCGATAACTTTCCGCACACTCATCCATCCCAGCCGGTAACTGACGACGAGCAACAGCCCAGGCACCATGCCCAACACAGGCCGTTCAGGGCGAACCTTGCCTGATACGGCACTAGTCGAAGGTGAGGGCGGCGCGTAGTTGGTCGGCGTGGGCGGGAAGGTGTTGCCTGCCTCGGCGGCGGCTTCGTCGGCAGTGTGGCCCGGCCGAGGGCCGAGCAGTGCACGCTCTTCGAGGGAGCGGACGATGGCGCGCATCCGTTTCTGGAGGGCTGTGCTCCAGTGGCCGGCCGCTGCGTGGGACTTGGCGGCGGGCCGATGGTCGGCTGTGCTGCGCGGCCGATCGGTGGAGAGGGGGGACGGAGCCTGTGGTCGGCACAGGGCGGAGTTTGCCCAGGGTGAGGCGGAGGGCGACGAGAGGGAGGACACAGAGGAGCGCGATGGTGGTGAGGCCACCCAGCCGCCTGGTGTGGCTTCGGCTGCAGTGGTGAGCAGATCGCCGATGCGGTGCCGCAGTCAGTCGAGGGCGCGCTGGAGCAGGTTGGGGCCGTGCTCGTGGTACTCAGGCCGGGACAGCTCGCGTTCGGCGTATCCCCCCCGGCATGACGTCAGCTTTCCGGAGCGGGCGGCTCGGGATCCTGGCGCTCGAAGCCGGGGACGCCCGCGGCGCGGGCCAGCTCGAGGTCGAGCGCCTCGCGGCGGATGCGCTGGTCGAGGTAGAGGAGGGCGGTGATGCCCGCGCTGAGGGGGAGGGAGACGGTCGAGGCGAGAACGGAGCCGATGCCGCTGATGACGAGGGAGGTCCAGCGGGTGGCGGCAGCCGGGTCCGTGAGGGTGTCTCCGCCGCTGACGAGTGCGGAGATGGCGGTGGTCGGCAACGAGACCACCAAGGAGATGACGAAGACGAGGAGGAGGGTGAGGAGCTGTATCCCCAGGATGCGCCACCAGTTGCCGCGTACCAGCTTGGCTGAGCGGCGCATGGAGGCGATGAGGCCCTGCTTCTCCAGCATCAGGGCCGGGGGTGCGAGGCAGAAGCGGACCCAGACCCAGGCGGCAGCGGCTATTCCGCCGAGCAGGCCGAGGAAGAGGAGGGAGACCGCCAGGCCGGCCGGGCCCGCGAATGCGGTGAGGATGCCGGGAAGCAGGCAGCCGAGGAGGACGAGGGCGACCAGGAGGGGAATGAGGACCAGCAGGCCGAGCAGGCGCAGCAGCTGAGGGCGGGCGTCCCGCCATGCATCGCCGAGAGTGACCTGGCGGCCGAGGACCGCGCGGCTGACGACCACGGTCAGCATGGCGGTGGCGATCACGGTGCCGAGCATGCCGACGACGCCGGGCACGCTGACGCTGCCGAGGGTGCTGGTGAGGGCGTTGTTGAGGTCCTGGAGGCTGGGGTTGTCGTTGTCGGCGAGGGCTTCGAGTTCGCTGGTGTCGCCGAACCAGAGGCGCATGGTGATGACCGAGACGAGTTCGGTGAGGACGGCGACGACCAGGGAGATGCCCAGCGCGGTGCGCCAGTGGGCGCGCATAGCCCTGACGGAGCCGTCCAGGATCTCGCCGATGCCCAGGGGCCTGAGCGGGATGACGCCGGGCTTCGCGGCCAGCGGAGGCTGGGCCCAGCCGGCGCTGTTCCAGCCGGGGTTGGGGCCGGCACCGGGCGGTGGGGTGGCACCCCATCCGCCTGCCTGGTTCGAGGGCCGGGCGGGGTGCTGCCTGGGGACAGGGCCTCGGCCCTTGCGCCGGCCTCGGTCATCGCACTGGTCGCCCCAGGTCCAGCCCTGAGGGGCGGCGGGGGGCTGGTCGGCGGCCCACTTGCTGGGGCGGGGGCTGTCGTCTGTTGCGGGGCGGGGTGCTGCCTCGGAGGAAGTGCGCTCCGTGTCGTCGCCGGGGGTGCCGTCGTCCTCTTCGGGGTTGCCGGAGGGACGGGGGTCGGGCGAAGCGGATCCGGGCGAAGCCCAGCCCGGGGAGTCGTTCACTTGAGGTCACCTCGTGGTGGGTAGTCCCGTGCCTGCTGGGTTGCCCATCGTGCCACGGGGCTGTGCGGGTGCGGCCGGGCGGGAGCGGGCGACGCCCTTCATCGGGCCTGCGCCGAGCGGGCAGACTGGACGGATGGCTGATGAGTGTGTGCCCGTGATCCGTTACGAGGAGTTGCCGGAGGGGCCCGTCGTCGTGCTCCTCGACCAGACTCGGCTGCCGGCGGAGGAGGCGGAGCTGGTGTGCACCGATGTGCCGGCGCTGGTGGACGCGATCCGGTCGCTGGCGGTGCGGGGTGCGCCGGTTCTGGGCCTAGCCGGGGGATACGGGGTCGCGTTGGCGGCGGCGCGTGGGTTCGATGTGGCGGATGCCGCGGAGCAGCTGGCGCATGCGCGGCCGACGGCGGTGAATCTTGCGTACGGGGCGCGGCGGGTGGAGGCCGCGTACCGGGAGGCGGTCCGGGAGGGGGAAGGTGAGGCGGCCGCCGCTGCTCGGGCGCTGGCGGAGGCGCGGGCGCTGCACCGGGAGGATGCCGAGGCGAGCGACCGGATAGCCGAGTACGGGCGTGCGCTGCTGGCAGAGTTGGTGCCCGGCGGCGGGCTGCGGGTCCTGACGCACTGCAACACCGGGAGGCTGGTCTCGGGTGGGGACGGCACGGCGCTGGCCGTCGTCAAGGCGGTGCACCGTGCCGGTGAGCTGCGGCGGCTGTGGGTGGGGGAGACGAGGCCGCTGTTGCAGGGGGCACGGCTGACGGCGTACGAGGCGGCAGAGGCCGGGATGGCCTACAGCGTGCTGGCGGACAGTGCCGCGGGGTCGCTGTTCGCGGCCGGTGAGGTGGATGCGGTGTTGGTGGGGGCCGACCGGATCGCGGCGGACGGGTCGGTCGCGAACAAGGTCGGGACGTATTCGCTGGCGGTGCTGGCCGGGCATCACGGGGTGCCGTTCGTGGTGGTGGCTCCGGTGACGACGATCGACCTGGACACGGAGTCGGGCAGCGGCATCGAGGTGGAGCAGCGGGCGGCGCACGAGGTGACCGAGGGGCCATGGGCGAGACCGATGGGTCCTGGGACCGGCCCTGGGCCGACCTTCGGAGAGGATCCGGGAGTGGGTCCGGCGCTGGTTCCGGTGGGGGCGCAAGCCTACAATCCTGCGTTCGATGTGACGCCGTCTGCGCTGGTCACGGCCGTGGTGACGGATGAGGGGGTGGCCTCTCCCGTGACACCCGGCAGTATCGCGGAGCTGTGTTACACATCACGTAGGAGGGCGGCACGATCGGCTAATGGGATGATGAAGGCATGAAGGGACGCGTCCTTGTCGTCGATGACGACACCGCACTGGCAGAGATGCTCGGCATTGTTCTGCGCGGAGAAGGTTTTGAACCGTCGTTCGTCGCGGACGGCGACAAGGCGCTTGCCGCCTTCCGGGAGACCAAGCCTGACCTGGTGCTGCTCGACCTGATGCTGCCGGGGAGGGACGGTATCGAGGTGTGCCGCCTGATCCGGGCGGAGTCCGGGGTGCCGGTGGTCATGCTCACCGCCAAGAGCGACACGGTCGATGTGGTGGTCGGGCTGGAGTCGGGGGCCGACGACTACATCGTCAAGCCGTTCAAGCCGAAGGAGCTGGTGGCACGGATCAGGGCGCGGCTGCGCCGTTCCGAGGAGCCGACGCCGGAGCAGCTGGCCATCGGCGATCTGGTGATCGATGTGGCCGGGCACTCGGTGAAGCGGGAGGGGCAGTCCATAGCGCTGACCCCGCTCGAGTTCGATCTTCTGGTGGCGCTGGCGCGTAAGCCGTGGCAGGTCTTCACGCGCGAGGTGCTGCTGGAGCAGGTGTGGGGGTACCGGCACGCGGCGGACACCCGGCTGGTCAACGTCCATGTGCAGCGGCTGCGCTCCAAGGTCGAGAAGGATCCGGAGCGGCCGGAGATCGTGGTGACCGTGCGCGGCGTGGGATACAAGGCCGGGCCCAGCTGAGATGACCCGTAACACCGCACCGCACCGCACGGGTGGGGGGCGAGGCGCTGGTCGCGAGTCCGATATATCCAAATTCGGGCGTTTGTGGCGAAGTGGTGTCCTCTTCTCCGACGGTCTCCTCCCCGAGGGCGCGACCGGTCCCGGCGCGCGCCCCATGGTGCGCTTTTTCGTGCGGTGGGTGCGCAGGCCGTTGCTGCCGGTGATGCGGCTGTGGCGGCGGAACATCCAGCTCCGGGTTGTCGTGGCCACGCTGCTGCTCTCGCTCGGTGTCGTGCTGCTGCTGGGGCTCGTCGTCATCGTGCAGGTCCGCAACGGTCTGCTGGAGGCCAAGGAGCAGACAGCGCAGAGCCAGGCATCGGGCGGCTTCGCCGCAGCCGAACGGATGGCCGACAGCGCGGGCAGCGGCCCCAGCGGCGAGGACAGCATCCGCGGCAGCAGAAGTGCTCAGAACTCCGGCACCTGGCTGAACAACCTGGTCGAGCAGCTCGCCAGCGGCGGGCAAGGCGTCTACTCGGTGGTGGCGCTCGGCTCCGACAACAACGAGTCGCCGTTCCTCGGCAACAGCAGCCTCACCACCCGCGGCCCGCGCTCCTCCGGCGACATCCGCCCCGAGGAGAGCATCCCCAAGGACCTGCGGAAGGCCCTCGACGACGAGCCGGGGCCGCACCGCCGCTACGCGCGCGTCTACCGGCAGGACCACAGCAGCGACCCGGCACTGATCGTCGGCAAGCGCCTCAACGACGCACGCGGCAATCCCTTCCAGCTCTACTACGTCTTCCCCTTCGCCCAGGAGGAGGAGTCGCTGAGCCTGGTCAAGGGCACGCTGGCGACCGCAGGGGTGTTCGTCGTGGTGCTGCTGGGCGCGATCGCGTGGCTGGTGGTGCGGCAGGTGGTGACGCCCGTACGGATGGCCGCCGGGATCTCCGAGCGGCTGGCGGCCGGCCGGCTCCAGGAGCGGATGAAGGTCACCGGCGAGGACGACATCGCCCGTTTGGGGGAAGCCTTCAATAAAATGGCGCAGAATCTCCAGGTCAAGATCCAGCAGCTGGAGGAGCTGTCCCGGATGCAGCGCCGCTTCGTCTCGGACGTCTCGCACGAGCTGCGGACGCCGCTGACGACGGTGCGGATGGCGGCCGACGTCATCCATGAGGCGCGCGAGGACTTCGATCCGGCGACCGCACGCTCGGCCGAACTGCTGCTCGGGCAGCTCGACCGGTTCGAGTCCCTGCTGGCCGACCTGCTGGAGATCAGCCGGTTCGACGCGGGCGCTGCCAATCTGGAGGCGAGCGCCGTCGACCTGCGCGATGTGGTGCACCGGGTCGTCGAGGGCTGTGAGCCGCTCGCCGAGCGCAAGGGCGGAAGGATTCTCGTACGGGGTGACGAGCAGCCCGTGATCGCGGAGGTGGACGGGCGCAGGATCGAGCGGGTGCTCCGCAACCTGGTCGACAACGCCGTCGAGCATGGTGAGGGCGCTGACGTCGTGGTGCGGCTGGCGACCGGCGGCGGTGCGGTGGCGGTGGCCGTACGGGACTACGGCGTCGGCCTCAAGGAGGGCGAGGCGGAGCGCGTCTTCAACCGCTTCTGGCGTGCCGACCCGGCGCGGGCCCGGACGACGGGCGGCACGGGGCTGGGGCTGTCGATCGCGCTGGAAGACGCCCGGCTGCACGGCGGGTGGCTGCGGGCCTGGGGTGCGCAGGGGGACGGTTCGCAGTTCCTGCTCGTACTGCCCTGTACGGCCGGGGAGCCGCTGCGTGGCTCGCCGCTGCGGCTGGAGCCCGAGGATTCGCGCCGAAAGCGGGAGCGGGCACGCGAACGGGAGCGGACGGCCGCGCCGGCGGGCGCTTCACCGGTGGCGACGGGCGGGGCCACCGGAGGCGTGCGGGACGACGAGCGAGTGGGACGGTCCGGAGGGGAGCGGGGATGAGCGCCGCCCAGGGGCGCACGAAATGTGGGGGAGGCGCGCTGCGACGGCAGCGCGCGCTGGTCATCCTCGCCGCGTGCGGGACACTGCTGGCCGGGTGTGCGTCGATGCCGGACGGCGGCAAGGTCAAACATGTCAGCTCCTCGCACCACGCCGACGGCGACTCCCAGGTGCGCGTCTACAGCGTCAGCCCACAGAAGGGTGAGGCGCCGGCGCAGATCGTGCGGGGCTTCCTGGAGGCGACGACCAGCGACGAGGCCACTTTTCCCACCGCGCGCGAATATCTGACCCGCAGTCTGGCCCGCCGCTGGGACCCGTTCGCGTCGACGACCGTCCTCTCGGAGGGGCCGAGTGCGGCGAAGGCACCCCGGCGCATCAGTCCACCCACGGATGACGGCTACTCCGTGGAGGTCTCCGGGGCCCGGATGGCCGAGGTGGACAGCAAGCATGCCTATTCGCCCTCCAAGGGCGACTACAGCGAGGTCTTTCATCTGACCAAGGTGGACGGGGAGTGGCGGATCGACGAGATGCCGGACGGCCTCGTGCTCGGCGAGTCCGACTTTCAGCGCATCTACCGTCCCATCAACACCTACTACTACGCGCAGCTCGGCCCGGATGCGGATTCGATCACGGATGGTCAGAACGTGCTCGTGGCCGATCCGGTCTATCTGCGTCGTCGTATCGACCCGGTCACCAAGACGGTCTCCGCGCTGTTGCAGGGGCCGTCCGGATGGATCGACCGCGTGGTCAACTCCTCGTTCCCCCGCGGGACCCGCCTGGCGCCCGGACAGCACCTCTCGGTGGACGACTCGGGAGTCCTGCGCGTACGGCTCAACGCCCGGGGGGCCACGGCCGGGGGCAAGCAGTGCGTGCGGATGGCCGCGCAGGTGCTGTACACGGTGCAGGACCAGGCGTCGGCGAAGGTCGGCAAGGTGGAACTGGTGGGGCCGAAGAACCGCGAGCTGTGCGCACAGACGCGGGAACAAGTCGCCGCATACCAGCCGGGGCGCCTCAACGGCAGTGCGAAGAAGGCGTACTTCGTCGACGAGAACCACCGGGTCGCCGCCGTCCAGCGTAAGAACGAGTCGCCGCACCCGGTCGAAGGTCCGCTGGGCAGCGGGCAGGTGGAGATGGGCGCCGTAGCGGTGAACCGGATCGAGAACGAGGGGGCCGCCGTCTCGCGCGGGCGGCGCGGGCTCTACGTCGCCTCACTGGAGGGAAGCAGCGCGGCCACCACGCACGATGACCCGGTGCTCACCAGCAAGGCCAAGAACGAGAACGACCGGTTGACGGCGCCCAGCTGGGACGGGCTCGGTGATCTGTGGGTGGCCGACCGCGACCCGGACAACCCCCGGCTGCTGCGGCTGCGCAGCGGCAAGGAGCGGCCCGACGAGGTACGCGTACCGGACCTGGACAAGGGGGAGCGCATCGAGTCGCTGCGGATCTCCTCCGACGGGGTACGGATCGCGCTGCGCGTACGTGAACGCAACGGGCAGGCATCGCTCCAGCTCGGCCGAGTGGTGCGCGGGGGTACGACGAAGAAGCCCCGCGTGACGGTGGAGCAACTCCGCCCCGTGGCACCCCAGCTGGTGGATGTCTCGGCGGCGTCGTGGGCGGGCGGCAGCCGGCTCGTGGTGGTGGGGCGCGAGTCCGGGAGCGTGCAGCAATTGCAGTACATGGAGACCGACGGCTCGGTCTCGGACCAGCCGACCCTCCCGGGGATCACCGACGTGACGGGGGTCGCCGCCTCCGAGGACGAGAGCAAGCCGCTGCTCGCCGACTCCGAGGACGGCATCGTACGGCTGCCTCCCGACGCGAACTGGAAGATGCTGACCGAGAACGGCTCGGCTCCCGCCTACCCGGGCTGAGGCGCTGAGCCCTTGAGTTGCTGAGCGGAGCCGCTGAGCCGCGCTGAGCGGAGTCGTTGCGTGGTCCGGGCTGATGCGCGAGCCGCTGACCTGCGGTAATTCCCTCTCGCGGCATGGCTGTTCGGGCTGGGAGCGACGTCGCTCCGGAAGTTATCCACAGGGGTGGTGGCGCCGCTCCCCGGATGCCAGAGTGGGGGTCATGCCGAAGTCCTGGCAGGGACTTCGGCGGGAAATCGCAGGTCTGGTGCTGCCCATGGGGTGTGCCGGTTGCGGTCGTCCGCGCGAGCGGGACCGCTTGTGCGACGAGTGCAGCAGCGTGCTGAATGGCGCGGTGCCGCGGCGGGTTTGGCCCTCGCGCGTACCGTCCGGACTGCCTCGGGTGTACGGAGCGCTCACGTACACCGCCGAGACCCGAGCCGCGCTGCTCGCTCACAAGGAGCGCGGTGCCCTTGGGCTTGCCGCGTTGCTGGGACCGGTGCTCGCCCGCGCCGTCCTGATGGCCTCGCACGCGCCGGAGACCTCAGCGCCTGCCTCCGTGCCCACCGCCCCCGCTCGGCGCGGGCCGCCCTCCCGGGACGGCGGCCCGTCCCCACGGCGCCGGATGCCGGTCACGCTCGTGCCGGTGCCTTCCGCGCGCCGGGCAGTCGCGGGGCGGGGGCACGACCCGGTACGGCGCATGGCGCAGGAGGCCGCGCGGACGCTCAGGGGGGAGGGCATGGCCGTACGGGTGCTGCCCGTGCTGCGCCAACGACGGAGGGTCGTCGACCAGTCGGGGCTGACGGCGGCACAGCGGACCGCGAATCTTGCCGGAGCCCTGGAGATGGTGCCAGGCGGCGAACGGCTGCTGGGTGCGGGCCGGGTCGTGCTGGTGGACGATGTAATGACAACAGGTGTGTCGCTCACCGAGGCGGCGCGGGCGTTGGGAGGAGGGGCCGCGGCCGCGGTGCTGGCGGTGCGCTCGGACGGGTGACCAGGGGAAACTGAATGTTGCCCCGGGTGACCGCGGTGGAACTATCGGATCGAGGACATCGTTGCAGGTGATACCAGGGATGAGTCCCCTGATCGGAGGTACGTGCCGGTAGGGGGTGCCGAGGATCCCCCGCTGGAGGTACGTTCGGATTGGGTGGCGATCTCCCCTCTGGGGGAGAAGGAGGTGAAACTCGCAAGCCGACCTCGAGCCGGAGAGCCAACGGCGGGAGGGCCGAGCCTCCGGCGTCAGTGCACCAAGGACGGTTCTGCACCGAGATGTGGGACTGTCCGGGAACGGAGTTCTGCGTGGACATCGTCGTCAAGGGCCGAAAGACAGAGGTGCCCGACCGGTTCCGCAAGCACGTGGCCGAGAAGCTGGAGAAGGTTCATAAGCTCGACGGAAAGGTGATCAACCTAGAGGTCGAGGTGGCCAAGGAACACAACCCCCGGCAGGCCGACCGTTCCGACAGGGTGGAGATCACCCTGCGTACGCGTGGACCGGTCATTCGTGCGGAGGCCGCGGCCTCCGACCCGTACGCGGCGCTCGATCTGGCCACCAACAGGCTGGAGGCCCGGCTGCGCAAGCAGGCGGACAAGCGTCGCGTCCACCGTGGCGGGAGCCGCACACCGATGAGTGTGGCGGCGGCAACCGCCCACCTCGCGTCGGAACTCAACGGAGAACTCGACGCGGCTGCCGGATCGGTGGCCGCTCCCCCGGAGGCCGACGGCCACGTTGTGGTCACCAGGATGGGACCGCTGGAGGTGCAGGGCGAGGGGCCGCTCGTCGTCCGGGAGAAGACGCACGCGGCGGCACCCATGACGCTGGACCAGGCGCTCTACGAGATGGAGTTGGTAGGCCACGACTTCTATCTGTTCGTCGACTCCGAGACCAAGCAGCCCAGTGTCGTCTACCGGCGGCACGGCTACGACTACGGCGTGATTCATCTGGAGCCGGACCCGTTCGTCCAGGAGCCGCCGCCCGGAGCGGGCGGGGCGCTGGGTGGCTGACGCCGAACGGCGGCAGACCGGCACAGCCCATTACGGGCAGCCCAGCACGGGCCTGGCACAGCCCTGTGCGCCACCGGCTTGATGTTCGCGCCCCTGGCCGGATCCGCGGGACCCGGCCAGGGGCGTCGGCATGAGTAACATCAAGACCCACGCCAACCGCCTTTGGCCGTAGCGGGGTTGGTGGGAGACCAGGGTGCAGGGGGAGGAACGATGGTGGACAGCTTCGGGCCCGTGATGCCCATGCCCGACGCACACCCGGGCCCGGGGGCGGAGGAGGAGCCGCTGGAGCGGGAGCGGCGCAAGGAGCCGATCCGGGTGCTGGTCGTCGACGACCACGCGCTGTTCCGGCGTGGGCTGGAGATCGTCCTGGCGCAGGAGGAGGACATCCAGGTCGTCGGGGAGGCGGCAGACGGGGCCGAGGCGGTGGACAAGGCGGCGGACCTGCTGCCGGACATCGTGCTGATGGATGTGCGGATGCCCAAGCGGGGCGGGATCGAGGCGTGCACCTCCATCAAGGAGGTGGCGCCCAGCGCGAAGATCATCATGCTGACGATCAGCGATGAGGAGGCCGATCTCTACGACGCCATCAAGGCGGGTGCCACCGGCTATCTGCTCAAGGAGATCTCCACGGATGAGGTCTCCACGGCGATCCGGGCGGTGGCCGACGGTCAGTCGCAGATCAGCCCGTCCATGGCGGCGAAGCTGCTCACGGAGTTCAAGTCCATGATCCAGCGCACCGACGAGAGCAAGCTGGTGCCCGCGCCCAAGCTCACCGACCGGGAGCTGGAGGTGCTCAAGCTGGTGGCCACGGGGATGAACAACCGGGACATCGCCAAAGAGCTGTTCATCAGCGAGAACACCGTGAAGAACCACGTACGCAACATCCTGGAGAAGCTGCAGCTCCACTCCCGGATGGAAGCGGTGGTCTATGCGATGCGGGAGAAGATCCTCGAAATCCGCTGAGGCGCTGCTGGAGGGGCCTGGGGCGGGCCTGGGCGATCTGCCGGCGTCGGCGTGTTTCAGAGCCCCAGTGCGTCCAGAGCGGTCCGGAGAGGGGGACGCAGCTCTTCGGGGGCGCAGCGTTCCACCCGTACCGCGTCGCAGCCCACCCAGGCGGCGGCCTCGCCCAGTGCCTGCGCCATCGGCTCCACGGCCTTCGGGCTCTGCAGCGAGAGCTGGCGGGCGACGAGGGTGGTGCCCTCGCGGGCCGGGTCCACGCGGCCGACGAGCTTGCCGCCGGCGAGCAGGGGCATCGCGAAGTAGCCGTGCACCCGCTTCGGCTTGGGGACGTACGCCTCCAGGCGGTGTGTGAAGCCGAAGAGGCGCTCGGTGCGGGGGCGGTCCCAGATGAGGGAGTCGAAGGGGGAGAGCAGCGTGGTGCGGTGCCGCCCGCGCGGGGTGCTCTCCAGGGCCGCCGGGTCGGCCCAGCCGGGGCGGGACCAGCCCTGTACCTGAACGGGGACCAGGCCGGTGTCCGCCAGTACAGAGTCCACCTGCTCGCCTTTGAGCCGGTGGTAGTCGGCCAGGTCGGCACGGGTGGCGACGCCGAGCGCGGCGCCCGCCTGGGCCACCAGGCGGCGCAGGCACTCGCGGTCGTCAAGGTCGTCGTGGAGCAGCGCTTCGGGGACGGCGCGCTCGGCCAGGTCGTAGACGCGCTTCCAGCCGCGCCGCTCGGTGACGACGACCTCGCCGACATCCAGCAGCCATTCCACCGCGATCTTGCTCTCGGACCAGTCCCACCACTCGCCCCCGTTACGGCCGCCGCCCAGGCCCGCTGTGGTCAGCGGCCCCTCGGCCTTGAGCCGGTCGCGGACGGCGGCGCAGGAGCCCTCGCGATCCTTCATCTGGTGCCAGCGGTGGCCCCGGTCGCGGAAGGCGCGGCGGCGGAAGGCGAAGTGCGGCCACTCCTCGATGGGCAGCACACAGGCGGCGTGCGACCAGTACTCGAAGGTGTGCGACCCCGACCAGTAGGCCGACTCCGCCGCCTGCCGTCCCACCGGACCCAGCCGGGCGTAGGGCACCAGTTCGTGCGACCGGGCCAGCACCGAGATCGTGTCCAGCTGCACGGCGCCCAGCCGCCGCAGCATTCCGCGCACTCCCGCCCGCCGGTCCGGGGCGCCCAGCAGCCCCTGGGCCCGCAGCACGATCCGTCGGGCCTCGTCGGCGGAGAGGGAGACCTGCGGAGCTGGTGCGGTTGCGGCGCCGGGCGGAACAGCGGTGGTGGACAGGCCAGTCGTCATGCGGCCCACCATAAATGCGGCCACTGACAACGCACTTGCCGCTTCCCACGGGAGCCCGCTGCTCCGTCCCGTCGGAGCCCGCTATTCGCGAGGCGACGGCAGGTAGGGCGTCTCCAGTCCGTATCCCCAGTCCGAGGGGAGCAGTGCGGCGATGCGGGCGTCGCGGCGTGTTCCCCTGTGCACGATGCGTGCCCGCTGTACGCCTTCCTCCACGAAGCCGAGCCGCTGGGCGACAGCGCGTGACCCCTCGTTCTCGACCTGGGCGATCCACTCCAGACGTTCCACGCCCAGCGAGGTGAAGGCCCACTCGACGACCGCCCGCCCGGCCTCTGCCGTGTAGCCCTTGCGCCGGTGGCCGCGGGCTGTCCAGAAGCCCAGTTCGGCCTGGCGTTCCGTGGTGCGCAGCTGCGCGAGCCGGACCAGGCCCATGGAGCCCGCAAGCTCGCCGTGGTGAGTGAAGACGCCGAAGTTGTACATCGTGTCGTCCCGCCAGCCGGCCGGGCTCGCACCCCGGACGAAGTCTTCGGCATCCTTGAGTGTGTAGGGCTCAGGTACTGGCACGAAGCGCTGAATGTCCGGATCGTCGCACGCGGTGGCGACAGCTGCCTCGTCGCGCTCCTCGAAGGGGCGCAGGACCAGCCGCTCGGTGTGCAGTGTGATGGGCTCCATAACCTGATTGTGCCGTCGGGCTGTCCGGCACCTTCCGGGGCTCCGGCACGTTGGGGGTACAGGGGCAGTCGTCCCTCGCATACGATGGCCGGTGCGGTATTGGCCCTCGGCAAGGAGAGGACCTCGGTGATCTTCGCCGAAATCGGTGATCTTCGCCGGTATCCGCACCGACCATCCGCACTGACCGTGCAGACCGTGCCAGGCCCGACCGGCAAGGAGCCACCCTAAGTGTCCGTCTTCGGCAAGCTCATGCGTGCAGGTGAAGGGAAGATCCTGCGCAAGCTGGACCGCATCGCGCGGCAGGTGAATTCCATCGAAGAGGACTTCGTCGACCTGTCGGACGCCGAGCTGCGGGCACTCACGGACGAGTACAAGGAGCGGTACGCCGAGGGCGAAAGCCTCGACGACCTGATGCCGGAAGCGTTCGCGACCGTCCGTGAGGCTGCCAAGCGGGTGCTGGGCGAGCGGCACTACGACGTGCAGCTGATGGGTGGCGGTGCGCTGCACCTCGGTTACGTCGCCGAGATGAAGACCGGTGAGGGCAAGACGCTGGTCGGCACGCTGCCCGCGTATCTGAACGCGCTGTCGGGCGACGGTGTGCACATCATCACGGTCAACGACTACCTGGCGCAGCGTGACTCCGAGTGGATGGGCCGGGTGCACCGCTTCCTCGGGCTGACCGTCGGCTGCATCATCGCCAACATGTCCCCCGCTGAGCGCCGCGAGCAGTACGCGTGCGACATCACCTACGGCACGAACAACGAGTTCGGATTCGACTACCTGCGCGACAACATGGCGTGGTCGAAGGACGAACTGGTGCAGCGGGGCCACAACTTCGCCATCGTCGACGAGGTCGACTCCATCCTCATCGACGAGGCCCGTACGCCGCTGATCATCTCCGGACCCGCCGACCAGGCCACGAAGTGGTACAGCGACTTCGCGAAGCTCGTCAAGCGCCTGGAGAAGGGCGAGCCCGGCGATCCGCGCACCCAGAAGCCGGAGACGGGCGACTACGAGATCGACGAGAAGAAGCGCACGGTCGCCATCCACGAGTCCGGCGTCGCCAAGGTCGAGGACTGGCTGGGCATCGACAACCTCTACGAGTCGGTCAACACCCCGCTGGTCGGTTACCTCAACAACGCGATCAAGGCCAAGGAGCTCTACAAGAACGACAAGGACTACGTCGTCCTCGACGGCGAAGTCATGATCGTCGACGAGCACACCGGCCGTATCCTCGCCGGCCGCCGCTACAACGAGGGCATGCACCAGGCGATCGAGGCGAAGGAGGGGGTGGAGATCAAGGACGAGAACCAGACGCTCGCCACGATCACCCTCCAGAACTTCTTCCGCCTCTACAAGACTCTTTCGGGTATGACCGGTACGGCGATGACCGAGGCCGCCGAGTTCCACCAGATCTACAAGCTCGGCGTCGTCCCCATCCCGACCAACCGGCCGCTGGCCCGTATGGACCAGGCCGACCTGATCTACCGCACCGAGGTCGCCAAGTTCGACGCGGTCGTCGACGACATCGTGGAGAAGCACGAGATCGGCCAGCCGATCCTGGTCGGCACGACCTCGGTCGAGAAGTCCGAGTACCTCTCCAAGCAGCTCACCAAGCGCGGTGTCCCGCACCAGGTGCTCAATGCGAAGAACCACGAGCGTGAGGCGCTGATCGTCGCCGAGGCGGGCCGTAAGGGCGCCGTCACGGTCGCCACGAACATGGCCGGTCGTGGTACCGACATCAAGCTCGGCGGCAACGCCGAGGGCATGGCGGAGAACGAGCTGCGCGAGCGCGGCCTCGACCCGAACGAGCACCCGGAGGAGTGGGCGGCCGCGCTGCCCGCCGCGCTGGAGAAGGCCGAGAAGTCGGTGAAGACCGCCGTCGACGAGGTCAAGGAGCTGGGCGGCCTCTATGTGCTGGGCACCGAGCGCCACGAGTCGCGCCGGATCGACAACCAGCTGCGCGGCCGTTCCGGTAGGCAGGGCGACCCGGGCGAGTCCCGCTTCTATCTGTCGCTGGGCGACGACCTGATGCGGCTGTTCAAGGCGCAGATGGTGGAGCGCGTGATGGCGATGGCGAACGTGCCGGACGACGTCCCGATCGAGAACAAGATGGTGACCCGCGCCATCGCCTCCGCGCAGTCCCAGGTCGAGCAGCAGAACTTCGAGATCCGGAAGAACGTCCTCAAGTACGACGAGGTGCTCAACCGGCAGCGCGAGGTCATCTACGGCGAGCGCCGCCGTGTCCTGGAGGGCGAGGACCTGCACGAGCAGGTTCGGCACTTCATGGACGACACGATCGAGGCGTACGTCCAGGCCGAGACCGTCGAGGGCTTCGCCGAGGAATGGGACCTGGAGCGGCTGTGGAGCGCCTTCAAGCAGCTCTACCCGGTGCAGGTGCCCATCGAGGAACTGGAGGAGGCCGCGGGTGACCGCGAGGGCCTGACCGCCGACTTCATCATCGAGGCCATCAAGGACGACATCCACGAGCAGTACGACGCGCGGGAGAAGGAGCTGGGCTCCGAGATCATGCGCGAGCTGGAGCGGCGCGTGGTGCTGTCGGTGCTCGACCGCAAGTGGCGTGAGCACCTGTACGAGATGGACTACCTCCAGGAGGGCATCGGCCTGCGAGCGATGGCCCAGAAGGACCCGCTGGTCGAGTACCAGCGGGAGGGCTACGACATGTTCCAGGCCATGATGGACGGCATCAAGGAGGAGTCCGTCGGCTATCTGTTCAACCTGGAGGTCCAGGTCGAGCAGCAGGTCGAGGAGGTCCCGGTCGAGGAGGCGGCGCCGGCGCCGTCCCTGGAGAAGGAGGGCCCGCGCGACGCCGTACCGGCCGGCGCGGCTCCGGCCATCCATGCCAAGGGGCTGGACCAGCCGCAGCGTCCCGACCGCCTGCACTTCTCGGCGCCCACCGCGGAGGGGGGCGTGGTCGAGCGCGACCTCGACACCTCGGACACCGGCGCCCCGGCGGACGACAGCGGCCCGGTCCGCTCGCCTGCCGACGGCCTCACCCGCGCGGAGCGGCGGAAGGCCCAGAAGGGGCGTAAGAAGCGGAAGTAGCCGCGAAGCGTGAGGGCCGGGCACTTGGTGCCCGGCCCTTTGTGCTGGCAAGAGGGTGCCCCTTTCTGTCAGTCGCAGGCCGCGGATCGTCGTGGCTTGTGGGGGCACCTCCCGGCCGAAGTCCCCCAGCCTCCGGCCGGGAGGTACCCCCAGGGGAGCCGTTGCCCGCGCCCCTTTCGGGGCGCGTCACCGCATCAGGGGGTGACGTCCAGCTCGATGGCTGTGCAGCGCCAGCGGTTGTCGGGGCACCACTCCAGGCGGAAGGCCATGGCGCGCTGGTGGGCGCCGGTGGCGATGCGGGCGAAGGCTTCGATGACGCCGTCGCGGGGCTGGGTGCCGCGCGCTTCCAGTACGGCGGGTGCCGTGCGGTCGGTGCCGCGGGGGCGGAGCGGGGCCAAGGGAGCGAGGGCGGACAGCCGGTCGTACGCCGGGCCCCTGGCGTATGCGAGCAGCGTGTGGACCGGGCACTGGCCGCTCAGTACCAGCAGCAGGCGGTGGGCGAACCAGAACGGGGGCCGACGCTCGCGGGCACGGTGCGCCGCGGCGCGCAAGGCTGCGTCGGCGGGACGGCGGCTGTCCCGCCGGGCCGGCGGCCGGGACGGTGCCGTGCGCGGGGTGCGCCTGCGCGGTTGGCGTCCGGATGCCGACTCGGAGACGGATGTCGTCATGGGCTCCCCCGTGATGGTGTGCCGGGCCCGGCGGACTGATACCGGGCGGTAACTGGCTGGACGGCAATGGTTGTAGCGGCGGAGCGCGGCGCACCGCAATGAGCCGGGGTGGGTGGGGGAGGGGGCCGGGGAAGTTCCCCTATCTGGTGGGGGAGGCCGCTGCGCGTTGACCTCGCACCAGCTCTACCTGCGGGTTTACGGGGCCGTTGGGGAGGGCGACGCGGACGCCCTGCCCGTATGCTGACGGGGCATACGGTCCCCGGCGATACACGAAAGCGGCAGCCCATGCGTGTCTATGTCCCTCTGACCCTGCCCGCACTGAGCGAGGCTCACGGTGCGGGTGAGCTGGGGCCGGCGCCCGTCGAGGCGTACGCGGTCACCCCCGGGCTGCTCGCGTGGTGGGGCTCTCAGGACGAGGAAGAGCTGGAGTACGCGGCGCTCCGGCAGGCGGCGGGCGCCTCACTGCGGCTGCTGGCCGACCAGTTCGAGGCCGCGCGGCGCCGGGTGGTCGTGGTGGCGGAGGCCGCTGAGGCAACCGTCACCGTGGCCGAGGAGACGGGCGGCGAACGGGACGACGAAGGGGACGACGAGGGCGCCGTCGGCCGGGTGCGGCTGACCGCCGCCGTCCCGTTGACCAAGGCAGCGGCCGTCCATCTCGACGCGGAGGACGCGGTCGACGACGTGACGGCGGCGCTCGGCGCGCTGTCCGCCGCACTGAGCGGTGACGAGAAGGCGCAGCAGGTCGTGGACCGCGCCGACGACCACGAACTGCTGTGGTTCGCGACTCAGGAGATCCCGGCATTGATCGGCTGATAAGCGGCTGACCTGCGGCTTTCCCCGTAGCTGCGGCTGTCGGGCGGCCGGAGACGGGTGTCGCGTTGAGTTCCTAACGGACGTCAAGCCCGTTGTGGTGTTCTTCGGGCGGCATTCGTAGGCTGGTTTGCAGACGAGCCGGCTGCCGGAGCGCTGAGCGACTCCTGATTGCGTCGGCTCGTCGTGTTTGCCTTGAGGCGTTGGCTGCGCCTGCGGATCAGTGTCTTGGCGCGGTCGGTCTTGTCGATCTTGTATTGGGTGGCGCAGATGGCACGGCCTTCGGCTTCGCTGATCTCG
>NZ_JBQQBV010000045.1:0-30416 GCF_052246355.1 Streptomyces sp. 3N207 | reverse complement strand
GCAAACACGACGAGCCGACGCGATCAGGAGTCGCTCAGCGCTCCGGCAGCCGGCTCGTCTGCAAACCAGCCTACGAATGCCGCCCGAAGAACACCACAACGGGCTTGACGTCCGTTAGGAACTCACCAAGCTCCAGAAAGAGCATACGCAAGGCTTCCGCCAGGGCACGGTGCTCGTCGGACAGGTCCTCCTTGAGTGGCGCCAGGCGCACCGGCCTGTGGGAAGCCACCCTCGTCTCGTTGCAACTCGCGTTCATAGTCATCCAGTATCCGGCGCCACGCACCTTGCTTTGCGCTTTGCGCTGTTGCCAGTCGAATCTGCAACGCACCGCCCATTGTGGCCAGTTCGGCTGGCAACAAGGACGCTGATGCCACCTCAGGCGCCAACAGGCCGCAGCGGGCCGAGGCGTGGTCTCGCCGTCATGATGAGGCACAGATCCAGCTTGAAAGGAAACACCCGATCGATGACGAGTACAGACAAGTCTGCAGATGAGCGCCAACCCTCCTTGCTGTCGCGCCTGGCGCTTCAGGCTGCTCTAGGAGCAGCCGGAGCCGTTGGCTCAGGACTAGTGACCTGGATACTGATCTGGCTGCAGAGCCGGTAGCCGTCCAGGTGACTCATCTCGGCGTGCAGGCGCCAGACGGCTTGAGTACTGGCACAGGAACTGGGGTTGGCGGAAGGTCGTCCTCCGCATGTCACAACCAGGAGTGCGGCGGCGGACGTGGTCGGTGAGACTGAAGTGCGGTCGAGCAGCGAGAAACGACTGGGGACTGGTGGGGGGCTTCTTCAGGGTGGAGGAGTACCGCAGCCATGCCTGGCTGGCTGGGCGTGCTGATCTTCATTAGCACCTCCTGTTCGACACCGAGGAAGCGCGGCGGAGCCTGATGGGGCCGTATGAGGGCCTGACGCACCGCCCCGGCCTTGCGCCGGTGGTTGTGCCAGCCGGACGAGCCCACTCACCACTTGCGAACTAAACTTCGAATATGGCGAGTGGTGAGGGGCCGCGGGCGCGGGGCCGTGGGCGCGGGCCCGGATACCGGACGGCCAGGAGCTCGATGTCGTGGTCATCTCCCGTACCCGCACGCGCGACGGCCGGTGGTGGTACGAATGCCACGCCATCCTTCCTGCGCGCCCCGGCCCCGACGGACACGCCAGCCCAGAGGGCATGCCCGTCGCTATCAGCGTCGCCGCGGAGCACATCGCTCCGATCCCGGGCGAGTCCTACCAACTCGTACCGACCGAGGGCGCGGTGGTCGGTCGCCAGTGGCTGGCCATTCGGTCCCCAGGTGTACATGGCAGTACCCCTTGGTGGCAGCTTCACCTCCGCGACTGCTGGCAGGCCCGCGGCGGCTGGCGGCACCGGCGGGTCGCCACGGCCGAAGCCCGGGAAATCGCCGTCCCTTCCTCTGATCAGGCTCGCCCAGCTCCTCGCGAATGGGCGCAGATTTTCCGTGCGCACGGTGTCCCACTTCAGGCCGCACAGGGCCTCAAGCTCTGCCTGGTACTGCGGGTTCTGAGCGATACGGCGGTCCGACCAGGACGTCCGGACCTCCTTGTGCAAGGACCTGTACCAAGTCCGCACCCCCCTCATCACGGAGTCCTTTGGAAGCGCGGGCAGCCGCGATGTCTGACTGCGGCCGTCACGCTGTTTGGGAGGCCGGCCACTGGCTGAAGCGGGTGGAAGCAGCAGCCGTGCCTCCGCCAAGGCCTCCTCTACCTCGGCGCCCTGACGGACAGCTTCGGCGGCCTGTTCAAGCACGAGGGCCACGGAGTCGCGGTACTCGGTGCTCAGGCGCTCCGCCTGGGTGCGGGTGGCACGGAGCTGAGCGATCGGGTTCTCGGAAGGTGGCACGGCGTAAGCGTTCCACGAGAAGCAGCTCGAACTGGGGGAGGCCGCCACAGTGTTCCGAGTGAAACGCACAACGCCAGAAAGCTCGTCCACCTCCACCACGGCGACGACACCGGCTTCGGCGTCGAACTCACCCTGTGGAACACCGGCACCTCCTACCTGGCCAACCTCACCGGATAGACCGGCCTCGAGCTGGGGAGGCACCGAGCAGCAACCTCTATCCAAGCAGGATCTCGTCGACGACGTCCCACGTGTAGTAGCCGCGGTCAGGGCGCTGATGCTGGCTGACCAAGTGGACGCGGTCGATCGTGACGTCGACGCGCGGTGGTCGCAGCGCCCGCAGCGCCCGGTTGAGGTTCCGATCCGGGAAGTTCTCGCGGACGTACGCCAACGATGCATGAGCCCAGAACCTGGCTTCCTTCTTCCGCAGGGAGACCCCGGGCACCTTCTCGGCTGCCGCCCGGACCCGCTCATTGAGATGGGCCATGCCGTCCTCTGGGTAGACGGCGACGGTGACCGCGGTGACACCGGGCCACACCGGACCCAGCTGGACCTTGAAGGGCTGCACGGCGCTCATCTCGGCACGGAGGGCTTCGCGGAGCTGGTCCATCTGGTCCTCGTCGACCGTGTGGTGGATGCCCTGGACCGTGGAGTGCAGCCACTCCTCGGGGACTACGCCGAGCTTGTCGCCGTACTCGTTGAGCAGCTCGCGGTGAGCACGGGCGTACGCACGGAACTCCTCGTACTCGCTCAGCAGCACAAGGACGTGCGGAAAAGGACCTCCGCGGTTCCAGATCTTGGTAGGGACGAAGAAGTTCTCCAACGCCGTTCTCCCGAACTCAAGGTGGTGTGGGTATGCAGTTCGGCTCGGTAACGGCCGTGACGGGGACCGTCCCGCTGGGACAATCATCCGCGTGAGAGTCCACCCGTTGTTCGCCGCCTACCCGCACATCCCCCCGCCAGCGGCCCGGGTCGACGCACACGTTCTCGACGGGGGCGAGGTGCCGGCGGTCCACCTGACCCGCTACCCGGTCCTGGACCAGGTGCCGCCTCAGTGGGAGGAGCCGACGGGGCTGCGGCTGCACCTGGCGGTGATGGACGAGAGGCTGTGGCGCCACTACACACCTCGCCCCCTGCGCGGGGAGCCCGAGCTCGGAAGCGGCAGCGAGCTGCGCGCGGACTGGGAGGACGCCGGCCGTGACCGGCTGCGGTTCCTGCAGTCCGCCGGTGTGCTGGCTTCCCGCGCGGAGCCGCCCGAGCCGCCCGAACTGCGCGTCGATGCCCTGCTCGCCACCCACCCCGCCGCCCGCGCGGTGGGAGTGGCCGTCGACCGCGGCACGGCTGTGGTGGGACTGCGCGCCCGGCTTCCGGGCCTGCGTGACGAGGGAGCGGGATACACCGTCACCATGCGGGCCGCCGACCCGAGAGATGCCGGACCCGTGGAGCTGTACGCGTCGGCCCTGTGGGCCTGGGCGCTGTGGTGGACCCAACGGGCACGGGAGCTGTCGGACCGGGACAGGCTCCTGGACGACGTGCCACCCCCACCACTGGAACTGGACGTCGTGGAAGCATGGACACCCCACCGGGTCCGCCTGGAACGCCCCGCTTGGACCGAGTGGTCCTCCTCATCCCCGAGTTCGCCGGTCCCGGGCGGCACCGAAGACTCTCACTGACGAGACCGGTGCCCGAGTGAGCGGGATTCGGCTGAGGCGCGGTCGGTATCCTGACGCTGGCCTGACGAGAGGACGCCTGATGCTGCGACGGAAGCGGGATCTGCGTCGTGCCGCGTACCGCGCCCAGTGCCTGATCGTCCTCAACCCGGGGCATGCCGCATGGCGCGACGCCTGGAGCGGCAAGGACCGGTATGCGCAAACGGGCGAAGACGCACTGCGCGTCATCGCCGGACCACTGCTGTCACGTGCTGACCAGATCGACGAGGCGATGCACGATCTCTTGCTGCTGAAGCCTCCCCAGCCCCTCGCGGAGACCCTGACGCAGGCCAGGGATGCCCTGCAGCCGCTGCTGGAGCTTCGCCCGGCCTGGATCGAACTGCTGAAGTCCCGGACGCCCGATGCGCTTGCGATGGACCTGGACTTCGGCGGCTACCGCCTGGACGGCTGGGTGCACGAAGACGAAGCCATCAGCCGGGTGCTCGCTCTGGCACCGGTGCTCGACCGCGCTCACTCTGCGCTGGTCCCGTGGTCAGGGATGGATCTCGCCGCCTCTGCCACCCACTGATTGGTGGGCTGGCTGGGACGAAGGGCCGTCCACCTACCAGATTCGAACTAGAATCCGAATATGGTGAGTGAGTGGCGGCACCATGCCGGGCCCTGGGCGCGAGCCTGCATGCCCGACAAGCAGGAGCTCGACGTGATCGTCACCGCCCGCACCCGTACGCGGGATGGCCGGTGGTGGTACGAGTGCCAGGCGATCCTCCCCGCCGGCCCTGACCGGAGTGGGCAGGTGGGGCGTGAGAGTGTGCCCGTCGCTATCAGCATCGCCGCGGAGCACATCGCCCCGATCCCGGGTGAGACCTATGAGCATGTACCGACTGAGGGTGCGTTGGCCGGGCGCCAGTGGCTGGCCGTTCGGTCCCCGGGTGTGCACGGCGGCAGTCTTTGGTGGCAGCTGCACCGCCGTGACTGCTGGCAGGCCCGTGGCGGCTGGCGCCGTCGCCTGGTCACCACAGCGGAAGCCCGCCAACTCCTGGCCACACAGACCAGCGACCGTCTGTGTGACATCTGCCGCCCCGACCAGGCCCTGCCCACAGCCCTCTGACATCCAGGGCAACCGGGTGGGTGATTCGCACCCACCCATCGCACGGTGCCCGCTCGGACGATGTCGTGCACTTTCGCGGTGCGCACGATGCACCGCACCGATGCGCGCCGACGATGTCGTGCCCTCCACCCGGCGCGGTGCGCACCACGATGCGCAGGGAAGTGGCCTCCACTCCGGCCCACTCTCACCCGGTGGGCACACAGACGGTGACGAACATCGGATGCTGTGCACTGGGCGCGCACCCCTTGTCCAGCTGCGCAGTCTCCGCGCGGCCCCCGTCGACCAGTAGAAGCAACCCTGGACCAAGGGCGGAATTTCGGTGTTTCTCCTTGACCACGCTCGCCACAGCCCGGGCGATGCCGCGCACCGACCTGCGATGAACGCCGCCAAGAGGGAGATCTCGCCGTCCCGCCGCACCGCGCGCCGTCACTGAGCGTAGGGGGGTGCACGGTGCGCAGAGTGCCCTTCACTCCCGCACCACGATGAGCACCCCCGGGGGGTGGAGTGGACGACATGGTGCGCACCGGGTGCGCAGTGGAGTCCGGTCGGTGCGCACCATCCGGTGGGAGTGGGGTGCATCGTGGGCAACTCCTCGCGCTGCGAGCACCGGTGCGCATCTGCTCGCCGCGGTCCCGGTGGTCGGTGCGCGTGGCGCGTGTCGGTGGCCGGATGCCGACGCGCCCAGAAGCCTTCGCGCTTGCGGCGCGGGTCCTCGCCGTCCAGCACCCGCCCCGCCAGCTGAATCAGCTGCCGGGCGGTTGTGGCATCGGCCACGGATGAACCGTCCGGTCAAGGGGTGGTCAAGGGTCAAAGCGGGCACCACGGGCCGGGATGAGCAGACAGCGGACAAGGGGGTGATCCCGCAGGGTGCGTCCGTCCCGCACGCGGCAGGTGCGCGCGGGACGGACGAACAGCCGCCCACCCCGGTCCCGGCCGGGAGGAACGAGGACCCTATGCCCGCGCCCGCACCGACCCCCGCCGCCCTTTCCGGCCGCCACGCCGGCCCAGCACCATGGAGGAGCCCTGCACGCCGCGCCGCCGTCTGGCCCGGGCAGCCCGCGCCCTGCGCGCAGCGATGGGCAAGCCCCGGTGGGCTCCTGCCGTCGGCGCTTGCGTTCCCACTGCCGAAGCCACTTCCGTGCCCGACACCCGTTCACCTCGCATTTCCCCTTGTCACCACGGGTTTCCGGCCCCGCGCCGGATCGTCACAACCCTCTTCTCTCCCCTTTCCTCTGAGTTGGTTGTCGGTGGTGGAGGAGATCATCGGGTCCGGGGGGCCGGATCCCTCCGCGGCCGGGAGCCGGCGCCTGGCCGCTGGCAGGTCGCGAGCGATGGGAGGGCGAGCCTGATGGCGGGCAAGCGCAAGGCGAACGAGGCGGGATCGTCTAACGACCTGCGCGGCGATGTGCTGCGCGTGCTCGGTGTACTCAAGGTCGCCACGGCCGACCAGATACAGCGGCTGTCCTCGCCACACCTGACGTTTCGGCACACCCAGAAGAAGACAGCGGCCCTGCGGAAGGAGGCCCGCACCGCCTCCCACCGAGCTGCGGCGAACGATCTGCGCAGGCACGGCCTGTCCGTCGACGGCGGCCGTACCAGGGCCGGGGAGGAAGCCCGGCTGCTCACCGCAGCCGGGCTGGCCGCCGCCGCGATCGACCTGGACCGCGAGCCGGAGGAGATGGGCGGCATGCCCAAGAGCGCGGGCCGCTCCGGGGCTTCGCATGCGATGACGGTGAACGAGACGGTCATCGCGCTGATCCGCCCGAAGCCCGACCTGGGCCAGGTCGCGGGGGAGCCGACCGAAGCGCGGGCGGCTGCGCGGGCCGCCGTCGACGCCCCCGACGGGATGGGCACCATCTCCTCCTACGCCACCGAGGTCGCGCTCCCGGTGAAAGGCACCTGGAAGAACCCCGCCATCGGCAGCGCCCGCGCCGACGTCGTCCTCACCGCCCCGGAGGCCGGTGTGCCGCTGCTGTTCATTGAGGTCGACAACTGCACCGAAGAAGCCGTCCTCATCGCCGCGAAGTTCGACAAATACGCCCGGTTCTTCAAGCGGAAGGAGAAGGACACCGACGGCATCGAGAAAGCGATGTGGCGCACCCGCTGGTCTGCACCCAAGTGGGAGGGATACGAGCGTGTGCACCCGCCGGTCCTGCTCGTCTTCCACCAGGCCGGCAAGCGCAATGCCAGGAACCAGATGCAGAAGGTCGCCGACCTCACCCGGCAGCACTGGCAAGGCAAGTGGACCGAGGACGGCTTCCACTCCTACGACGGGCGCATCCCGATCGTGGCGACCACACTGGAGTTGCTGCGCGAACACGGCCCGGCCGGACCCGCCTTCTGGCGCTTCGGCCGCGACCACCGCGAGCCGCTGCGGGAGGCGATCGGCAACCCCCGCCGGGACGCCGCCCTCGCTCGCCGCCGCGCAGAAATCCGAGAAGAGCAACGGCGCCGACAGGCACGGGAAGCCCGGCGCCCCGTGTGCAAGGACTGCGGGCACAAGTTCACCGACGACCGATGGGCAGCGGTCGACGTACGGGACTGGAGCCAGCCGCCCGAGTCGCATCCGCACCTGTGTGAGGACTGCCAGCACCGGGCTGTCGCAGCCGAGCAGCAGGCTCAAGCCGACGCATGCGAGCGCAAGGAGCAGGAGCGCCTCCGCAAGGAGCAGGAAGCCGCGCAGGCCGCGCGGAAGGCCGGCGGCTGGCTCTCCCGCTTCCGCGCCTGACCCGTACAAGCCTCGCCGAGCTGTGCGACCGCTTCAACGGCGGGCACCTCCTGCACCATGTGCCCAAGGTCGAGATGAAGAATGACGGCTCGGTGATGAAGACCGCGCACCGCGTCGCGGCCGACGGCTGGGAGGTCGACCTGCCGCTGTGGGCGGACGCTGCCGAGTGGGGCCCGTGCCACCACGGCAACGATTCGCACTGACCACCCCGTACCGTCAACCGGGGCTCCTGCCGTTGCTGGCAGGGGCCCCGGGCACGCCCGGGCGAGGTTGACCAGAATCGGCCTGCGGCCCGGCCGGGCCCGCCAGGATGGGGCGGGTGACCGCCACCGCAGATCTCTGGCACCACTACGGCCGCACTCGCCACGCCACCGACCGGGCCGTCCCCGGCGCCTTCTACTGGAACTGGGGCCAGGACAGCGGTCCCGGCGCCGACGTTCTGGGCGACCTGGACGGGCGGGCCGCCAGCGACCTGGGCGCGGGCGCCGCCCGGCACGCCGCCCACCTGGCCGTCCACCACCGGGCAGCCTGAGTCGATGCCATCGGCGCCTCACCCGCACAGCACCAGATGGCCACCGGCCTGTACGCCGACCTCTCACCACGCCTGCACCTGGTGCACTCCGATGTGGTCGACCACCTGCACGCTATGGCCCGCGCCTACGACGTGCTCTACAGCGTCTTCGGCGCAGTCGACTTCACTGACCCGCACGAGCTGCTGCCGACCGTGGCCGCCGCGCTGAGGCCAGGCGGACGGCCAGCCTTCTCCACTCTGGCCCACTACCTGACCGGCGCACCCGCCCAGCCCGACGTCCAGCACGCCGACATCCACGCAAAGACGCAGGATGGCGAGGCGACCACGATGCGCCGCTGGGTGCTCCAGAAACACGTGTGGACCAAACTGCTCGACCAGGTGGGGCTGACGCAGATCATCGCCGAGATGCTGCCCGGGGGAGAGGGGCCACGCGCTGCCGACACGCTGTTGGTGACGGCCGACCGCTCGAGGTGAAACGCACGCTCGAACGGCCACGGCGGAGGTGGCCAGACAACTTGGCGAGGAGGGCGCGGGTGTACTTGAGGGTGAGGTGCGTTCTACGTCGTCGGGTGCTCCGTTGCCGCCGTTGGAAGCGGTCGGCGTTCTTCTCGTTCAGGTTCAGGTCGCTGGTCGCGGCAACGAGGTCACGGCGGTGAGCTACCCGACACGCCGCGCCCGCACTCAGCGCGGGGGTGTTGATCGGGCGAGTGGCCGATGGGGCAGTCGGCCCAGGCCACGAGCACTTGTTGGCCCTGAATCGCAGACGACGGTTCCTGAAAGATGGGGCAAGACCAACGGTACGGATACAAGGCCGGGCACTTCTGGATCCTGGCACTGCGGAGCAGTGCCAGGATCAGGAGCGAAGACTCGCGGCAACGAGTTTTGCTCATCTCCGGGTAACTGGAGTGCCCGCAGTACGTCGGAGAGCGCCCGCATCAGACCATGAGCTCTTCTGCGGATACACGGTCAAAGGTCGGCTATCCCATGGCCTCAGGTCAAGCCGGGAACGCATCCGCGGAAAGGCGTCCGCTCTTTCCATTCTGAGCTGGGCGGACTTCGCGGCTGCCTGCTTGGAAGCAGTACCACCCCAGGGGGCACCGTTGCGGAAATTTCCACGCGGTGGGGAACAGGGCGCAGCAAAGACAGGACACATCTGCGGAAAACTGCCCGTCTCCTCGTATTTGACCAGGAAGAATGCGAGGACTCAGCGCCCGACGGGCCCCGGCAGGACCAGGGACACCGCTGCGGATTGACCTGTGACGGGTTAGTCCTGCAGCTGCGGATGCTGCAACATCACTGATCACGAGGGCGGCGGCAACCGCCCTGCACAGCACAACCATTCGCCCGCAGTACACCCACACTTGGAGACGAAGCCATGAGCCATCCGCCCTGCGGCGCCTCCGGCCTCCCGCCGCGCGCTCCGACGGCGACCGAGACCGTCGTACTTGTCGTGATCGTCATCGTCTCGGCGCTTCTGGCCGTTGCCGGATTCCCGGCCCTCAGCGTGGTCGCCCTGGTTGCCGAAGCTGCATCGCTCGGGGTCCGCCTGCTATACCGGCTGCGGGGCAGCGGGCCCACCCAACCTGGCCTCTCCGGGGCCTGACCGCCGCATGGGACGCCGTGAGAACCCGATCGGTGAGTGCGGCAAGTCCCTGTACACCCTCGCGGCCTGGCTACGAGCCGGCCGCGAGGCTACGGGCCTGACCTACCATCAACTCGCCGCCCGCACCGACGTCAGCGCCGACACCCTCGCGCGAGCCGCCTCCGGCCGCAGCGTGCCACAGAAGCTGAGCGTCGTCCTCGCCTACGCCCAAGCGTGCGACCTCAACCTCAAGGACGCCGAGAGACTCTGGAAGCAGGCCCGCCGTGATGAGGCACGCGCCCAGGGAGTCCTCAGCGGGCACCGCACAGGCGTGCACATCAGCGTCGTCAAGGATTTCGCCGACCTGCATTCGGCCATCGTTGACCTCTACCGGGACGACGGCTGCCCGCCATTACGAAGCCTCGATGCCCGCCTCGGAGGAGTGGGGCGCCTACCGCACAGCACTGTCGGGCGCGTGCTGAGCGGGCGGTCAAAGCCCAGCCAGTCCTTCGTGCTGGCCTTCGCCTTGGTCTGCGGTGTCAGGAAGTCCGACCTGGCTGAATGGTCGAAAGCATGGGACCGCGCGGATCACAACCGCCGAAGGACCCGCACGCAGCCCCGGCACACGGAACAACACAGCCCGCAGGATCACAACATCCAAGACCGCCTCACAACGCACAGCCCGGCAACGCCCCGCGACCTACAGGTGCTGATGAGCGACCTGGAATCCACCACGCACAAGGCGCCGGGCCTCAAACTCATGGTCCACTTTCCCGAGTCCAGGAGCCCGGAGGCCCACCAAGCCGTGCGGAGGACCCGGGAACTCCTCATCGACCAAGCACAGCGACGGGGGGAGCTGGCCTGCCCCCGCTGCGGTTGCCTCTCCTTCGGCTACAACGACCCCGACGGCTGGAAGGCGGCACTGTGTGCGCAGTGCAGCCGTGACACGGCAACTCCACACTCCCCTCCCGCTGCCCAGGCCCTCCCCGGAGACTGCGATACACCGACACTGTCCCTTCGCTTGCCCGCCGCACCTCCGCCTCTGCCCCGGCGGATTCCCTCCCGCGCCTGGCCTCCCGCAGGCGAGCCAGCGCAGAAACAGGCACTCGATGCGAACTCTCTGCCCACCGTCGAAGAAGGGACACCCTCCGTTCCTGCCGACAGCGTCACCGCCTCCGGGTCATGCTGTGCCCGTCCGGACTGTTACGGCGTCCCCTCCGTGTCTACCGAGAATGCCGCGGCACCGGTCCCTGAGACCACGCTGACCACCCGGATACGCATCAGCATCCCTGGGGCACGACCGTCCCCGCCGCGTTTCCCTCCGCCCCGCCGTCCCTTCGACTGGCCCCCGCCCCAAACACCGAGGCCGTAGAGGAGCGCTGCGAGTACGGCCCGGCCGCAGCACCGCGATGATTCATGTCTTAACCATCCCCTAATGGGGGAGCCAGGTCCGAGCGTTCGTTCGTTATGCCAGTCATTTCGACAACAGGCGGCGTGACCGCACAGCGCAGTGGCTCGGGTGCCGCTCAGAGCCCCGGCTCACATGAGGGAGCGGGGTTCGGGCCAGGGGCGACCGGCGTGATTTCCCCGGTTCTCCAGCGGGACGGCACGGGTTTCGACGGCGATGAACGGCGCACGAGCCGGGGTGGAGCTGAGGAAGGCGAGGGCGGGTGACGGAGGGCCGGAGCGAGATGGAGTGCGTGGGTGCAGATGGCGGGTCACAGCTCCTCCTCCAGCCGGATTGCCTCACGCAGTGAGTCCCGTGCCTGGTGCGACTCGCCTTCCTGCGACTCCAGCATGGCTGCCGCGATCGCGTCCAGCTTGCGCTGGATAGCGTCCTCGGCGCGTCGTTCGGAGTTCTTCAGCAGGGCCAGCATGAGCAGGTTGACGGAAGTCAGTACGTCACCGGCGAAGATCAACCACGGGACCGGTAGCGGCACCAGGTGGACGATGACCATCCCGGTGATCAGGGCCAGACAGATCAGGAAGAACAGCGGCGAGCTGGTCAGGTTCGAGGCGGCCTCCGCGAAGCGGGCGAACCGGCCGCGGCGCTCACCGCCCCGGTGCGAGGGGTGCTGAAGAGTCATGCACTCCGTGTTCCCCAACAGCCGGGGAACCCTGTTCCTTGCTGCTGTCCGCCGCCAGCCGAGGCCAGCAGCCGTGGTGCCTCCGGGGCTCATCGAGAAGCGTTGCTCTCAGCAGGGTGTGCCGGAGGATAGACGCCTGCCATGCAAGCCCAGGCCATCGGACGGTCCCTGGCTCCCTCTTCGTCGGCGGCCAGGCCGGGCTCCGTGCACTGGGTTCGTCAGGTCCTGGCGGGGCCGGTCCCTGTTGCCGGTCCCTGAGAAGAGTGCAGGTCAGGGGCTGAAGCCGCTTCGGAAAGGGACCGAAGGGACTGAAACCATGAGTTATGAGCCAGACGAAGGGATGTGGATGTATGCGCCCGCGCGTAGGTATGGAATAGCGAGCTAACTCATAACTGGGAAGTTGGGTCCCTCCAGTCCCTGGAGGCTTTGTAGAACTGGCCTGACCACCAGCTTTCAACTCAGGGACTGGGCGGCAGTCAGTCACTCCTCGTCAGTCCCGGCATCACCTGGTCCCTTGTGTTGCGACATCCTCGGTCAGCCCACAGGGGAGCTCTCTTGCGGGGCGTGAAGCAGCTGCCGGGCAGGCGGAGTTCGTTCAAGGGACCTCGGCAGGGACCGGAGGGACTGTAGAACTGGTACTGCGACGCGCGGGGCCGGGGCGTTGCCGTCGCCCCCCGAGGCACCTTTAGACTCGCGTTGTCCGAAAGTTCAGTCCCTTCGGTCCCTGCCCGGTGCTGGCTCCGGCCCCTGGCCAGGTTTTTCTCGGCAGGGACCGAAAGCCCGAAACAGAAATGGGACCACGAGTGCAGCGCCCAGCCCCTCCTCTCCAGGAGGCGAGGACCCCACGAGCCGCCCATCAGGTGGCCCGCTGGTGTGCCGCCCAGGGCTGGCCCGTCCACCCTCTGACACCGGGACGCAAGACCCCCACGGCCAACTGCCCCGACTGCCGCCGCCACAAGCACGCACCCCATTCCTGCTCCTGCATCCCGGCCGGTCGCCCCTGCCACGGCTTCCACGCGGCCACCACCGACCCGGACCGCATTGACACCTGGTGGAGCACCACCCCGGCCGCAGGCGTGGGCATCGCCTGCGGGCCCGCGAACCTCGTCGTCATCGACATCGACGCCCACCCTGCGCCCGTCCCCGGCCGCAGCAGCCTGCTGCCCGGCATCACCATCGACGACAGCGTGCAACTCGACGGCCTGGCTACCGGGTTCGATACTCTGGCACTCCTGGCCGCGTACCGCCGCCAGCCCGATCCGGCCGAGGACACCGCCACCCTCCGCGTCCGCACTCCCTCCGGCGGCCGGCACATCTGGTACACCAACCCCCACCCCGAGTTGAAGCTGCGTTGCTCGACCGGCTCCAGCCCCAAGGTCGCCCTGGCCTGGCAAGTCGACGTGCGGGCCACCGGCGGTTACATCATCGCTCCCACCACCCCGACCCACGACGGCGTCTACGCGCCGTTGGGAACAGCCCGTCACCCGGCTCCTCTGCCCGACTGGCTGGCCGCTGAACTCGTGCGCACCGGTCACCTCATCACCGCACCACCACCCCGCCCGCCCGCACCGCGCCGCCGCACCCGCCAGTCGGCCACTCCTGGCACCGTCGACCGGATTCTCGAGCCGCTCATCGACCAGGTCGCGCAGTGCGCGGCCGCGCCGGAAGGCATGGGCTTCACCGGAAAACTCAACCGGGCTGCCTTCACCGCCGGAGGACTGACCGCCTCCGGCGCCCTCACCGAGGCCGACGCCCGCCAGGCACTCGCCGCCGCTGCCCAGCAGGCTCGGCCCCACCAGATGGCCCGCAACGACCGCATCATCACCGACGGCCTGCACGCCGGGCAGGCCCGCCCCCTGTATCTGCGAGGACGTTCATGAGCAGCGCCGAGCAATCGCACTTCAACGCCGTCGCTGCCGCCCAGCAGATGCTCGACCTCGACCAGGCCGCAGCGGCCGTGCCAGCCCAAAACCCCGGCACCCCAACACCATCGCCCGCCTCCGCCCAGGCGGCCAGTCCCACGCCCGCGCCGCGCCAGGTTCCCGAGGCATGGCTTGCCCCTGTCACGCTGCCCGCCACCTTGAGCGACCGTGGCAACGCCAAACTGTTCGTCCGCCTCTACCGTGACCAGTTCCGCCACGTCGAGGGACTGGGCTGGTACTGCTGGGACGGCTACCGCTGGAAGCGCACCGGCGGAGAGAAAGCCGCCCTGTGGGCCGCGGGGGAGATGGCAGAAGACATGCCCGAGAGCGACCCCGCGGGCCGCTTCAGCGATCGCGAGCTCTACCTGCACAAGAAGCGCACCCTCTCCACCACAGGGATGAAGGCCCTCCTCACCCAGGCTAAAGCCTCACCGGACCTGTCCGTCGCCCCCGACACCCTCGACGGGGACCCCCACGCCCTGTGCACCCCCTGTGGGGTGGTCGACCTGCCCACGGGCCGGCTGCGCAAGCCCGACCCGGCACGCGACTTCCACTCCCGCGCCACCAGCGTCGCACCCCAGCCCATGCCCACCCCCCGCTGGGAGCGCTTCCTCGCAGACACCTTCGGCGACGATGCCGAAGGCCGCGAAATGGTCGACTTCCTCCACCTGCTGCTCGGCTACTCCCTCACCGGCGACGTCGGCGCCCAGGTCCTGCCCTTCCTCCACGGCCACGGCAAGAACGGCAAATCCGTCCTCATGGACGTGATGATCCAGATCCTCGGCGACTACGCCGACGCGGCCCCGCCCGGCTTCCTCATGGACCGCGGAGCCTTCTCCGAACACTCCACCGAGCTGACCGAACTACACGGACGCCGCCTGATCGTCTGCTCCGAACTCAAGCCCAACGACAAGTTCGACGAAGCCCGCGTCAGACTCCTGACCGGCGGAGACAAGATCAAAGCCCGCCGCATGCGGCAGGACTACTTCTCCTTCACCCCCACCCACCACCTGTGGCTGCTGGGCAACCACCGCCCCGAAGTCACCACCGGCGGCTTCGCCTTCTGGCGCCGCATCCGCCTGCTGCCCTTCGAACGCGTCGTCCCCGACGAATGCAAAATCGACAACCTCGCCTTCGAACTCGTCCACGACGAAGGCCCCGGCATCCTCCACTGGCTCGTCGAGGGAGCACGCCGCTACCTCACCACCCGCGACAACCTCGAAGGCCCCGCCCGCGTACGGATGGCCACCACCGCCTACGCCACCACCGAGGACCACATCGGCCGCTTCCTGACCGAATGCTGCACCCGCCAAGCCCCCGGCGACGAAGCCGCCGACCTACGCGTCGAACAAGGCCAGCTGTACGCCGCCTACAGCGCCTGGTGCAACGAAGGCGAAGGCATCCGCCCCGCCACCAACCGCGCCTTCGCCAACCGCGTCCGCCAGGAGATCGGCCTCTCCTCACCCGCCGACATGCTCAAATCCAACGGCCGCAAGTACTACCCCGGCCTCGGACTGGTGGAAGCCCCATGACACACCCCACCAACCCGCGCCCGGCCAGCCAGGAGACACTGCCCACCCGCGGTAAGCGCCTCTACGATGAACACCACCCCGCCACGGCACCACCGCGACGAACCGATTCCCCAGCCGGCCGGGCGGGAAGAACAACACAGCACCAGCCCAGCCCCGCACCGGGCCGGCACCAGAAGGAGGGGCTGCAGCCATGAGCTCGCTACTGACCGAGGGCGATCTCACCCACGAAGAAAACGTGGTGTGGCTGGAGAACCCCGAACACTTCGACTACGTCCGCCAAGCCCTCGACAAAACCCCACGCCGCCGCAACAAACCCCGCTACGCCCGCGACGGACGCATGGTCGGCTTCACCGAACTGACCAAAGACGCCGAACCCGACCCCGACTCCGGCCTCTACCGCCGCCGCGTCTTCTTCCTCCTGCCACACGACCGCGACAGCAACCCCACCGGCCTCTACCAAGAAGGCGCCCCCGGAGAAGCCGTCGACCCCCGCACCATCCAGCCCAAACACGTCGGCGAGAAGACACCCCGCTCACAAAGCGGCCCCGCCGCCATAGCACCAGCAGGCTGAGGGCGCCCCATCGGGTCAGCGGCGCTGCCTCGCCGGCCTCTCATCCACCGTCTTCTTCCAAACCCGCCGCCAGATCACCGCAGCCGGCTGACTCGAGGAACCCGAACGCCTGGCTCATCCGGTACGGGTGCAGTTCCTTTGAAGGGAAGTCCGAAGTAGCCAGGTGTCCCCCCAACAGTCACTCTGGGTTGCTGACCTGGCCTGCTGACGCCGGGGCAAGGAGCCCAGCGAGGAGCGCGCCGAACTCCTCGGGCGCCTCAAGCATCACCAAATGGCCCGTGCGGGGAAGCTCGGTGTAACTGGCTGCGGCGGACAGAGCCCAGGCAGGCACGTCCCACCCCGCGCGTGAGCGGGCCCCGGCGACCAGATGGACCGGGACGCGCTCGAACACGTCCCGCAGCAGCTGCTGGTAGTCAGATCCAGCGGTGTACTCGACGACAGTACGAGCCATGGCGTGGATGGTCGAAGCGGGCTGGTAGGCCAGGTCTTCTGTCGCAGAGCGGAGGTGCTCCCTGGTCGGCTCGATGCCTGCGGCACGCAGCCATCGCCCGGGATCGGCACGGTCGGCTTGCACGATCTGCTCCACCTCGGCGGCTGTCTTGGCGGCCAGCTGTTGCGACCAGAAAGCGTCCGCGAGACTGAAGTTGCCCTCGACGCTGACCAGCGATGCGGTCCGCTCCGGGAACCGGTGGGCGAACGCGGCGGCGATCACGCCGCCGACCGAATGCCCGATCAGATGGACGCGACCGCCCGGCAGTTCCTGGTCAATGGCCGCACGTAGGTGTTCCACCTGCGCATCGATGGTGATAGTGCCGGGCTCGGCCCGGGCATCGGCCCCGTAGCCGTGCAGGTCGGGGCAGATGGTAGGGGCCGGGTGGAGCGGCGCGAGGGCACGTGGGTCGGCGAATGAGCCGATCAGACCATGAATGAAGATTACTGGCAGCACGGGATGTCAGCTTCCCACGGGCTGCCGGGATCGTCTACCACGGCCTGTCCGGCTGGAGCGACGGTGATGATCAGGTCGTGATTTCGTACGGGTTCGGCACTCTTCTGGAGTGAGCCCACCGGTCAGGCCAGGAGTTCGTACTCGTGCTGGTCGGGCCGGGGGCAGAGGCGTTCGCGTTCTCTGCGGGTGTGGAAGGTCCAGTACTGCGGGAAGTCGCCGTTGCTGATGAGGGCCCGGAGGGTCAGGACGGCTTCGGCTCCGGGGACGCTCCACCGGCTGCCGGTGATATCGAGACGGTCGACCACCAGATGACGTGCTGCTCCTTCGACGATGCCGCTGGCGATGGGCCATCCGGCCTCGAGGGCCTGGTCGTAGTGGAGATAGGCGGCGTTGTTCTCCAGGTAGCGGCAGGCCCGGTCCCCTGCGGCCCGTTGATCTACGGACAGCCGGTCGGCTTGGGTGCGGATGCCGACGACGGCGCCGGCAGCGTCGCCGGCCAGGATCCGGGCGGCCTGGGCCCCGACCCAGGTCTCAGCGTCCGGATCGGTGGCGGTGTGGAAACACCGCGAGGCCACCCACAACTTCTCGATCACGTGGACGATGTCGAGAACAACATGGATGGTGACGCCGCGTCGGGCGGCCTCCGCATGGACCAACTCGAGCTGGTGCTCAGCGCCGTCGACCAGGACCACCCAGCACCGGCGGTGCTGCGGATCACGGGCCTCTGCCTCGTCGAACGCGGCGGCGATGACCTGGTCCGCGTCGTGTTCCACCGAGGCGGTCAGCCACTTCGCGCGGGCCTTGGGCCCCCTTGCGCGGAGTGCGGCGGGTAGTGCGGCCGCCGGACGGGGCAATGATGTCGTGCGGCCGGCGCACAGCCGGAACCGCGTCGTGGACGACGGCCAGCGTGGCCATCCGCTTGCGGCAGGTCTTCTCCCCGGCGGACAGACGGGTGCGGAACGTGCGCGTCGCCCGTTCCGCGGCCTTCCGCGTCGCCTCCCGCAGATGCCCCGGGCGCATCACGATCCCCTTGCCGTCGACGCTGAGCACCAGCAGCGTCGTGCTCGCTGCCGGGGCAGGAGTGCGGGCGGCATAGAAGTCAGCGATGTCCACCGCGGCCGCCCGCACGAGCTGTTCGGCCTGGCGTTTGCCCACCGCCCCCGCCCCGCAGCGGGGGCGTAGAACGCGTTCCGTCACGGCGCACAGGGGGCGGTGTCAGCTGCCACGCAGCGCCATCGCCACGGTCGGAGGGTCGTCCGTCCGGACCTCGGGCCCCCGGAATGCTTCCGCGGGGCCCGGTTCGCCGGGCCCCGCGGTTGAGCAGCCTGTCTCAAGCGCCTGCGGTTCGTACCCCACCCCAACGCCCGTCCTGGCCGCTCCTACCGGGAGCTGGTGGGCGGTCCGCTCGACAGTCAACTGCTCGATGTCACGGGCCAGAGTACGGACAGGGCAATGTTGCTGAGCAGTGGGGACAAAATCCCGCCTGGCGGAGTTCCGGTGATGTTGTCCCGCACCACCTGATCCTCCCCGAGGATCCCGGCTTTGAGGAACTGAGTACCCGGACGTGAAGAGTTGAGTACGCGTGCGGATAGAGCCCGATCCGCCCGGAGAGAAGAGTGAAGATCACCGAAGGGGCCATTGCCCCGCCCCGCGTACCCCGCACTCCCATCTCTCGGAGGTAAACCATGCCCAAGATCGGAACCGCCGCCACGGCGCTCGTCCTGGCAGGCGCCGGTCTGGCAGCCACCGCCAGTACCGCCGGAGCAGCGACCGCTCCGGCGGACAAGACCACCTCGGCGACGTCCTGCCCGCGCTCCTGGACCAGCACGGCCAAGTCGTCCCCTGCCACCACCACCAAGCAGCTGAAGACGATCACAGTCGGCAAGAATGCGTGCTTCGACCGCATGGTCTTCAACATCAAGGGCCTGACCGGCAAGGCCGGCTACCGCGCCGAGTATGTGAAGAAGTTCAAGCAGGACGGTTCCGGCGAGGAGATCAAGGTCAAAGGCGGCGCGATCTTGAACATCCATGTGAACGCGCCGAGCTACGACACCTCGACGGGCAAGTCCTGGAACCCCGCCAAGGGCGTGAACGTCACCGGATACAAGACGTTCCGGGACGTCAAGTTCGGGACAAGCGTCGAGGGGCAGACCCAGGTCGGTCTGGGCGTCCGCGCGAAGCTGCCGTTCCGCGTATCCCAGTCCGGCACCAAGCTGATCGTGGATGTCGCCCACACCAGGTAGCCCCCACGGGACACCAGCCGCTTCCCGGCAACACCGTCCCTCCGCCACCGACACCCAGCCCGATGCCGGACAGCCTGGTCAGATCCCCTCAAGACTCGCCCTGTGCTCCCCCCCGGGCCGGGGCGACACCGAAGTCCCGGTGGCTGCACTGCACCAGCCGCCGCCGGGACTTCCGTCCATCTACCAGGGCCATTGAGCTGCCCCGAGTTTCGTAGCGGCCGCGGGACGAGTGCCCTGGTCGGCCTCGGCCCGGCGGACCCACCCGCGCAAGGCTTCCTTGTGAATGCTCAGGTCCCGGGCCACGTGCGCGACCGGACGGCCGGAGGTCTGGACTTCGCGGACGGCTCGCTCGCGCCGTTCGTCGGGGTACTTCCGTGGTGCAGGCATCGGACCTGTGTTCCCCCATCTGCCGAGGCGATCACGCCTGGCTTCAGGGCCGCTACAAGATCCGGTTCAGCTCAACGGCACCTGGCTGGCGTTCTGAAGTGTGGTCACAGTGCCTGGCGAGCTTGGGGAACCGTCGCGGACTTCATGCAGTGGCGTCCGGGCTGCCCCACGATCTGTGGTCCGATCAGCCCCGGCGTTCTGCGGGCGGAGCCATCCGCTCGCCGGGCCGGCCCCGGTAGAACGTGCCGTCGGGGCAGGAGGTGATCTCCACCTGGAGGCCCCATGGCGTGGTGAAGTAGAACCACCGCTGGCCCTCCACCGGTGAGCCCTCAGCGACCCCGTTCGGTCCTTCCATCAGGGTTACGCCGGGAACGGAAGAGAGATACGCGCGCGCCGCGTCGACATCGTCGACGTAGAGGGCGAGATGGTGCCCGCCGATGTCACTGTTGAGCGGTTGGGCCGTCGACCGCTCGGGGGCGCTGTACTCGAACAGCTCCAGGTTGATGCGTCCCAGCCGGACCATAGCAAGGGTGCATGTGGCCCGTGGGTCCACATTGAGCCTGCGGGTCATGCCGTCGCCCTCGTCGTCGGCGAACGGGCCGTCGATGAAGAGGAATTCCCCACCGACATGGTCGACGAAAAAGGCAATTGCCTGGTTGAGATCGGGCACGGTGAAGGCGACATGGTCGACGGACCGCAGGGTGGGGATACCGCCGCTCGGTGTTGTGGTGGCGATGGTGTGCTCCTGGTGTCGGTGGCCGCGGAGGGCGTGCGGCCGACGGGTGCGCGGGAGAGGAGGCCGGGACTGCCGCCGGTCAGGCGGTGAGCCGGCCCGACTCGGCGACCCGGAGGGCGAGGGCTGCGACGGTGAGCGCCGGGTTCACTGCTGCCGAGGACGGGAAGGGCGAGGAGTCGACGATCCAGAGGTTGTCGACATCGTGGGACTTGCAGTACGGGTCGACGACGCTGGTCGCCGGGTCCACGCCCATCCGCGCGGTGCCGCACTGGTGGGACGACGCTTCGATGCCGAGGAGCTGGGTGAGCGCGACGGGGTAACCGGCTTTGCGGGACGCCGCCTTCATCCGTGAGACGAGCTCCCGGTGCGAGGACAGATTGGTGGGTCTGCGGGCCAGGACGAGCCGGCCGTCGGAACCCAGCGTGACCCGGTTCTCCGCCCGCGGCAGGTCCTCGGTCTGCAGGAACAGGTCGAGGGTGCGATGGGTGACCGCGTCCAGAACGGCTTTGGGGACCATCCGGCGTGCGTTCTTCACCATGGCCCCCTGGAGCTTCCCGAGGCCCTGCACATTGCCCAGGGGGTAGCGGTTGTCGGTGCCGGGGCTGTACCAGTCGTTGACGCCGATGGTTTTCTGGAACACCGACTTGTTGGTGTGGCGCGGGTCGACCGCCAGGAAGAACGACGTCACGTGGGTCATGTAGTTGCGGCCCACCTGGTCCGAGACATTGGAGAGCCCCGCCGGATGGGTGCTCGATGCCGAACGCAGCAGCAGCGCCGCCGTGTTCGCCGCGCCGGCCGCGACGACGAAGCGTTTCGCGGCGATCCGGACGGGCGAGCCGTTGTGCACGGCGTGCGCGGAAACGACCTCCTGGCCGGAACCATCGGTGTCGAGACGGCGGACTTCGGCACGGGTCAGCAACCGTACGGTGGGCGACTTCAGCGCCGGCCGTACGGCCGCCACATCGGCGTCGCCCTTGGCGTCGACCATGCACGGGAAGGCGTCGCAGGTGGCGCACCACAGGCACTTCCCGCCGGGGCCGTAGTCGATGGCCGTCGGGAGGCTGAAGGGGCTCAGACCCTGCGCGCGCAGGCTGTCGACGTACTCGGCCACCGTCTCGTCGTGCGGTACTGGAGGGTGGGGGAAGTCCGTGGAGCGCCACGGTTCCGTGGGATCCTCACCTTTCAGCCCGTGCACCCAGAAGATCGACTCGGCCTGCGCGTAATGGGGTTCGAGGTCCGCGTACGACAGTGGCCAGGCCGGCGACACTCCGTCGGGGTGCTCGACGTCCTCGAAGTCGTGCTCGCGGAAGCGCGGCAGGGTGGCGCCGTACATCTTGGTGCTGCCGCCGACGTAGTGGTAGTTGCCCGGGGTGAAGCCGCGCCCCGTGGCCGCCTCGTACCACGGGGCCGAGTTCTTGTACCGGCCGCGCATATGAACGGCGCGAGGGGACCAGTTGGAGATCTCCCTGGGCAGGAAGTCGCCCTGCTCGACGATGAGGACGCGGGCTCCGGAATCGCGCAGCGCGTAGGCCAGCGTGCCGCCCCCCATACCCGAACCGATGATGACGATGTCGCAGTCGATCTCGGCGGGCGGAGAGGTGATCACGGAAGGCTGGTCGGTATGGAAGACACCGCTCATCGTTCACTCCTTGCCCTTGGGTCGTGGCCGGATGCCTGCGTCCGATCCCATGGGCACATTAGTTCGGCGAGGAGCCCGCACACGGCGCACAGAGTGTGCAATCCTCAGATGCCTGACTGCACGCTCTTGTCGCTTCCCTGCCGCAGTAGATCGAGGCCGCGCAGGGCGAAGGCCAGCCCTTGGCGGACATCGCTGTCGTCGAGCGAGCGGCGCAGCAGCGCGGCCAGGCGCTCCAGTCGGTAGTAGAGCGTGCGGCGCTGGATGAAGAGCTTCTCGGCTGTCCTGGATTTGTTGCCGTCGTTCTCCAGGAACGTGCGCAGCGTAGGCAGCAGGGGATGCGAGGATTCGGCGTCGTGCCTCAGGACCGGTCCGAGTTCGTCATCGACGTAGTTGGCCAGCTCGGGTCCCTGCGAGAGCGACACCAGCAGCCGCAGCAGCCCCAGATCGTCGAAGCGGGTCACCTCGCGGTCCGCCCTCGATGCCGCGACCGAGGCGGCGTTCCGCGCCTGGCGGATGGCGGTGGACAGCTCGGCCGGCGGGCAGGTGCGGCTCACCCCGGACCGTAGCCCCTCGTCCGCCAGCCGCTCGGCCATCCGCTGCTCGTCCTGGGAGCGGGCCAGGCCGACGATGGCCATCACGTGGTCGCCGATGTCGGCGACCACGGCCGGCAGCGTCGCCGCCTGGCAGGCATCGACCAGACGCTCCTGGTCGAGGCGGTCGGACGCGGCGTCCTTGACCGCGCAGACGGCGAGCAGCGGACGGCCCCGCAGATCCTTGCCCATCCGCAGTGCGCGGGTGATGAAGGACTCGCCGGAGATGTCGCCCAGCAGAAGCCGGTTGACCAGTGCGTTCTCCCGCTGGGCCGCCTGTGCTCCGACCTCGCGCGCACTGAGCACGCTGATCGCGATCACATCCGCGGTCCTGTCGATGGCGTGCTGGTCGGTGCGGAGCAGCCCGTCGCCGGCGTGGATCACATGCAGCCAGCCCCAGCGCTCGCCCCGGATCACGATGGCCCGGCGCGTGCAGGCCATGCCGGTGCCGGCCTCCCCCGCACTGTCCTTGCCGTCGAGCGGGGACAGAAGCGCCGGTGCGGCGGACGTCCCCCCGAGGGTGTCGCCGGAGTGCAGCACACGGGAGTGCAGGTCCCAGCCTGAGACCTCGGCGTCGGAGACCTCGGTGCCCAAGGAATAGGACACGATCCTTCGGGACGAGTCCTCCAGGATCACCGGGCGGGAGATCTCGTCGGCGAGGGCCTGGGTGAATGCCACATGGTCGCGTCCGTCCAGCAGCATCCGCATGAAGGTCTCATTGAGCCGCTCGTAGGCGGTCAGCTCCTGCATCCGTTGGTCCAGCAGGCTGCCGTGCACCTGCGCCGACACCTCGACGAACGGCAGCTCACCGTCCAGGCCCACCAAGGGGAAGCCCAGCCGCGCCGCCTCGTCCACCAGCGCCTCGGGCATCGTGCGGTAGGCCCGGCCGCTCAGCTCGATGACCAGAACGGAGGCGCCGGCCTCCGCCAGGGCCCGCACATGAGCCCGCTGGGCCTTCTCGTCGTGCGCGATCCCCAGCCCCGCCGTCAGGAGCATCTCGCCCCCCTTGAGGAAGTGCGCGATATCGGGGATTTCCACGGGGTGCACCCAGCGGACGCTGCGCTGCAGGTTCTCCCCACCCGCGTACAACTTGAGAGGGACACGTGAGAAGACCTCGAGCGACAGCGCGCTTTCCACTGTCAGGGCCACGGTGTCCCCCTCTTCTTGCACATGGTGCGCAGCAGATCGCAATTCTTCTGCACGGTCTGAGTCTAACTGCGCGGTGTGCTGGTCGGCAGACTCAAGCACACAGATCGGCCCGCACTCCGCAGGAGAACACCGTGACCGTTGTTCCGCAGCGCATGCTCAAACGCCCCGCCGACGCCGTCGGGACGCCGCTCCGCGATTCCGAGGTTGCCCAGACGGTGGCTCAGGTGATCGCGGATGTGCGAGCGGACGGCGACGCGGCAGTGCGCCGCTGTTCGGCCACCTTCGACGGCTGGGCGCCCGACTCCTTCCGCCTCGGCCCGGCGCAGATCGAGGCAGTCGTCTCGTCCCTGCCCACGACGGTGCTCGACGACATCCGATTCGTCCAGCGGCAGGTGAGCGAATTCGCCCGCGCCCAGCGTCATTCGCTGCACGACATCGAGATCGAGACTCGGCCTGGGGTCTTCCTGGGCCAGAAGAACATGCCGGTGGCCGCCGCCGGCGCCTACGTACCGGGCGGACGCTACCCCTTGACGGCGTCGGCCCATATGACCGTGGTGACTGCGAAGGTGGCCGGAGTCGAGCGCGTCGCCGCCACCACGCCACCCAACCAGGGCGAGATCCCCCCGGTCAGCGTCGCCGCCATGCATCTCGCCGGGGCGGAGGAGATCTATGTCCTCGGCGGTGTGCAGGCCGTCGCCGCACTGGCCCTCGGCACCGAGACCATCGAACCCGTCGACATCATCGCGGGCCCGGGGAACGCCTATGTGGCCGAGGCCAAGCGCCAGCTCTTCGGCGAGGTCGGCATCGACCTGTTCGCCGGCCCAACCGAAGTGCTGATCATCGCCGATGACTCCGCCGACCCCTTTGTGGTCGCCGTGGACCTGCTCAGCCAGGCCGAGCACGGGCCCGACTCACCCGCGATCCTCATCACCACCTCCGAACGCGTCGGCAAGGCGGCCATCGACTGGATCGACCGGCTCCTGGTGGAGATGCCGACCGCCCCCATCGCCTCCCGGGCCTGGCGCGACCACGGCGCCGTCCACCTCGTCGACACCCTGGACGAGAGCTACGAACTGGCCGACCAGTACGCGTCGGAACATGTCCAGATCCTGACGGAACGGCCCCGCGACGCCCTCGACCGCCTGCGGCACTACGGCGCTCTCTTCCTGGGTGAGAACACCTGCGTATCGTTCGGCGACAAGGTCATCGGGACCAACCATGTGCTGCCCACCCGAGGAGCCGCCCGCTACACCGGCGGTCTCTGGGTCGGCAAGTACCTGCGTACGGTCACTTACCAGGAGATCCGTGACGCCGACAGCAGTGCCGCATTCGGAGCGCTCTGCGGCCGGATGAGCCGGCTGGAGAATTTCGAAGGCCACGCGCGTTCCGGAGATGTGCGGGCAGCGCGGTTCGAAACCGCCGAGATCCCCTGGTGCCCCGCCCCCGACGTCTCCTGAATCCACCGAGTTCACCCGGCGACCGCTTTCCTGCCTTCCCCTCCCCTCTTTCCCTCCGCTTCCCTCTCCTCCCCTCCTTTGCGAAGGAACCGCCATGTCAGATCCAAGAACCGTGCGGGAGACGTCCTCCGACGACGCCTATCTGAGAACACTTGGCTACGAGGAGCGATTGGAGCGCAGTGTCAGCCTCTGGTCGAACTTCGCGCTCGGCTTTCTCTATCTCTCGCCACTGGTCGGCGTCATCGCCCTGTTCGCTCAGGGACTGACGACCGCGGGACCGCCGGTCGTGTGGTGGATCATCATCGCCGCAGGGGGCCAGTACCTGGTCTCCCTGGTGTTCGGGGAGGTCGTCTCCCAGTACCCGATCGCGGGCGGCCTTTATCAGTGGGCCCGGCGTCTGTGGAGCGGTCCGTACGCCTGGATGCTCTCGTGGATCTACATCGCTGGGGTCATCATCGGCATCACCACGACCGCACTGTTCAGCGCGGACTTCGTGGCGGCCCTGCTGCACGGAAGTGCGGGCGACCCGGGGGCGTCCTCCAGCCCGGGCGAGAAGTTCCTCATCGCGATCTTGGTGACAGTGGTCGGGCTGCTGCTGAACGCCACCGGGAGCAAGACCCTGGCGCGTATCGCCAGGGTGGGCCTCGCCGCAGAGCTTGCCGGGATCATCCTGGTCGGGCTCTATCTCCTGGTCTTCGAGCGGCACAATTCCGTGTCCGTCTTCTTCGACAGCATGGGCACCGGCGGCGCCGGCGGCTACACCGCGCCCTTCCTCGCCTCAGCGCTGGTCGGCCTGCTGCTTTTCTACGGCTTCGAGGCGTGTGGTGAGGTCGCCGAGGAAACCCCCGACCCGGGCCGTACGATCCCCCGCTCCATGCAGCTGACCGTGCTGGTGGGTGGCGCCGCGGCGCTCTTCGCCTTCGTCGGGTACGTGCTGGCAGCGCCCGACCTCAAGGGCATCGTGTCCGGGGACATCTCCAACCCGGTCCCGGCCATCCTGCAGAGTTCGCTCGGGACCGCCGGCACCAAGATCTTTCTCGTGGTCGCCCTGACCTCCTTCCTGGCCTGTGTCATGGGTCAGCAGGCGGCGGCGAGCCGGTTGATCTTCTCCTTCGCCCGCGATGACATGTTCCCGCGCAGCACCTGGTTCTCGAAGATATCCCCGAAGACGCATATCCCCGTCAACGCACTGATTGCCGCCAACGTGCTCCCGTTCGCGCTCTACGTCTTCGTCTACTATTCGCCCGACTCGCTGTTCCGGATAGCCTCTTTCCAGATGCTCGCCGGGTACTTCGCTTTCCAGATGGTCGTCGTGGCTTCACTGCGGGCGAGGGCCAAGGGGTGGCGCCCCGCCGGAGGGTTTTCGCTCGGCAGGGCCGGCTGGGCGGTCACCATCACCGCGCTCGCCTACGGGATCTTCGCGATGATCATGCTGGCCAAGCCGTCCGGTGATTCCGGCCTCGCGTTCTACGACCGGTGGATCTCGCTGATCGGATTCCTGGTCGTGGCACTCAGCGGCCTGATCTACCTTCTGATCGCAAAGCCGTACCGGAAATCGGACGCTCCCGAAGGAGACGCCGTCGAAATGGCGCAGAGAATCCGGACCGTGGGGCACCCCCGACCGACCGTCGAATCCGCATCCCCGGAGAGGAAGATCCATGGCTGAGCTGACCGGCGGGCAGATCGTGGCCCAGGCCCTGAAGAAATACGGTGTCAAATACGTCGCCGGCATCCCGGGCCACGGCATCTGGTCACTGACGGACGCCTTCCTGGAGCAGGGCTCCGAGATCCCGTTCATCCAGGTGTTCCACGAGCAGAGCGCGGTCCATATGGCAGACGGCTACTACCGGGTCACCGGGCAGCCCATGGCCGCCGTGACCTCGATCGGCGCCGGCGCGAGCAACACCGTGATCGGTATGGCCACGGCCTACACCGACTCCACCAGCACCATCCTGATCACCGGCGGCCCGCCGACCCATATGCGCGGCCACGGTCTCCTCCAGGAGCTGGAACGCTTCACCGCCAACGACTTCCCGAAGGTCGCCGAAGCCGTCTCGAAGCGGCACTGGGCGGCCCACCGCGTGGACGAGCTGCCGTTCATCATGCAGCGGCTCTTCAGCGCGATGAAGACCGGCCGGCCGGGCCCGGTCCATCTGGAGATTCCCATGGATGTCCAGGCCGAGACGGCAGATGTGGAGATCCACGACCTCCACGAACGGCTCCCCGTCGGTGTCGCGCATCCGGACCCTGCGGCGATCGAGGCCGCTGCCCAAGTGCTGATCCCGGCGCAGCGGCCGGTCATCGTGGTCGGCGGCGGCGCCATCACCGGCGAGGCGTCCGGGGAGATCCTGCGGCTCGCCGAGCACTGGCGGGTGCCGGTTGTCACGACCTGGAACGGTAAGGGCGCCTTTCCCGAGGACCATGAACTCTTCGCCGGAAGCGTCGGCCAGACCGGCACCCCCACCGGGAACGCCATCGCCGCCTCCGCCGATGTGGTCATCGCCGTGGGCTGTCGCTTCACCGACTGGTCGGCCTCCAGCTATGTGAAGGGGGTGTCGTTCTCCATCCCGGACTCCCGGCTGATCCACATCGATGTCGACCCGCAGGAGATCGGCAAGAACTACCCCGCCACCGTGGGCATCGCCGCCGACGCCAAGGTGACGGTGCAGCAGATCACCGACGCCCTCCCCACGGCCCGCCCGGACCGCTCGGTCTACGAGGCCGAGCTGGCGGCGAAGAAGGAGGAATGGGAGGCGCAGCTGTCCAAGCGCCGCGACTCCGACCGCTTCCCGTTCACCTGTCAGCGCCCGCTCGGCGCCCTGCGCAAGGTCCTGCCCCGGGACGCCATCATCGTCGCGGGATCCGGCAACACCCAGGGTGCGGTGAAGCAGACGTTCCCCGTCTACGAGCCGCGCACCCACCTCACCTCGGGCGGCTTCTCCTCGATGGGCTGGGCCGTGCCCGCCGCCATCGGGGCCAAGCTGGGCGCGCCCGACCGCACGGTGGTCTGCGTGCTCGGCGACGGCGACTTCCTGATGACGGCGCAGGAGATCGGCCTGTGCGTCACCAACGGCATCCCGGTCGTTTTCGTGGTGCAGAACAATTCGGGCTTCATGTCGATCCGTGGCGGCCAGCGCAAGCAGACCGACCGGCACATCGGTACGGAGTTCAATCGCCCCGACGGCACGCCTTACAGCCCGGATTACCAGGCGCTGGGCGAGGCGTTCGGGCTGACTTCGTTCCGCGTGGAGAGCGACGCGGAGCTGGAGGACACCCTGCGTAAGGCGATCGCCCTCAACGAGCCGGTGCTCGTTGAGGTGCCCACCTCCCGGGACGCAGCCGGGCCCTGGGTCCCGGGCTGGTGGGACTTCCCCATCCCGGCCTATGTCGAGGAGGGCCAGGAGGAGTACCAGGCGTACCGCAGCAACGAGCAGCACCTCTGACGGTACGCGCACCGAGCCGCGCCCCACCCGGCGCGGCGCTCGGACAGATGGGCGGGGACAGGAACCACCCCGCCCAATCGAAACCGCCGTGCAGGCCGCGTTCGGCGGCAGGCCGGGGACGCTGGCCGCGGACAGCGCCTCGTCGCACAGCACGGTCCGGGTGGATACCTCCAACGCGCGGGCCAGCGTGTCCCCGCAGTCAGCCGACCGCGCTGACGCACCAGCAGCACCAGCGAGAGCGACCGGTCGGCGCGCATACGAGAATCTGGTCAAAATACGTGACCAAGGATGTGGTGATTTATTGTGAGGCTCGTTGATACGACGTCGAAGCTGGCGGCTACCGAGGCGATGGCCGTACGTACCCCCAATGAATCGAATGGACCTGACGTGGCAATGGAACGAACTGCGGTCAACCCGGTGACGTGGTCGGTGGAGATGGGATTCAACCAGGGTGAGGTCATCTCCGGGCACACCCGGACCCTGTACATCTCAGGGCAGACCGCGATGAACGGCGACGGGAAGCCTCAGCACGAAGGTGACATGGCGGCGTAGTTGGCGCTGAGTATCGACAACCTGGAGGCCGTGCTCGGCGAGGCCGGCATGTCACTCGCCAACCTGGTCCGGCTCAACGTCTACACGACCGACGTCGATCTGCTCTTCCAGCACTACGGCGTGCTGGCGGCGCGGTTGGGCGCCGCCGCAGTGGCTCCGACCGGCTCGATGCTCGGGGTGACGCGACTGGCGATACCCGGCCAGATGGTCGAGCTCGAGGGGACCGCCGTCGCGTGACGCGACCTCGCCGCCTTCGCTTCTTGTGCCGGTTGAACCGGCACAAGAAGCAGCGGGCAGATGGGTGATTTCCGTTTCTCAGAATGGTGACGATCGACGTCTACGACCCGGAGAGCCGCACGGTGTGGTGGGCCTGGGACGGTGAGCCGTGCGGCATGGAGGGATGGACGATCGAGCACCTGACGCCGGCAGCAGCGGCCGACATGCTGGACACCTACGTGGACCTCATCGAGGACCGCAGGGAGGACCCCTCCCTCTACATGCGGCCTGGCGAGGCTGACGACGATATGGACGCCCTGGACGAATACGCGGCCGTCCTGCGTCTCACCCTGCCCGAGGACCCGGCCGACGCCGCCCGCGCAATCCGCCACGAGCGCCGGCGCCTCGCCCGCCTGGACGCCCGCTGGGGCTGGACGCACGCCGAACTCGTCCGGGACCTGGTGGGCACCGAACGCGGCGGCAAGGCCCGCGCCGCCCGCCAGCTCGGCCGCTCCGAGGTGCAGATCGGCCGGATCATCCGCGAAGACGACCAGCGCCGCACCGCGTGGGCGGACGCTGTAGCCGCCCCGTTGCCGTGACCGGGCCCAGAGTGTGAAGACCTCATCCAAAGCCGCACGGGCGCCTGGGCCGAGAACCCGCCCCGCAGCCCCCTGCCGCCAGCCGCATGACCGGGTATCGGTCGTCGAGCGGATGGGGCCCGGGTCGCCCGCAACGGCGTCGAGCTCGACGCCGACGACGACCAGCCGTGACTGGCCACCACGGTGACCAGGTCACCGCCGAGCCCTCGCCCTACTTCTTCCGTGGCCAGCGATAGCGCCAGCCGCCGTGCAGCCTTCCCTTTTCGCTCCGCTCCCACAGCGCGCTGGACGAGTCCGCGAAGGAGAACGCCAGAGGGACGACTGTAGGCCCGATGTACCCCTGGCGGAACTTCTCACTGTCCGCCCCTGACATGCGCTCCTCGCGCTTAGCGCGAGCCGGGATCAGCTCATAGGAGGTGGTGTCGCTGTCGGCCAGGTGCGGCACAGTCACCCGGTAGATCGGCTCATCGCTGTTGTTCTCGATCACGTACTTGGGCCGCGCGGGCACGTGCACCACATTCCCCCCACGCCCCGCCGAGATCCCCTTCCCCTCGTACGAGATATAGCCGTGGACCAAGCGCGCCTGCGCACGGCGCAGACGCTGCCAATCCCGCCACCACAGCCTCAACCCGGAAACGCGCCGACCGTGCCGATCGCAGCACCGAACGTGGACCACGCACCAAGCCAGTCCGCCGCGGTGGGGCCGCTCCCTGGGACAGGTGCCATGACGACACCGTAGGCGGCTTGTCGGTGATGTTTGGCGTTTGGTTTTCAGTGGTTCGGCGTGAGGGTTTCAGTGCGGCTTGTGGCCGCGCGGCCTGGGGGGTTGCTGATGGGCGGCTGCGCGCACTGAAGATCAGATGCCGAGTTGACGCTGA
>NZ_JBQQBV010000044.1:0-31291 GCF_052246355.1 Streptomyces sp. 3N207 | reverse complement strand
GCTCACTCGTGGCGCCGTCGACGGCCTACACACGCTCAGCACCTGGTCTTCAGCGCACGCAGCCGCCAAACAGCAACCCCCCAAGGGACACGCAGCCACAAGCCCCACTGAAAACCAAACACCAAACATCACCTACCAGCTGCCATGCTCACCCGCGGCAGCGGACCAGGCGAACCCGAGGCAACCGGGGACGGTACGTACACCGTGTGGATCTACGCGCGGCCTGAGAAATGAAGAGACCCCCGCCACTCCGGCGGGGGTCTCGACGCATGTACCCAGACCTGTGCACGGAGACCTACCTCCGCGCTAACCTCGTGTCTCACAGGGGATTCACGAACCATGAATTGATCAAGGCGGGAGGCCGGCCGTGAACGACCAGCCGTGGACCATCGAGAGCATCCGCGACGCCCTCCACGACTGTGACCTGGCCCAACGCTTTCTCGCCGAGATCAACAAGGCGCCCGCGCACCAACTCCTCCACGTCTTCGCGAAGTGGCAGCGCATCGCGAAAAACCGCCTCGCGTCCCTCGAAGGCAACGACGAGATCCTCGCCAGCGAACACGCAGGCGAAGGCCCGGCCGAAGGCTCCCTCGACATCACCGACCGAGTCCTCGCGGAAGCTGCCCGAATCCGGTCACGCGGCGCCGCCTGACCTGACACCCTCTACAGGGTGTACAAGCTCCGTCACTACGACGAGACCGTCACCGCCATTTGGGACAGTCTCCCCGCCGACGCCAGCGAGGAACTCACCCTCGCCCTCGCAGACATCTGCGAGAACCCATACCGGCACACCCGGCCCATCAACGGCCAGGACAACGACGTCGAGCGCACACTCGCCCTCCAGCACACAGCCATCACTCTGCTCATCATCGACGCCTCGCCCATCCAACGCGTCTACATCCGCAACATCGAACACCTCGACTGACGCCGACCATGGAACGAGACGAACACGGCCGCCGCTGGGCCCAGCCCTACCTCCACCGGCCCACCACACCCGCCGTGGCCAGCAGCCCACCCGAATTCCCCCACCACCCCGCAACCCACATGCGGCGCATCCTCGGCGCACGATGGATCTGCCTGCGGTGTGAGAGACCGGCGAGTAGCTGACGTACAGACTCAAGGCCCCCACGCTGCGGGCGGGGGCCATTTCGCGTGCCTTGCGGGGCGTAGCAAGCGTGCTGACCAATGTGTATGCCACAGGTGGCATACACGTTGCTTGTCACATGTCACGGAGGCATGTGACCGCTCTGAGACCGACCGATATGCTGATCAGGCTTCACTCGATCCGCCTATAACTCGCCGAATATGCGTGCGAGTTCGGCGGGCGTCCGGCCAACAGCCGGGCCGTCCCTGCGGAGAAGGGGGAAACCCAGGGACGAAAGGGACGAACCACCACAGCCCCCGCGGTGGTGTTGCTGTGGTGTTCGGGCTGTGCGGTCACGGTGCCTCCTTCGCCATCACCGACGCTGCCGCTGGCTGCCCAGGTGCTGCTGCCCTTCGCCTGCAATGAGATTGCCTGGCCCGTTGCCCAGCGTGCGGCGCCCCCCGGAGGACTCCTTTGCCGGGTCCTCGGCTCCACGGGCAGGCGGACCGATGACAGCTCGCTCCGCAACCATGCCGTGCTCGGGACTGCCGTCATGGGGTGACCGCTTTGCGGCGGCGGGGTGGGGTCCGGTGCCGAGCCGGCGACGGGGAGCACTCACGGCCCAAGTCTCCCACCGCAGTGCGGTTCATCTGCCGGTTTGCGTCGCTGGCCCGCGGTCGACTATCGGCGCTCGGTGCTTCCTGTGCCGCGGTGCTTGCGGAGCTTGCCCCGCCGCGGTGTACATCTGACGAGCACTGCCCTTGGCAGCCAGGTGCCTCCCGTTCAAGCGGTGGCGAAAATGCGGTCCTTACCAGCATCACGGGATTCATTCACGCGCCAGCATCCGCAAGGCCGCAGGTCAGGCGGCTTGAATGGATTCGGGATCCGGTACAAGCTGCGACCGCATCGCCGGGCTCTGCCGAAATTCGCGAGAACTCGCGTCATGAATGAGCTGCGGTGCACTCTCCCCGTGTCCGTCCCGCCCCCGGGAGGCGCCCCCGGAGGCGGGACGGGACTTGCGGGGCTAAAGCTCCGGTGCTCCATGGTTCGACCATCCATCCATCCCCGCGTGACTTCGTCGCGCCCAAAAGCGAGGAAGTGCCATGTCCGCAACCATCACCAACGGTGCCGCCCAGCAGCCGCAGCAGCCCGCGGAGCCGCCGCCCCTCACACTCTGGTCGCTGCTGATCCTCGTCGTCGTTCTCGTGCTCCTGCTCATCGGGGCCGGCCTCGTTTACGTGACCTGGTGCCACCCGTCCCTGGCCACGCCGCTGCAGGTAGCGGTCGGAGGCGTCACGTTCCTCGGGGCCACCATCTTCGCGCTGACTCAGCTGATGAGGGCCGGGCAGCCGTAATGCCCTGGCGGTAGAGCCCGGAACGGGCCCTGGAGCCAGCTGACATGGCTCCAGGGCCCGTTAGGCGCCGTCGAGACGATGCGGGTGGGGCTCGCAGTCGCGTCAGCCGGAGTCGTTGTGGTTGATGCGCAGGGAGCGGGTCTGGTCGTTGAGGTTGTAGCCGCGCAGGTCGTGGATGGAGCCGCCGCTCTTGGTGACGCACACCCACCGTCCGGCGAAGTCGCGCTTCTCGTAGACGCGGGCGGTGCGGTCGGCGTTGTTGCGAATGGAGCTGCCGCGGTCGCGGATGGTGGTGGGCAGGTCCTTCACGCTGCCGTCGACCGGGCGCTTCATCCACGGCTGGCCGCCGAAGTTGATGTCCGGGTAGATGCACGCGTCGTCGTTGGGGCAGTCGATCACCGCCACCTTGGGCGGAAGCCGGGGTGGCAGCGGGTGCTGCGGCGGTCGGCAGGGAGACAGTCAAAGCTGCGTGGCCGGCAGGCCGCGAGTGAGGTCGTTCACGATCGTGTTGAGCGAGTCAGGCAGGTGGCGCGCCCGCCATGTGGCAGTGGTTCGCCCGGAAGCGCGCACCGCTTCCGGGATCTCCCTGTCTGCCATGGCCATGGCGGCGTCGGCGCGGACGTACCAGACCTCGCACCTGGCCGGGGACAGCCCCATCCAGGGGTGGCGTTCCGCGCTGTGACGCCGGCACGACCGAGCCGTGCCGGCCGGGGTTCACTGATCCTCCAGCAAGCTGTTGCCCGGCTTTTCGTTCAGGTAGCCGTCGTCGCGTCCGTTGATGAGGTTGCTGGCGTGGGTGGCCAGGCCGCGGGCGTCATAGATTGAGGCCAGGATTTGCAGGAACTCCAGGTAGGCGAGTACGTCCTGCTCGTCCATCTCCTTCTTAGTCAGTCGCTCCCAGTGGGCACTTTCCTGGGCGACCAGGGGGGTCAGTTCTGCACGTGTGAGCTGGTCAAGGTCTGCCCGTGTCAGGTGCCGAAAGGACGTCATTGTCGATTCTTCTCCTGCTGGTGTGCGTGGTGGCGGAGAGGGGGCGCGGAGCGTGGCTGCTCTGTGCGAGGGCGCTGCTCTGCCCTTGGCGGAGTCTTCGGCGGCGTTGATCTCGCTGTTTGCTGATGTGCCGGTCCTGAGACTCCTGCTAGCCCAACTGTGCTCATAACAGGGGTAGTTGAGGCGTACGTGTCTAGTGTGAATAGTGTGACAAGAGAGGAATGCCGAGAGCCAGGGCGAACGGGCACAGGTAGGTAACAGCTGTCGGCGGCTGCCGCGTCAGGCGTGCGCGGTGCGCGCTCATGGGGCGACAGCGTCCTGGGTCTTGCGTACCAGCTTCCGCACGTGCCGGCTGAGGCGGCTGTTCTCGCCGGTGACTGCGATGAGCATGCCCAGGAGTTGCTTGCTGAGGGCGAGCCGGGCGGCGGGGTCGGTGATTTCGGTCCAGTGCCGTGCCGCACGCTGGGCGCTGGCGCGGGTGATGGTGTGGTGCATGCCCCACGCCGTTCCCTGGAGCTGGATTACGTGCAGGTCCCAGTGGGTTGCCGCTTCCGGGTCACCCTGCAGGCTGGCGATCCAGCCGCGTAGTTCCCGGATGCTGATGGTGTGGGTGTGTGTGGGGCCGTAGGTCGTGGTGGCTTCCTGGTCGAGTCGTTCGGCCTGGATGGCGGCCCATGCCAGGCGCTGGGGGTCGTGCGGTGGCGCAAACGTCGCGGTGATGGCGGCGACGCGCTCGCGGTACTCCTCCGGGGGCGGCGGAGGCTGTTCCGTCTCCGCACTCGCGTTCGCCTCTGGGGTGGTGAGCACGGGGTACGAGTGAGGCTGTCGGCCTGACGGCTCTCCGGCGGCTGGGTGGGAGGCATTGTCGCCGGCCCAGAACTGGGCGGAAACGATGCCCCAGGGGGCGTACTGCGGTTCTGCTGTCACAGCTTCACCCCGTGCTTGCGCAGGAAGGCGGCAGGGTCGATGTCCGAGCCGTACTCCGGGCCGGTGCGGATCTCGAAGTGCAGGTGCGGGCCGGAAGCGTTGCCCGTGGCGCCGGAGAGGCCGATCTTCTGCCCTCCCTTGACGTGCCGGCCGGCCGAGACGGAGATCTTGGAGAGGTGGGCGTACTGGCTGTAGGTGCCGTCCGAGTGTCTGATGACGACCTCGTTGCCGTACGCACCGCCCTGGGCGGCTTTCTGCACGGTGCCGGGTCCGGCGGCCTTGATGGGTGTCCCCGTCGGGACGGTGAAGTCGATGCCCGTGTGCATGCCGCTGGACCAAGCGCCACCGCGCTGGTGGTACGGGGTCCCCAGCGGGCCGTCAACGGGCCGGACCCACGCGGAGCCGGTGCCCATGGAGGCCGTCATCTTGGGAACCAAGGCCATGATGGTCTTCACGTAGTTGTAGGTCTCCCCATTGGAGAACGACTTGGGGGGCACCCCGCGGTACTTCTCCACCCGGCGCCAGCCGGCGTTGTAACCCGCCAGGGCCAGTTCGGTGGGGCTGCCGTTGTAGCCGGGGTGTTTCTTCGCCGTCGTCAGCAGCTTGCACATCATCTTGCCCTGCGCCGGTATCGCGTCCTCGGGGTCGAGAGGGTCCTTCTTGCCGTCCTTGTTGCCGTCCACGCCGGCGCCCTTGTTGCCGTTCTCGCCGTACCAGGTGGCCGGCATGAACTGGGCTATGCCCTGCGCCCCGGCGGGGCTCTCCGCTTTGGGATCGAAGCCTGACTCCTGCTGCAACTGGGCGGCGAACAGTGGCGCCGACAGACCTGCCTTGCAATCCGCGGCTGCTTTCTTGATGAGGCTCGCGTATTGGGCGGGCACGCCACCCTTCCCGACTTTCAGAGAACCTGACCCCGACTCAGCTCCGCTGCTCGCGCTCCCCCCTTCGCCGCCCTCAGCCGTCCCCACAAGGAGAAAGACCCCAAACGCCAGAGCAAGGGCGACCGCGACTACTCCGGCGCCGACGCTTTGCGTAGTGCGAACGAAACTCAAACGGTCCTCCCCCTTGAGCGGTTGGGCAGTGCCCCCGGGCACCGCATGATGCACTCCGTCGCCAGGAAGCATCGAAGACCACGGGTTCGAGCGCCCACATTCTCACATCCGTTTCGGATGGCTATGCCGGGGGATTCGTTACAGAGCAGTCACTGTTCCCGGTTACAGCAAACGCTGCTTAACCAACACAAATCCCCCATGATGCACCGTCGGGAGTCCAACGCCTGGAACTATCCAGCCAGCGGGCGGAACCATGGAATAGTGAACGGACGTCACTGCCACCGCTATTGATGCCACTTCAGCGTCCCAGTGGAGTGGTTGGGCGCGACTGCAATTCCCGGGGGTAAGTTGTCCAAGAGATCGTCGGCTCCGAAGCCACTCCCGGCGCACGCTCGCCTGCTCATACCCGTACTGGGGGCCGCGGGCGGAAGCGGTCGTTCCGTCACGGCCGGTCTGCTGGCCGCGGTATTCGCCTCCGCCATGCCCTCGGTCGTCCTGGACACCGTTCCGCGAACGGCCTCTCCGTGGCCGTACTGGGGCGCGGAGCCCGGCGCGGGACTTGCGTCCATCCCCCCGGACCAGCCCGCCTCCCGGCAGCGCATCCAGGACGCCGCCGCACGGTGCCCGGCACCGGAAGGCCGCTCCTGGCAGGTACTGACAGACCATCAAGAATGGAGCCGTTCCCCGCTTCCGCTACCTGATGATCCGGCGGCCTGGCGCCAACTCGCGGCGGCCGGCGGATGGCAGGTTGCCGTCGCCGACACCGGCAATGCCATGGCCCACGACATCATCACGGCCCGGTGCGCCGGACGCGCCGGGCAGACGGCCGCGTGGTGCGCGCTCCCGTTCTGCATTCCCGTCCTCTGCGCCGCGGCCACCGGGCCGGGCGTACAGGCCCTCCAACTCGCAGTGAAAGCAGCCGTAGCAGAGGGGCTGCCACTGCAGCGGATGGTCATCGCCCTGGCCGAGACCACGGAGGGCCGCCCGCCCTCCCCCGTCCGGGCCGCCGCAGCAATGCTCCGCTCCCATGTCTACGCCGTGGTCACCGTTCCGTACGATCCACACATCCGCACATACGGGATGAGTGATGCACATCGCATCAGGCCGAAGACTCTCGCAGCCGGCAACGACCTCGCACGAGCAGTTCTCGCCTCCGCCCACCAGGTGTGGGGCGATCCGCTCCCAGCGGCCCCTGCGCCTGCCCCTTTGTCCTCCAGCCCCCACGTCGCTTCCGAAAAGGTCCCCGCATGAGCCAGATCATGGAAACGCTGAACGTCCTCGCCGCAAAGAACCCGAACCCGATCCCCGGCTACAAGCCGGCGCTGCCCGGGACCCTCCAGACCCCCACCCAAAAGATTCTGGCCTGGACGGCCGGTGTCGGCCTGACCCTGTCGGTCCTGGGTGGCCTCTCCGGCTGGGCGTGTGTGGCGATCGGGCACAACAGCGAACGCGGCGGTCTGGCGGCCCGGGGGAAGCAGGCAGTCGTCTGGAGCCTGATATCCGGCATGGGGATCGGAGTGACCTCCGGTCTGGTGTGGACCTTCTACAAGATGTCGCAGGGCTGAGGACTCATGGACTACCGGTCCAAGGCCCGGCGTGCACGGCTGCGTCTGATCGTTCTGGGCACCGCGCTGGCCGCGCTCGTGGCCGCCGGCGGCGTCCTGGCCCTCAACAGCGCCGGGGACAGCGCCCCCTCCGCCCCGCGGGCAAAGCCCTCCGCGGGCCGCAGCAAGGCCAACGGTCCGGCTCCCGGCGGGAAGAGGTACACCCCTGCAACCGCCCGTTCCGCACGAACAGTGAAGCCGCGGTCTGCGAAGAACGGCATCGGCGTCGGCTTCCCCCACACCGCGGTCGGCGCCACCTCGGCGGCAGTCTCGTACTGGACGGATCTGAGCTTCATCGACGACCAAGCCGCCGAGCGGCAGTTGCGAACCATCGCCGTCAGCCCCTCGGACCCGGTGGTGCGCGACATGGTCTCCAGCGTCCGCAAGCTGCGTGAATCAGTGGGGCTGCCACCCTCCGGGGGGCCTCCGAACGAAATCACCTTCACCACCGAGGTCAAGGCTGTCCAAGCCCGCAGCCTCGACTCCCAGGGAAACGTCATCGGGGTGTGGATGAACTTCGACCGCTACGCCACCATCCCCGACAAGGAATCCGGCGGCCCCCTCAAGGACCAGGAGGACTACCTGATCGTGACCTGGCGCGACGGCGACTGGAAGGTCACCCAGGCACCGGAGTGGGAGCGGAAGCTGCCAGAACCGCGCAGCTATGACCCGGACAGCTTCGCCGCGTTCGAGGACGGTTGGCGGGAGGTCACCAATGTCTAGAACACTCGCCCGGCTGGGCGCCCTGCTGGGCGCCGTCCTCGTCGCACTGGCGGTGCTGGCCACGCCCGCCTACGCGGAGACCATGCCGGGGGACCCCGTCCCCAAGGAACTGAAAGAGCGTGCGGCCGGCCGCACCATCGGCGTCAACACCGAAAACAACCAATACTGCATTGTCGGGGCCGACAACTGCCGCTGGCCTCAGGACTGTGAGGTTCCCGGCGGGCCCTGCCGCAACAAGAAAGCCGACGACCCGGCCGAGCGCAAGGCTGCCAGGTACCTGAAGGAGGAGGGAGTCAGCACCGAGGATTCGAACTACCAAAGCACCAAGCGCTTCCTGGCCGATTGCATACGGAAACACGGCAGCATCGACAAGTGCATGCTCGCGGACCTCGAGGATCAGAAGTCACTGCTCGAACAGTGGACTGCCGGGAAGATCTCCGAGGCCGCGTCGAATGCGCTCCAGGAGGCCGCCGGCGCCATCGGGAACGGCGTCGTATGGCTCGTCAAACAGTTCGCCAACATCTTCAACAAGACCTCCGTCATCACCCTGTCGAAGACCGGAATCGGCCCGATGATGGGCGTCATGACGGCGATATCCGCCCTGGTGGCCACGTTCCTGCTGCTCATCCAGTTCGGAAAACTGGCCGTGACACAGCAGGGCGCCCCGGCGGTCACCGCGATCACCGGCCTGGCCAAGTGGGGGGTGATCCTGGCCGTCTACGTAACGGCGACCCAGGTCGCCCTCAACTGGTCGGACACCTTCAGCACGGCCATGATCAACTACACCTTCAACGATGGGCACGGCTCGGGTAAGGACGCCAGCGCCGCGATGAAGGCACAGCTGACGGGGGCGTTCTCCGGCCTGATCGGCGGCAGCGGTACGCTAACGGCCGGGGCCGGCGCGCTGTGGACCGGCACCGGTTTCGTGCCCAGCGCCATCGGCTTCGTCATCGTCGTCGGCATCCTGTGCATCCTGGCGATCGCCGCCCTGTGGCTCGAGATGCAAATCCGGCAGGCAGGAATCATGATCCTGCTCATCGTGATGCCCCTCGCCCTGGCAGGGCAGATGGCTGACGCGACGAACGAGTGGTGGCCCAAGGCCCGCAATGCGCTGATCTCGCTGATCCTCATGAAGCCTGTGATCGTCCTGTGCTTCTGCATCGGCTTCTCCTCGATCGAGTACAGCGACGGCACCGGCAACGTCATTGTTGGCCTGCTGATCTTCCTGCTGTCCTGCTTCGCCTGGCCGACCCTGGCGAAGTTCATGACGTTCACCACCGTCGGCACCGGCTCGAGTGCCGCCTCGGGCATGCTCAGCTCGATCGGCTCCTCGGTCTCCAGCTACTTCGGCCAGCCGACGTCGGGTCAGAGCGGTGCGGGATCGTCCGGTGGGGGCAGCGGCTTCACCCAGGCCCTGGAGTCCGAGAACGAGAGCGGTGCGGGCGGCGGCGGTGGAGGCTCCTCCTGGGCCAAGAAACTCATGGGGTCCCAATTCCAACAGGGTGCCGGTTTCAAGGCGAACGCCAAGGGAGCGCTCAAGGCATCCAAGGGAACCATCGGCATGGGCATGCAGGTTGCCGCCATGGGCAAGGACGTGCTGGAGAGCACCGCAGGGAACGTCGCCGCCCATGCCGGTCTCGACCACGCGGCCCAGGGCGGGCGTCACACCATCACTCCCGATCGGAACAACAGCGAAAGGGAAGGGTCGGAGGAAGCGGCTCCCCCACCCGCACCGGCCCCCATGCAAGAGCAGGGCCCCTCCCCGTTGGAAGGCCCGCGGCCCACGCCGCCCGCACCCCAACCCCAGAATCCGGAAGGGGACTGATCCGTGACGACCACCGAGCCTGCCACCTACGGCGGTTGGCAGTCGGAACGCAGCGGGTTCATCGGCAATCTCAGCGGCCCCGGATTCACGCTGGTCGCCGCGGCGTCCGTGATCGCCCTGATCCCGCTCTACAGCCGCTCCTTCTCCAGCGCATTCTTCGCCCTTCCGGTGGCGGCCGTGCTCCTGCTGCTCGCGTACGGACGCGTGCTGGGGCTGACGGCCGACCAGTGGATCGTCCTCGCAGTAAGGCACCAGATCGCCGTGGCCACCAACAGAAACCTGTTCTTCTCCGGCATCTTCGCCCCCCGTACCAAGGACGGGGACCAGCCCATGGATCTGCCGGGCACCCTGGCCCGGCTGCATCTGCTGGAGGCCCCCGACGGCCTCGGCGGGCAACTGGGCATCATGCACAACCCCGTCGACAACACCTACACCGCCGTCTGCCGCCTGACCCACCCCGGGCTGGCGCTCGTCGACACCGAGCGGCAGAACACCAGGGTCGGCGCCTGGGCCGCAGTACTGCGCAGCCACTGCAAGGAGGACGGCGTCATCACCCGGATCGGCGTCCACCAGCGCTCCCTCCCGGACGACGGCGCCGCGCTGCGCTCCTGGACGGAGCGGCACATCTCCGAGGACGCCCCGGCCCCCGCGGTGGAGGCCCTGGACCAGTTGATGGCGGGCGCCGGGCCGGCGGCCACCATCCGGGAGACCTATCTGGCCGTGACCCTCTCCGCGTTCCGCGCCCGGCTGGCGATCAAGGGCGCGGGCGGCGGACAGCGCGGCGCCGCCGCCGTGCTGGTGCGCGAACTCAACGCCATGCAACCCGCGCTGAGCAGCGCGGGGCTCCAGGTCAAGGAGTGGCTCACCCCGCGCGGGGTGGCGCAGACGATCCGTACCGCCTACGACCCGGAAGCGCACGTGATGCTCGCCGAGCGCAACGAGGCGGCGTCCACCGTTCCCGGGTGGGAGGGCACCCCCCGCGGCGTCGACCCGGAGGTGGCCGGCCCGGCGGCGGCCGAGACCCAGTGGGGCGTCTACCGGCACGACGGCGCATGGACCGTCAGCTACCAGGTGCGCGGCTTCCCGCAGAGCGAGGTGTATGCCACCTTCCTCCAGCCGCTGCTGCGGCCCCGGGCGAACGCCCGCCGCTCGCTGTCGCTCGTCTACGAGCCGATCGGCCCGGCCAAGGCGCGTAAAGAGCTGGCCAGGGAGAAGACCAAGCGGGACGCGGCGCGCGGGCTGAGGGCCAAGACCGGCCGATCGGAGAGCGAGGACGAGCGGCGCGAGGCGATGACCGCGCGCGCCCAGGACATGGCCCGCGCGGCGGGCCACGGCGTGGTGCGGCTCACCGCGCTGGTCGCGGTCACCGTCGTCGACGCGGACGAGCTGGAGATTGCCTGCGCCGATCTCCAGGCGGACGCCTCGGCCGCCGGGCTGGAGCTGCGGCGGGTGTGGGGCGCGCAGGACGACGCGTTCATCGCCTCCGCGCTGCCGCTCGCCCAGGGGCTGCCGGAGAGGCGGGTGGGCATCTGATGGGCCTCTTCCGCCGCCGCGATCTGAAGGGCGACTCGCTGCTCAAGGCCGAGGCCGTCGCGGACCTGTTCGCCCCCGGCGGGCAGACCGAAGCGCCGGCCCGGACCCCGCAGCTCAGCGCCCGCGAACAGCGCCGCACCCAGCTGCTGGAGGACCCGGAAGCCGCGATGCGGGTCGCCCCGCGCAAAGGCTGGAGCCAGCCCCTCGCCGGGCGGGCCGCCTCGATCAACAAAGCGGAGGTCTTCCGCTCGGACACCTCGCGGGCCAGCGGCATCTATCCCTTCCTGCACGGGGCTTCGCTGCCCTCGATCGGGGTCTACGTCGGCTGGAACACCCTCACCCAGCAGGCGTTCAGCGCCCACCCGACCGCCTGGGTCAGCGAGGGGCTGTGCACCAACCCCAACGTGATGATCACGGGCATCCCCGGCTCCGGGAAGAGCGCGCACATCAAAGCGCTGGCCTTCCGCATGATGGCGCTCGGGCACCGCACGCTGATCGCGGGTGACGTCAAGGGCGAGTACGCGTCGCTGTGCCGGCACTTGGGAGTCGAGCCCGTCCGGCTGGGCCCCGGCATGCCCGGCCGGCTCAACCCGCTGGATGCGGGCCCGCTCGGCTACGAGCTGGAGAAGACCGCCAGCCGGGAGGAGTTCAAGGCCCACCTCCAGGAGATCCACCGCCGCCGCCTGACGCTGCTGAAGGCGCTGCTGGAACTCCAGCTCCGGCGGAACCTGGCTCCGCAGGAAGAAGAGTGCCTGGATGTCGCCGTACGGGAAGTGACCGGCGAGTTGTACGGCGGGGACCACCTGCGGATACCGACCCTTCCGCTGGTCTACGAAAAGCTGAAGGACCCCACCACCCAGATGGCCGGCGAGATGCGGGTCCGCGGCAACGACGTGCAGCTCGCCCGCGAACAGATGGCCTCGCTGCGCGCCGCCCTCGGCGGCATGATCACCGGCCATCTGGCAGGGCTGTTCGACAAGGAGACCTCGATCGGCCTGGACTGGGACGCCCCCATTCAGTCGGTCGACGTCTCCGCCCTGGAGTCGTACGGGGACGACACCATCGCCATGGTGCTCACCTGTGTCTCCTCCTGGGCGCAGAGCGCCATCGACCGCCCCGGCAACCGCCCTTGGCTGGTCGTCCGCGACGAGCTGTGGCGTCAGCTGCGCAGCGGCGGCTCGGCCATGGTTCGCAAGATCGACGCGGACCTGCGGCTGAGCCGGGCGACCGGCACCATCCAGGTCCTGGCCACCCACCGGCTCTCCGACTTCGAGGCGGTCGGCTCGGCCGGCTCCGAGGCGGTGGCCATCGCCAAGGACCTGATCGCCAGCTGCGAGACCCGCATCCAGCTCGCCCAGGACACAGCCCCCCTGAAACTCACCCGTGAAGCCATCGGCCTCACCGACGCCGAGTGCGACCTGATCGCCTCCTGGGGCGCGGGGCAGCGCGGCCGGGCCCTGTGGAAAGTGGGCCGCGGCAGCGGGCATGCGGTGCAGCTGATGCTCTCCCAGATCGAGCAGCAGCTCTTCGAGACCGACGAACGGATGGTGATGTGATGTCCCAGCGATCGGGCACAGGAGACCTGTCCGACGGCACCGTCCTGGCCGTCTACGCGGCGGGCCTGCTGGCCATGGTGGGCGTATCGGTCCTGCTGGCCGCCCCGTTGGCCGCGACGCTGGTCGGACTGGGATGGGCCGGCCGCACCTCGGGGGTCGTCCCCACGGTGCTGAGCGCCCTGGTCCAAGGCCCCGGGTCCGCCTTCAGCCCCGCCCCGCCGGCCTGGCTCTTCTATCTGCTCTTCGTGCTGCTGATGGCGGGGCTGATGCTGCTGGTGATCAAGCTGGTCTCCATGGTGAGCTTCAACCACACCGGCGGCGCCCAGTGGGGTGGCGGCAAGACCGAGAAGGAGCTGACCGCGCCGGAGAACCCGGTCAAGCGGTCCGGGCGGATCACCGCGGGCCGCGGCAAGGGCACCAACAAGCTGGTCGCCACCGAGCCGAACATCTCCGCCACCGTCTTCGGTGTCCCCGGCAGCAGCAAGACGACCGGACTGGTACTGCCCAACGCGGCGGAGTGGCAGGGCCCGTTGGTCGTCACCACCACCAAGGCCGCCGACCTGGACGTCATCTACGCCCGCCGCCGCGCGCTGGGCCCGGTCTGGGTCATCGCGCCCGCCGGCATCCCCGGCCGCGAGACCAACCACTGGTCCCCCATCGACTACTGCACCGACGCCAAGTCCGCCGAGCGGATGGCCGCCTGGATGGCCGAAGCCTCCTCCTCCGGCGACGACAAACGCGCAGCCCCCTGGGTCGACCAGGCCCGCAACGTCCTCAAGGGCGTGCTGCTGGCCTCCCACCTCAACGGCGGCGGAGTCAACGACATGCGCCGCTGGCTGTCGCTGGGCAAGGACGCCGTCGATCACGTACGCGCCGTGCTGCTGGCCCACGACTTCCAGGAGACGGCCGACGACTACGCCTCCCCCTGGCTGCGACTGCACGAGGACGGCATCGGCTCCATCCAGTTCACCCTCAACGTCCTGGCCCGGGTCTACGCGGATGAGGAAGTACGCGAGACCAGCTCCAAGACCGACTTCACCGTCGAGGAACTGCTGGACCAAAACGGCACCGTGTGCCTGATCGCCTCCGAGGCCGACGCCGAGCGCTTCGCCCCGCTGCTGACCTCGCTGGTCGCCTCGATCATCCACGGCGCCGAGGCCCGCTACAACTCCACCGGCATCGCCCTCGACCCGGCCCTGGGCGTGATGGTCGACGAGGCCGGCAACATGCTGCGCTACCCGCGGCTGCCCAACATCCTCACCACCGGCCGCGGTATGGGCATCAGCCTGCTGACCGTCTGGCACGACCTGTCCCAGCTGCGCGAGAGCCTCGGCCAGCAGAAGGCCAACACCGTGCTGTCCGCCTCCGGAATGCGCATGCTGCTGCCCGGCTGCGGTGACCTGGAGACCCTGCGCTACTTCAACGGCCTGTACGGACGCACCGAAGTCCGCCGCGAATCCACCACCCGCGGGCGCGGCGGCGACCACTCGACGCAGGTGTCCATCGCCGAGGTCGACCTGGCCCCGGTCCATGAGCTCCAGCAGCTGCCCAAGTTCACCGCGATCGCGCAGTACACCAACCTGCCGCCGGTCAAGGTGAAAATGCGGCTGACCTTCCGCGACAAGGACCTGAAGAAACTGCTGGCCGCTCCCGAGAAGGCCGGGATATCACTGGAGAAGAACACCGAGAACAACCCGCCGGCCGGCACGACCCCTCTGGAGGCCGCTGATGTCTGAGTACGCGACGGAAGGTCTGGGCGAGAGCCTGGGCAGCAGCTTCGGCGACAGCCTGGAGGACCCGTCTTCCCTGTGGCCCGACCTCCCCGATCTGGACGACGACGAAGAGGAGGCCGCCGCCTCCTACGGCTGGGTCTGGACGGCCATGACACCGGCCGAACGACGCACCAAAATGCGGGAGCTGGCCGAATGGGTCGAGTGGGTGCGCCGCACCTTCGAACTGCACAACAACATCCCCCAGTGCTGGTACCGCCACCCCCCGGCCCGCGAACACCTCACCGCCCTCTACGCCGCCTGGGTCCGCTCCTACTGCCAGCCCACCCCGGGCCGCGACCTCGCCGAAGCCGAATGGATCTCCACCCTCCACGGCTTCCTCCCCCATATCCAGGTCGCCAGCTGCGCCAACGGCACCCACCACGACCCCCCGCCGCGCCCGGCCCCCCGCCCCGAAGCCGAAGAAGCCTTCGAGGACTACCTGACCACCTCCGACTTCGGCACCGCCGACGGCACCCACCCTGCCGAGGCTGAGGCGCTGCGGCAGGCGGCGGGGTTCTGAACGGGGCTCTGTGAGCTCCCTTTTGGCACGTATTTCGAGGAGTTTCTAAATGACAGAGCAGGCTGTGGCAGCCGTGCAGGCAGACATTATCCAGATATTGAATGAGGTCTGTGACCAATTCGAGAAGCCCGCCATGCGGGGACGCGTGCGGAAGCTGCTGCACGATCCGCTCTCGGACCTGGAAAAGACATGGCGCAGTACACGGGAGCTTGGTGAGCCCGCTAAGTCTCCCCCTGGTGACGAGCGACCCGACAATGAGGCTCTCACCGATGCCCTGGGAAAAGTCGTAAAGCACGTCAACGACCTACGCGAAAATCCGCAGCTCGCCCCCCTGCTCCCCAATCCGTTGTGGAAGGAGTGGAAGCAGGCCCGCTCGGCGTATTTCAAATGGGAGTTCGCACTCCGCGAGCTGGCCGATACCCCGAAAATGGAGGGCAAGCAAAAAGAGGACTGGCAGAAGCTGCTTTCCTACACCGCGAGGGAACGCGACGCCACCTTTGCCCGTCTCTCCCGCGCAACGTTCGACGAACTGACGAAAAAGGAAGAACACAAACAGGCCGTCGAGCCACTCGCCGAGGCGCTGAAGGAGGTGAGTCACGCCGCGGGGTACAGCCTGACGGGGCAGGAACCATCACGGAGCCGACGGCAGTTCCAGAGCCACCCAGCACGACAGCAGAAGAAACCACCACAGAGCAAACTGGCGAATCAGCAAGCGGTGGACAGGTGGGAGTCCCAGGAGGTGGCGGCCAAGGCCCATAACAGCCTCGAAGGCGAATTGCGTCGGCGCAGAAACAAGTGGGACCGCCTCTATTCAGACCTGGCGACGGCATGCACCATCGCGAAAGTAGTCGACGAAGGCGAGTTGTTCGAAACCAATGAGCGGCCGGCAAGGGCCGAATTGGACGCCGCCCTGGGGGACGTCCTCGAAAAGCACGCCGACGTTCTGCAAGGAAATAAGCTGCTTGAAAAGCTCGAGCACACCCACAAGCTGAAGGAGCAGTTGCAGACCACCGTCCAGTCGGTCCTGAAGGACGCCTGGGAAGACCACATCCAGGGTGAACCCGCATGGCAGGAGTGGTGGGCCTACGTCGAGAAGGAAACCAGCGCAGCTGTCGGCCGTTACGCCCACGAACTCACCCGTCAACTGAGCAAGGAACGCGACCGTCTATTGCAGGAGGAGGGGCGCGAGGACGAGCAGGCCGACAAGGCTGCCAACGCGCTGGAGAAGCTCAGCCACATCGCAGCGGGGTACAGCCTGCGCTCCACGGAGGATCTGCCCATTCCCACCGCGGATGCGCTGACAATTGAGACAGCGCCGCACAAGCGCTACCCCGGATACGGGCCGCACGGAGGGGCGATACGGGAACCGGCAGACGGGGCCCTCATCCAGCAGGCGATCAACGAGGGCGACCTACGCGTCGTCGACGCACTCTCGCAATGGCAAACGACCGGCATGCAGGTGCAGTTCAGGAAAGACCTGCCGGATCAGCTCTCAGCGTTCTGGGCCGAGTGGGAGAACCGCCCTGCCGACCTGATGCAAGGACTCGGCGAGGCACAGGACTTGCTCTCTTCTGCCCTCGAGCAGAACCGTCCCACGGATCTCGCGGAATGGGCCGGCCAGGCCAGGAGGGGCGCGCTCTGGTACTTCAACATGGCGGACCGTGCCTACAGACTCGCGGAGGAGGCCGACAAACTCGCGAAGAAGCCCCGCGAGATCGAGCAGGGCTTTCCCGACCCCTACTCGCCCGAGAACATCCAATCGCTCATCGATTTCGGCAGCTCCCTCAACGAACACGCCTCGCGCCTGGCTCGCACCCTGCCCCCCGGAAACAATCCGGATGCCCAGCCCTTCGCTACGCCACTCGATGCGCGGTTGGCCCGCGAGGAGCTGAGAGGGCTGCTCGACGAATGGGCGGGCTTCGAATTGCAGGACAACAAATGGGTCCAGGTGACAGTTCCCCACCGGAGCGCGGCGGCGGACGAGCTGGTCAATGCCAGGAGGGCGCAGATGCCGTTCTCTCTCGGGGAGAAAAAGGCCGAGACTGCGGCACCCAGAGAGTATGGGCGGTTGCCGGCCTCCGGGGAGAACAAGGCCGACTTCGAGACACGCGGAAGCGATACGGTCGAATATGACGGGCGGGATGACGGATCCCAGCACGACAGGTGGGGGGCGTACGACTATGACCAGAACGGCGCCAGCTACGACGTAATCAGGATCGCCATGGCCGCGCAGGCGGTACTGGACGAGAACCACAGCACGGATAAGGAAAGGGATCTGCTCCGCCGAGCGGTGGACCTCGCGACCGATAACGCCTCGCGGCTGCACCAGGCACCCGTTTCCTCATCCATCGTCCCGGAAAAAACAAAAGTCCGCCAGGTTGCCGCGAACGCCGCCGCGTTGGCTCCGCAATCCCCGAAGCCTTCTGAGATCGCGGAAACAGCGCCGGAAGAGCGCTACCCCGGATACGGGCCGCACGAGGGGGCGATACGGGAACCGGCAGACGGGGCCCTCATCCAGCAGGAGATCAACGAGGGCGCCGAACGCGTCGTCAAGGCATTCGAGCCATGGCAACAGAACGTGGCCGCGCAGTTCCACACAGACCTTGCACGGCGGTTCTCTCTGGAACTGCCGGAGCAGTACCGCAAAGAACTTGGACTTGCGCCGAGTCTCGAATACCTTGAGGATCAGCTCTCGGCGTTCTTGGATGAGTGGGAGAACCGCCCTGTCGACCTGATGCAAGGGTTCGACGAAGCGCAATTCGGGCTTTACTCCGCCCTCGTGCAGAATCGCCCTGAGGATCTCTCGAAATGGGTCAACCGGGCCAATCAGGGTGCACTCTGGTACTTCGATATGGCGAACCGCGCCTACAGACTTGTGGAGGGAGCCCACAAGCTCGCGGAGAAGCCCCGTTATATCGACGAGGGCTCTCCCGACCCGTACTCACCCGAGAACATTGAATTGCTCCACGAGCTCGGCAAAGCCCTCGAGGAACACGGATCACGCCTTTCGCGCACTCTTCCGCCCGGAAACAAGCCGGACGCAGAACCCTACGCAACGGAGGGCGACGCACTGCTGGCCCATCACGAATTGGTCGGGCTGCTCTTCGCATGGCAGAAAGACAGCTCGATGGGCCAGCAGATGATGTCGCTCCAGGACAAGCCGGAGCCGGTGGCCGAACTGATCAATGCCATAAATGCGCAGATGCAGTTCTCCATCGATAAAAATATCGCCAGCGGGTCGAACGAATTTGACCAGTACAGCGAATTCGACCAGTACGGGGCCAGTTACGCAGCGCTCAGGGTCGCGAAGGCCGCACGGGAAGTGCTGGACTGGAAATCGGCAGGCGAGGCACTTCCTGGAGCGCTGCCCTATTCCTCGGAAGCGGTAAGGGCCCTGGCCACAGCCCACTTCCCGGAAGAAGAAAAGGCCATGCTCCGCCAAGCCGTGGCCCTCGGGACCGAAAGTGCCACGCGGCTGAACATGGCGCCCATTTCGCTGTCCGTCCTCCCGCGTGAACCGAGCCTCTACGATCCTGCACGGGTCCCGCAACCGCCGAAGACCAAGGGCGAGAAGGTGCGCGCAAACCGAGCGGAGCAGCGTACACAACGCGAGGCAGATCGTGCACAGCAGCAGGCGCAAAGGAATCTGGATAAGTGGTCTGGGACAGAGCGCCAAGGCAAGGCACCAGGACAGTCATGGCGCCCGCCAGGTCCTGTGACAGTTCGGCAGGCAGCACCGCGGCAGCAAGGGCCACGGGGCGAGCAGCTGCCGCCGGGGCGGAAGCAAGCTCAAAGGCAGCAGCCACCGCGCCTCATTCATGGTTACGGACCGTACAGAGGGGGGGCCAGGAACAAAGCCGAGTGGAGGGAAACCCTGGCAGGGGTCGAGAAGGCATCCCTGGCCATCGACGACCTAATCGGTCAGTGGGGCGTCACCGATAAGCGCCAGGAACTCGAGCAGGCCAAGAACGAGGACCTCAAGAAACTCAAAGCTGCGTGCGACAACCGCCCTTCCGCCGACAGGCGGCTAGGACTCCGAGAGGCGGCAGAGCGGTACGGCCAGATCGCGCTCCGGGCCAACAATCTCGCAGATCAGCTCCGCCATGACGCTATCGCCTCTCGCAGGACTATCCCTATCTCGCAGAAGGACATCGACAGCGTCAAAAATCTCTACGCTCTGGCCGATGCCAGCTTCAATCACGCGGTGCTTCTGGCCCGCACTGAGCACGCGGTGCGTCTGGCCCGCACCGTGCCGGAAGAAAAATTTCTGAACGCACGTGCCTACGAAACAGTAAGGGGGAGGAAGGCTGGCGAGACGGAGATGGATAAACGGTGGGCCGCCTTCAAACACACCGACTGGGGCGAGTGGTTGCTCAACCCCAGCCAGGGGGCCAGCCATCGGGATCCCCTCGTGCAGCGACTCGTTGACGCCTGGGACCGGCGGTCTCCGGTCCCTCACGACGACTGGACGGCGGCCGACAGAATGATCGATGTCGGCAAGGCGGCGAATTCGGTGCTGGAGAAGTATTCCTCGCCCGAATTCGAAGCCCAGTATCCCAACATCAGGGAGTGCAATGAAAAGCTCCGGTCGTTGGCGAAGGGTGCGCCGCAGTTCGCCGTTCGACTGGCCCAGGGGGACAGCTTTCCGAAGTCGCTCATACCGGAAGACCCGGTGGCGAGCCGGGCGAAGAAGTGGGGGCAGAGCCAGTCGCAAAGCCAAAGCTCCGCACAGCACACTCCAGGGGCGCGGCAGCGACAGGCACCCGCCGCGCCAGCCCCGGCGCACGGTCCGGGACCGGGGCCTGCGCCGGGGCCGGCTCAGCAGGGGCGCCCGAGGTTCGCGGCCAGGCGCTGATCCGGCCCGTGCTCGATGTCGCCGGCGCAAAGGCCGCACAGCCGATATTGCCCAGCAGGGGGACCACAGCCTAAAGACGCGGCGGCTTCCGGGATGCCCCCAGTACTAAGCGGGAGTTGATACCAGCCTTTTCACAAGGCCCTGAGCGTGACGCAACCGTGCCGGATGCAGCCCCCGCCCGCATCCGGCACGTGACTCAGCTCCTGGTGCCGGCCGTGGTCCGCTGCTTCGGCTGCTTCGGCTGCGTCATCTGCTGTGGGGCTTGTGCGGGCTTCAGTCCGTACCCGATGCCAGTACGCGCCAGGCTCGCCTTGTGCTCCTGCGCCTTCTTCTCCTGGAGCTTGAGCTTTCCCGGAGAGAGCTTCGCGCGACGCTGGAAATCGGCCAGGACGGTCTGCACAGATTCACCGTGGAATTTCACGTAGTCCTGTGCGCCGGCCTGCAGCTTTTGAAGCTTCTTTGTCTGTGCTTCGTAATCCCTCATCTCTTCCGCAGTCTTGCCGGGGCCCCGCTGAAGATGATCATTGAGTTCTTGCCGGAGAAACTCGCGCTCCTGGACCGCCTTGCCGACGCTGCGCAGACGGACCATCAGCATGGCTTCCAGATCCTCGGAAGGGGTGAGTTTCAGCGAGCTGTCGGGGCGGACCCGGCCGTCCACGTGCCAAGGCGAGCCCGAATTCTCAGACTGGCTGTTGGGATCGAAGGCGGACAAGTCGAAGCCCTTGGACCAACTGAAGCGCACGGACCGGGGGTGGATGTCGATGGACGCACCGACCACCCCGCCCCAGGACTCTGCTGCTTTGTCCGAGCTGGCCCGGAGGACGTCTGCGGTGACTTGCCGGATCTCGTCGTGGCGGGCCCGGTCCTTGGTCGAGGCGGCGAGCCGGGCGAGCCTCGCAAGCGACCGTAGCGACATCTCGTCGCTCAGTTTCGCCTTGCACGCGGTCTCGATCCGCCGATCCGCCCGCTCACCGGGCTGCAGCGGCGCGGAGCTGACCCAGCCGCGCTCGTCCGCCTCGAAAACATGCATCTCGGCACCGAGCGCTACGGCGCGGCTGGCGCCCTCCGCCAGCTTGTGCCCCGTGGTGAGGGTCGCCATCTCCGAGAAGCGGGGGTCGATCTTGGCTGCGAGGTTGTTGAGGGCACACAGGGGGTCCTGCGTCGCCGCGGCTGCGAAATGGAGGCGGAAGCCGGCCTCGGCCTCGGCGAAGCCCTTCATGTCCTCGGCCAGTGCCTTCGGATCACGGCCGTCCGTGAGCAGGATGGTGTTACTCCCGGAAGCGATGGCCTGCTTGGCAGCCTCCAAGTGCTGGGCCGGTTCCAGCGGCTTGTCACCGAGGGTGACGAAGTTGCCCTCACCGAGCTGCTCCTCCGCCAAACGGCGGATCGTATCAGCACCGCTTCCCTTGGCACCGGCGGCGACGACCAGAACCGGCCGGGGATCCTCCTTGGTCGGCGCGATCTGGAACGGCGGATAAGACGGCTGCTCCGGCCCCGAAAGCGCGCTGTCAACAGCGGCCCCCGCGGCCTCCAGGGGGTCCTCGGCCACGTCCCCGCTGCGGGGCGTGGGAGGCCCGGCACCGGCCCCATCCGCGGTACTTGCGTCGTACTTCCGGAGTGTCTCGTCGTGCATCCGGAGTGTCTCGTCGATCTCGTCGATGACAGCTTGCGCGTCGCCCCGGGACTTGGCTACGTTCCTTTCCGCTTCGTTCCGGAGGGCCGTGTCCGCCTCACCTTCCGGGGCAGTGTCCGCTGAGGCTGCCGCGCTGTCGCCCGAGGGCCCGTCCAGGTCATCGTCCCAGGCGTATACCCGCGACCAGTCATCGTCGTCGGGGACGGCCCGGCCCACCGCCGACTCGGGCCCGCCCCTCTCCCCTGCGTTGCGGACCGCGGCCAAGTCGCTGTCCAGGGTGGTGTCCGCGGAGGCCACAGTGCTGACGCCCACGGGCCCGTCCGCCTCACCGTCCCCGTCCCCGTCCCCGGCCTCGCCCTCGGCCTCCATCGCCCCAGCAATATCCGCGGCGACGCCCTCCGGGTCCTCCGCCCACGCGGGCCCGCCCCTCTCCGCTGCGTTCCGGTCCGCTGCAATCCGGCGGGCCGCGGCCAATTCGCTTTCCGGGGTGTCGGAGGGCCCGCTGTTACGGAATCCATCGGCTGCCATTGTTTATCGCTCCCCGTCTTCCCGCTGCTGCTCGCTGTCGCCAACCGGTTCCGCCTCTTCCCGGGCCAACTCGTCCAGCCGGGCCGCATACCCCTCGAAGGTGGCGATCAACTTGGCCAGTTCGGGGTCGGCCGGGTCGAGGGGGAGGTAGCGGTCCTGGCGGGCGATCCACCAGCGGCCCCCCGAGGTGATCGCCGCGCCGTCCGGCGTGAGGGAACGGGCCCTCCCGGCGGCCAGAGCCTCGTGCAGCGGGCGCACGGTCGCATAGTCGTCGACGACCTGCGAGCAGTAGGCACGCGCCGCCTCGACGGCGTCGTGGTTGTCCGGGTGGATCGCCGTACGCCACCCAGTAATCCGGCGGCTGACCGCCAACCATCGCTCCCGTTCCGCTTCGCCCGCACCGAGCGGGGAATCCGCGAACTCCATACGGTCGGCACAAACCTTCTGCGCACGGTCCATCAACGCCCAAAGGGCATCGAATGGACCAATGGACAGGACATCCCAGCCGCCCGGCCGGGACCCCTCACTTCTCACATTTCGTACGGCGACCACGCCAACTCCTCGCACACCAAGCCGAAATTTCCCAGCGAGAGCCACAGTAGCGACCCAGGAGTTACTGACGCCTCGAAAGCAGCGCTCAGCAGCCGGAATTGGTATCAGCTCTGTCACAACGCTCCGGTAAGGGAGTTGTCCTTCCGTGATCGGCCACATTGAGGTATCCGGCGAGCACTTGGAGTGCAGGGCCCAGCCCCCTGCAGGGCGATGACGATCTGGTTGTGGGCCGCAGAGCCGGGGGGAGGCGTCCGGCCACCGACTGGGGCTGTCCCGGTGAAAAGGGCCTCGATTCCGACGCACGCACCCCCACCCGCGGCCCCGGGAGCAAAGGCAGGAATGACCGGACCCGGAATCCACCTCGCCGCATGCGTGATCCGGCCGCGCCTTTCCCGAACTCCTGGTGTTCGACCACATCGCCCTGCCGCAGGCCGGCACCCGGATCCCCGCGGGAGTAGCCGCACCAGGCGAAGAACTCCAAGAAGCCGTCCTCCGCGAAGACGCCGAGGAGACCGGACTGTTGACAGCCGCCGTGGTCTATCAGAACGCCGTCGAGGACAAGCCCCACCCCCGAGACGGGACACCCCCACCGCACAGCTTCCCTCCCCTCCCCCCCAGGCCCCTGCGGACACCCTCAATACATGGCAGCACCAGATCCACCACGACGGAGACGGCACCGACCTCACCTTCACCTGCCGCTTCCTCCCCCTCCCCCGCAACACTCCTGTTCGACACCCAGGACACCTGGCCCGACCGCACCGCCGTACGCGACCCCAAGAACCCTGAGCACAGGAGCCTCCCCGGAACACCGCCGCCGAGTGGGACCCCTTCCGGACCGCCGTCATAAACGGCGCACTGTGCCTCGAAGGCGGCAACGCTGACGACGGCCTCTCTCCCCGACCGGGCGAATTCCGGGAGCGTTCCAACGCCACTGGTCGGAGCCAGGTCCAGTAGCGCCCAACTCCACGGAAGCCACCGGCCCCGACACCAACGACCGACCCGACCACCCGCAGACCGCCGCCGCCTTTCGACCTACGCACGCCGCCGCCTCCAGGTCACATCCCCCGCCGCGGCCCCCGCGAGGAACCATCACGCTGCGGCGGCACCACCGGCGGAACCGGCGGCGGCTGGGGCCGCCCGGACTGTTGGGCCCGGGCCGCATGTTCGGAGACCCGGCGGGCATCAGGGAGGGTGGCGCGGGTACCCACTTCACGGCGCAGCTCGATGGCCCTGTCGCGCAGTTGCTCGGCGCGTTCGCGCATCTGCCGGGCCTCGGCGGTGGCGGCCTGGGCGTCCTCCTCGGCGGACGTACGCGCGCGGGCCAGGACGGTCTCCGTATCGCCGCCGGACTCCTGCCAGCGGGCCAGCACCTCATCGTGGCGAGCCGAATCCCCGGCGGTGACCGCAGCCTGGTCCCGGAGCCGTTCGGCTGCCATCAGCTCCTCGGCGAGATGGGCGGCCTGCTCCTCAAGGTGGTGCAACTGCTCCTGCACAGCCCGCCGCTGGGCACCCCGCGCCCAGCGTCCACCGGCCCCCAACTGCGCGGCCGAATCACGCTGCTCGACGGCATTCTGCGCGACCTGACGACGCACGGCCTCGGCCTGCTGCCGAGCGGAGCGCCACTGGCGGATGACCTCGACCCGCGCCGCCTGGGCACCGACCCGCTGCTCGATCCAGCCCGCCGGGAACCGCTTCCGCCCGCAGCCGCTGGACACGGAAAGCTTTATCCGGAGTCCACAGAGCCTTCGGCGGACTGCTCGTGCATCACGGTGTCACACCTGAGTATGCTCGGACGTATGAGCACACGTACGCGCACCACGGTCAGCCTGCCGGCCGATCTCGTCGCCCACGCCCGCGCCGCCTCCGGTGGCAATCTGTCGGCCTACATCGAGCACGCGCTCAGGGCCCAGCAACTGCGCGATGCGGCCCCCGCCGTACGGGCCTGGCGCGAACGGGCCACACTCGACACCGAAGAACTCGCCGACATCTTCGGCGAAGACGTCGCGTGACGCCGCTCGCCCGCGGACAGGTCTGGCGCGTCCAGCTCGCCGCCAAGAGCCGGGCCGTGGTCATCGTCGAATCGGACGCCGCCCTCGAAGCGCTGCCCGGCACCGCCGTGTGCATGATGATCGACGAGACCCAGGGCGCCCCGGACACCGTCGTCACCATCCCGCTGGCCCGCCCGGTGCACGGCGCAGCCGTCGCCGTCGACCTGACCGCGCTGACCGACAAGCGGCTGAAGGCCGGCGAGTTCCTCGGCACCGTCGACGCGGAGGCCATGGACCGGATCTCCGCCGCCCTGCGCGTCACCCTGGACCTCACCTGACAGACAGGCCCCGGCGGCGAGGAGTGAGGGAAATGGCCCGCGTCTGGCTGGACGTGCCCTTCGCGGAGAAGGACGAGGCCAAGGCACAGGGGGCCCGCTGGGACCCGGCCGCCAGACGCTGGTTCGCCCCCAGGCCGGGGATGCCGGGCCTGGAACGGTGGGCGGCGCTGCCGGACATACCCGCCCTCCTCCCCGGCGAGGACCGGACGTTCGAGTCCGGGCTGTTCGTGGACCTCGTACCGCGTTCGTGCTGGTTCACCAACGTCCGCTCGTGCGTGGCGCCCCGCGACTGGGAACGGCTGCGGCGCATGATCAACGGGCGGGCAGGCCGGCGGTGCGAGGCGTGCGGGCAGGGCGAGGACCGTACGGCACGGCGGTGGCTGGAGGCGCACGAGCGCTGGGAGTACGACGAGGCGCGGGGGGTGCAGCGGCTGCGGCGGCTGGTGTGCCTGTGCACCGGCTGCCACACCGTCACCCACTTCGGACTGGCCGAGATCAACGGCAAGCGGAGCGCTGCCCTGGCCCATCTGCGGTCCGTGACCGGGATGCCGGCGGCCGAAGCCGAAAGCCATGTGCGGGCCGCGTTCGCGCTCTGGCGGGAGCGCTCGGCCCGCGAGTGGACCCTGGATCTGAGCATGCTCACCGGCGCAGGCATCACAGTGGTACCGCCGCCCTCGGCCCCCGAACGGGAGCGGGCGGCGCAGCAGACCGTACGCCAGGAGCGGGCTACCGGGGCACCTGCTGCTCCCCCTGTCACCGCCCGGCCCACAGCCCCCTCACCGGCGGCGCCGAAGACGCCCCCGGTGGGCGCGGTGAGCGAGGAGGAGCTCGCCCGCGCACTGGACACCGTCTTCAGCCGGCCGGCCCCCGGAGGCGGACCGCAGTGGATCACCGTGCCCCGGTGGCCGTGGTTCTGCCACATGTGTGACACCGGCATGAGGCCGCCCGACATCGCCGTGGCATCGGTGACGAGGACGTCCTCAGGCCACTGGCGGATCGTGTGCCGACCCTGCGAATGGGCCCACCTGGTGGACGACTTCGCCCTGGCCGCACCGGTCCACCGAGCAGTGCTGGCGGCGGCGGCCGAAGCCCTGGGCACCCCGCAGAGCGCGGCCACCTGGGACCCGCGCGAACGGCGCTTCCGCACCGTCACCGGTCAGCTCACCGACGGGCGCGGGGAGTGCGGGACACTCCCCTGACCCCTGCCGGGGCCGCCGGATCAGGAGTCACGTCGCACGGCGCGGCCCGTCGCGGCGAGGGGAGTCCGGCCGCTGCTGAGGTACCGCCGACGGAGCAGGGCGCTGCTGCGGCGGACGCTGCTGCTGCGCCCGGGCGGCCTGTTCGGCCGCGCGCCTGTCGTCGGGAAGAGTGGCGCGCACGCTCCCTTCGCGGCGGAGCGCGGCAGCCGCCTCACGGAGCTGACGGGAGCGCTCGCGCATGCGCCGGGCCTCGGCGGTGGCGGCCTGTGTGTCCTCTGAGGCAGTGGTCCGCGCCCGGGTGAGGGCCGCGTCGAAGTCGCCCCCGGCCTCCTGCCAGTCGGCCAGCAACTGCTCGTGCCGGGCGGGGACCCCGGCGGTGACGGCGGCCTGGTCGCGGTGCTGTTCGGCCTGCGCAAGCTCCTCGGCGAGCCGCGTGGCCTGCTCCTCCGAACGGCGCAGCTCCTCCTCCAGAGCACGCCGCTGCGCACCGCGCACCGCGGGCACGCCCATACGGTGAGTGGCCGCCAGCCGCGCAGCCGACTCCCGGCGGTGAGCGGCGTTCTCCTCGGCCTGCCTGCGCACGGTCTCGGCCTGCTGCCGGGCGGTACGCCACTGATGGACGGCCTCGACCCGCGCCGCCTGAGCGGTGATCCGCTGCTCGATCCGGCCCCCGGGAACCGCTTCGGCCCTCAGCCGCTGGGCACGCCCCTCCTGCTCATCAGCACTGCTCTCGGCAGCCCTCGCCGCCTCCAGCGCCCGGCGGTGCGCTTCCCGCAACTGCGCGTCGCTGAGCCGCCCATGGGGCCTCTCCTGCCAGGCCGGGACCTCCTTGGCCGTGGCGGCGGCCGACTCCTCGTCCGGGGTGCCCCGCAAGATCCGGCGGGCCAGTTCCCGCCGGGCATCCGATCCCCGCCGCGCACTCTCACGGTCCTCCAGCGCACCGGGAGCAAGCTCGCTGAGGGTCTCACGGGCCTCGGCGATCAGCTGCTCCTGGGCGGTGGCCTCCTCCTGCGCCGCGGCAGCCTGCCCGGCCAGTTCCCGGGCACGCTCCGCACGTTCAGGCGTGCCCGCGTTCCGCAGAGCCTGGGCGCGGTTGGTGGCGTCCTGGGCGGCCTGCCGGGCCGCATCTCGGGCGGCTTCCGCACGCTGCAGAACGGCCAGGGCCTCTTCCACCCGCTGGACGCGATCCGCGCTGCTGCGCCCGCGCCAGTCCGTCCGGCGCAGCGCCTCGCCTTCCATCTCACCCAGCCGTGGCCCCGGAACCGCGGTGCCCGAACCGGCCCGCCAGGCGGCGATCGCGGCACCGGCCGCGTCGTAGTCGGCAGCAGCAACCGGGTCGGCCGGGCGCTCCCCCAACGCGACGCTCTCGTGGCCGAACTCCCACAGCCTGCGGTACGTGAACGCCGTCCATGCAGCCCGGTCCCACAGCTTGCGTGCCGCCTCGTCCGCGCCCGGACGGGGACCGAGCGCGTCGAGCCATGCGGGGGCCTCGGCGGCCAGTTCCTCAGCTGTCCGGGCTGCGTCGTCGAGAGGCTGCGCGGCGCGCCACACGCCGCGCAGAACCGCATCCATGCCCTCGGCGGAGGGCGCCGGCCCGGTGGGGGCGGGTCCGTCATGGCCCGCCAGATCGCGGTAGACGGCTGCTGCGGTGAGCCGCTCCTGCCAGGCCGTCGCGTCCTGCGCATCGGCGGGCCGGGGACCGTAGGCGGCAGCCCAGCCCTGGCCCGCCTCGGCGTCGAGTTGGGCGGCCTCGGCCAGCTGTGCGGCGCGCTCCCGCGCGGCGGCAGCCAGGTCCCGGGCCGCCTGGACAGTCTGCGGATCATCGCCCGGCTCGGCGTCCGGCAGCAGCAGCCCGAGCGCTGTCAGCGGGTCGCCGCTCGGTGCCGGGACAGAGGTGAGCAGCTGGGGTGCCGTGGCCGGACGGGGCGCGTCCTGCGCACGCTGGAAGGCGTCGGGGGAACCCTCGTCCGGGTCGAGTGCACGGGCGTTGCGCGCATGCACGATGGCCGCGACATCCCGCACCGGATTGCCGTCGCCGTCGAGGAAATCCCGCTGGTGCCAGGTCGTCTCCAGCAGCCGGTCGGTGTCGATTCCGTCATCGGCCAGCTGCTCCAACTGAGCACGCAGCGCGGGCCAGGCAGGTGCCGATGTCAGCTGCTGCGCCGCGTTCTGACCCAGCAGAGCGGCGACAGCATGGCGGGCCCGGTCATCGGCGATCTGGTCGAGAACGAAAGCCAGCCGGGCCGTGTGAGTGCGCACCGAGCGGGCGGCTTCCTCACTGCGGCGCGCAGTCATGGTGGCCGACTGCTGGGTGCCGTCACGGCGCAGCACAGCCTGCCAGACCTGGCGGTCGGTCAGCCGCTCACCGGGCTCGCCGGTCTCCGGGTCACTCGGCTTGACGGTGACCAGATAGGCGTAGTTGGCCAGGCGGCCCCGGGTCAGTGCCGGGTAGGCACCGTTGCGGTCCATGGAGCTGTCGAACAAGGCATGACCGGTATCGACAGTCAGGCCCTGGGCGCGGTCCTTGGTGACTGCGTAACCGAGCTCCACCGCCTCGGAGACATATGCGGCGGGCAGCGTGATGCGGCGCCCGGTGCGGTCGTGCACGGCCGTCATACCGCCGTCTTCCTCGACGGCTTCCACCGTCCAGGTGTCCCCGTTGCGCACCCACTGACGGCCGTCATGAGTGCGCAGTCGCCGGTCGTTCGCGCGTGTGACAACCCGGTCTCCGGCCCCCGCCCGGTTACCGTCCCCCAGCTCGGTCTCGACGCTGGTGTCGACCTCACCGCGGGCCGCCAGGTCGCTGCGTGCGCGCTCGTTCAACTGCGCAACGAGCGCGTTACTGGAGGCGATCATCACCGAGTTGAGGCCGTCGGCAGTGTCCCGCTGCCAGGCGGTGTAGACGGCGTCGAGCATGGCGTCGGCACTGCCATGCTGGATTCGGCCGCGCTGCGCATACGCGTCGAAGGAGGCGTCCGCATCACCGCGGGAGACCGCCGACGCAGCCTCGACTTCCCAGCGGCGGATGGTCTTGTCGGCGTCCCGGAACCGGCGCACCTCGGACAGGTACTGCGCACCCGCGTCGGCCTCGATCAGGGCGAGAGCACCTCCCACACCCGGGGAGCCCAGCTGGCGAGGATCACCGACCAGCAGCAGCCTTCCGCCGACGGCATCGACCTGCTCCGCCAGCGCGCGCAGATCCGGTGTGGATGCCTGTCCCGCCTCGTCGACGATGACGATCTGCCCGGGGCGCAGAGACCACTGAGAGCCGCCGTTCCGCTCGCTCATGTAGCGCCAGCGGGCAATGTTCTCCGCGCGGATTCCGGCTTCCTCGGCGAGGTTGTCGGCCTGCACCTGACCGCCCGCCAGGCCCAGCACAGGGAGTCCGTGTGCGTCCGCGGCCTCCCGCACCAGCCGCATGATGGTGGTCTTGCCCGTACCCGCAGGACCGATGACAGCGCCCACCCGCGTGTCCGAACCCAGCAGGTTCCGCACCACCTGACGCTGCTCCGTGCTGGGGGTGAAACCGCGCTCCTCGTCCCCCGCAGCAATAGCTGCATCGACCTGCTCGGTGCTCAGAACCCGCACCGAAGTCGGCCGGGTCGCAGCCTCCACCAGCTCCCGTTCGGCAGCCAGAATCCCGTGCGAAGTGAACACCTGGCCGGTGGCGACCGACTCGAAAACAGAAGCTCCGTCGGCCCGACGGAAGCGCTCCGGAAGCGCCACCGCGTCCGGCGCATCCAGCCGCTCACACAACTCCGGATCGAGCAGCGCGTCCGTGGCCCGCTCCACCGTTTCCGTGAACGCAGCGTCGTCCAGCCGCACATGCCAGCCCGTCTCCACGAGCTGCCTGTAGACCTCGGACGCCGCATTGGAGCGGGTCCACTGCGCACGCTGGCCCTCCAGAATGCGCAGTGCCCGCACAGGTATCTCGGCCAGCGGTACGTCTGCCTTCGCGGTGGCTTCCGCATGCTTCCGAGAAGCCTCAACTGCGTGCGTCAGCAGAGCCTCAGGGTGCGCAATACCCATCTCCCGGGCCTGCTCGATCCACCTGTCGCGCTCCTCCTCGACGGTGGTCTGCCGCTTGTCCGGACGGGCTGTCAGAGCGGCGGCCTGAGCGAGCTTGTACTCCTCCACACGCGACGGCTCACGACCTTCCCGGACCCGGAAATCACGGGTCATGGAAGCCAGTGCACCCTCGGTGGTACGACGGCGCTGCGAGAAGCCCCGGACACCTTCCTCGCTCACCCCGAGGAACTCCCGCACCGGTCGGCGGGCGGGGCGCAGAGAGTTCTGCCGAGCTCGCGCAAGAACCCCGAACTCCGCCGCCATCTTCCGCTCCAACTCGGCGGTGTACTGCTCCGAGAACTCCACCAGACGGGCGTGCAACGGCCGCGCGTCGAGCGCCAGCCAGCGCCCGTCCTCGGTCCGTACCTTCGAGCTGATCTCCAGATGCCGATGGAAATCCGGGTCGCCGGCACGGGAACTGCGGTGGGAGAAAGCCGCGGCGATGAACCCCCGCCCGGGCACCTGAACCTGTGCCGCCGCAGTCGGGCCCACCCGCGTCCAGCACGCCTCCTTCTCGATGCGCGCAAAGACCTTCTCGAACGCCGCGCGCTCCACTGCCTCCAGCCGCGCGCGCTGCTCATCGTCGGACGTGGCCCACAGCACGGAGAAGCTTTTGACGGGCGAGAACACCATCTCCCAGCCCGCCCGGGCCGTGCGGTTCCCCTCCTTGTCGGCCTTGGCCTGCAACTGCTGGCGGCGTGCTTCGGACGCCTCCGGCTCCGCCGCCAGGTACTTCGCGAACAGCTCGTCGGCGGGCGTATAGCGAGGCCACGCGCGGCCCATTCGCTGACCGCTGACAGGGTCCACGGCGTCCTTGAAGACCGCGTCGGCAGCCTCCTGAGTGACCGTCCCCGACAGTCCGAGCGCCGCCGCCTCGAACCCCATCCACTCCCCCGGAGTGTCCCCGCCCTCGGCCCAGTGCGCGGTCACTCCCCGCTGGCCGACCTCAACGTCATCACCGCAGACGGTACGCATGAGGTAGTCGATGCCGGAGCCTGCTGAGATGGGGTGCAGCGTGATCACCGGCGACCCCCGGACCGCGCCAAGTGCCCACCGGGCCGCGGTATCGAAGGGTCATCCGAGCGTTGCATGACAGCAGTTCACCCGATGGAGGGACCTCAACGCAAGCGAATAGCAAGAGGTGTGACTGAATTGCTTTTAACCGGCCCTTGGCCGGACGGTCAACAAG
>NZ_JBQQBV010000043.1:0-31883 GCF_052246355.1 Streptomyces sp. 3N207 | reverse complement strand
CTTTCTTCAGCCTGCTGCAGAAGAACGTCCTCGACCGCCGGACCTGGGCCACCCGTGAAGAACTGCGGACCGCGATCGTGTCCTGGATCGAGAGGACCTACCACCGGCGCCGCAGACAAGCCGCACTTGGCCGGCTCACACCCGTCGAATTCGAGACGGTCATGACCACACCGGCCCTCCAAGCCGCATGACCGAACCTGTCACCCGAACCTGCATCAGACCCAGCTGACTCGACCGGCTGCTGACGGCAACCTCCATCAAGCAGCCCAGCAAGCATCCCAGCAAGTTCTGTCCCATTACCGATACATCACGAGAAAGGGTCGTGGCATGCCCAGCGACCGTCTTATGCGCATTCACAGCGCCGAGTTCCAGGCAATGGCCGAAAGAGTGCTGAGGGCCACCGAGCTCACCTCACGCCTGAACGTCCTGCCTTTCGACGACGAAGCCGGGAAGGCGGAGCTCTTTGAACAAATCCTGGGCAAGCCCCTGCCGGCCAGAGTCACGATCCATCCGCCCTTCTACACGGACCACGGCCTCAGCCTCCACCTGGCCGAGGGCGTGTTCATAAACCAGAACTGCACGTTCCTGGACTACGCCGGAATCCGCCTCGCCGAGCGCGTGATGGTGGGCCCGAAGGCCGCGTTCATCACCGGCGGCCATCCGGTCGACCCGGAGGAACGGCGGCTGTACCTCACCGGCGCGCCCATCGACGTGGCGGAGAACGTGTGGATCGGCGCCGGCGCCACGATCCTGCCCGGCGTCAGCATCGGCCGTGACTCCGTGGTCGCCGCCGGCGCGGTCGTGGCCGACGACGTTCCCCCGGCAAGCCTGGTGACCGGCACCAAGGCAGCCGTGCACCGACGGTGGTGACGCCGGCCGACTTCGGCGCGCCGCGCTGGGCGAACAGTGCGCAGCCGTAAAGGCACGCGGGGTGGGGCGCCTGCCGTGAGGTGGCGCCCCGCCCCGCGTTTCTACTGTTCGGCACGTGGGGTCAGGCCGGTCACTTCACCGACCCCGCCATGACCCCCTGGACGAAGTGCCGCTGGAAAGCGAAGAAGACCGCCACCGGCACGATCAGGGACAAGAATGCCCCGGGGGCCAGCACGCCGATGTTGCTGCCGAACTGCCGCATCTCCGACTGCAGGGCCACCGTCAGCGGCTGCGCCTGGCCGTCGGCGAAGATCAAGGACACCAGCATGTCGTTCCACACCCACAGGAACTGGAAGATCGCAAGGGACGCGATCGCCGGCCGCCCCAGCGGAAGCACCAGCCGGAGGAAGATCCGCCATTCGCTGCCGCCGTCCATCCGGGCGGCCTCCAGCATCTCGCGGGGGATCTCCGCGAAGTAGTTCCGCAGCAGGAAGACGGCGAACGGCAGCCCGTACGCGACGTGGAAGAGGACCACTCCGGGAATCGTGCCGAAGAGACCGACCGCGCCGAACATCTTGGCCACCGGCAGCAGGCCGACCTGGACCGGAACCACGAGCATGCCCACCACGATCAGGAAGATCCAGTCGCGGCCGGGGAACTCCAGCCAGGCGAAGGCATATCCGGCCAGGGCCGCGATCACGACGACGGCCACCGTGGCGGGCACCGAGATCAGTACCGTGTTCCAGAAGGCGTCCACCATGCCCGAGTTGTCCAGCAGCGCTGCGTAGCTGTCGAAGGACAGGCTCCCTGGGTTGGTGAGCCCCTTCCACCAGCCGCTCGCCGCGTTGTCCTCGTCGGGCCGCAGCGAGCCGATGAACAGCCCGAAGGCGGGGGTGAGCCACAGCAGTCCGACGACCACGAGGCCGAGCTGCACCACGCTGCGGCTCAGCTGCCGCAGCAGCCAGGTGACGCGTCGCGGCCCCCCGTTCTTGGGGGAGGCCGTGCTGGGAAGGGCGGTCATGACTGGCTCCTGCGGAAGCGTCGGATGTTGAAGATCATGGCCGGGACCACCAGGAGCAGCAGCAGGACTCCGAGCGCGCTGCCCAGGCCCTGGTTGTTGCCCCCGCCGAAGGACACCAGCCACATCTGCAGCGCCAGGACGTTGGCGTCCTGCTGGACAGGGCCGGGCGCGATGACGAAGACGAGGTCGAAGACCTTCATCACATTGATCACCTGGGTCACGAAGACCACCCCGAGGACCGGGGCCAGCAGCGGGACGGTGATCCTGCGGAAGATCTGCCACTCGTTCGCGCCGTCGATCTTGGCCGCTTCGATCACGTCCCGTGGCATGGCCGAGAGCCCGGCGCCGATCAGCACCAGCGCGAAGCCGGTCCAGATCCACAGGTAGGCGCCGATGATCGCCGGAGTGATGAGCGCGGGCCCGAGCCACTCCACGCCCCCGTACGGCTCGGCGAAGTTCTTCGCGGGCAGGCGCAAGGAGTAGTCACCGGCCGGCAACTTGCCGAAGCTGTACGAGCCGTCGGCCGCGGTGGTCGCCTCGGCCACGGCTTTTCCGTGCGAGTCGACCGCCTCCACCACGAGCTTCGGCAGACCCTTCTCCTTGGGGTCGACCTGTCCCGGCTTTCCGCCCCCGCCGAGGGTGAAGTCCACCCAGGCCACACCGCGCAACTCGGAGCCGCCCGGTTTGGCGGCCGCCGCGTCATGGGCGGGCTCGGCGTCCTTGGGCAGGTCCTTGGGCGGGACGCCGACCAGGCCGAGGTTGACCGTGTTACCGGGGGAGGTCTTGTCCTTGGTCGTGTACGAGCCGTCCGAACCCTTGGCCAGCGCGGTGCTGTCCTTGGGGCGCGCCGTCGGGTAGCCGGCGCTCTCGTCGAAGGCGTTGTGCACCCCGACGGCGACCGCGTTCAGCACCCCCCGGTCGGGGTCCTGCTCGTAGACGACGCGGAAGATGATGCCCGCGGCGAGAAAGGAGATCGCCATCGGCATGAACAACACCAGCTTGAACGCCGTGGCCCAGCGGATCTTCTCGGTCAGGACGGCAAGGATGAGCCCGAGACCGGTCAGCAGCAGCGGCGCGACCACGACCCAGATGGTGGTGTTGCGGATCGCCTTCAGCGTCGCCGGGTCGCGGAACATCTCCGCGTAGTTCTCCACACCGACAAAGCGCGTGCCCGAGGCGTCGAAGAGGCTGCGCCCGACCGTGAAGAGGATCGGGTACGCGACCAGCGCGCCGAGCAGCAGCAGTGCGGGGAGCAGGAAGAGCAGGGCTATCAGGCGCCGGCGGCGTGCGGCCCGACGGCGCGGGCTGTTCCGGAGGTCGCCGGCGCCCGGCCCCGCCCCGCCCGGCTGAGGTGCCGGGCGGGCAGGGGCCTGCACAGTAGTGGCTGGCATCGGGTACGTTCCTCAGTCCTTGTACGCCTTGGCCGCGGCGGCCTCGAGCTTTCGGGCCGTGGCCTTGGGGTCGGACGGGTCGCGCAGGAAGTCCTGCAGGAGCTTCCACTCGCCGGCGCCCTGAGTGCCGCCGAAGGCGGCCGGGGCCTGGTCGGACATGTCGAACCGGACGGAATTCCCGGCATCGATCAGCGACTTGGCGGTCTTGCGGGTGACGTCGTCCTGGTACGCCTTGGGGTCGACGCTCTTGTTGGGGGAGAGGAAGCCCCCGGCGCCGGCCCAGACCTCGGCCGCTTCCGGCGTCGCCAGGAACTCGACCAGCTTCATCCCCGCCTTGCGGTTCTTTCCGGCCTTGAGGACGGTGGCTGCGTCACCGCCGCCGACCACCGGGTTCTTCCCGTCCCCGACGGCGGGGAAGGGGAAGAACTTCGCGTCCACACCGACCTTCTTCTTCAGGTCGCCGGAGATGGTGGCGCCCACGAAGTCGCCCTCATAGACCATTCCGGCCTTGGGGTCGTTGCCGAAGACCTGCTCGACGGACTCGGGGAAGGTGGTGCGCAGCGCGCCCTTGCCGCCGCCGGAGATCAGCTTCTTGTCCTTGAAGAGCTCGGAGAGTGTGGTCAGGGCCTTGACCACGCTCGGGTCGGTCCAGGGAATCTTGTGGGCGGCGAGCTTGTCGTAGTTCTCGGGTCCGGCCTGGGAGAGGTAGATGTTCTCGAACCAGTCGGTGAGGGTCCAGCCGTCCTCGCCCGCGACCGAGAAGGCGGGCAGCCCGGAGTCGGAGACCGTCTTGCCCGCCTTCAGCATCTCGTCCCACTTCTGCGGGGGCTTGACCCCGGCCTGGGAGAGGGCGTCCGGGCTGTACCAGACGGTCGACTTGTTGGACGCCTTGAAGTACAGGCCGTAGTACGTGCCCTTGACGGTGCCGTAGTGCTGCCACACCGGCGCGAAGTTGCTCTTGGCCTCCGCCTGGACCTTGGAGGACAGCGGCTGCAGCCACCCCTTGGCGGTGAACTGCTTGAGCACACCGGGCTGCGGCACCATCACCACGTCGGGCGCGTTGCCGCCCTCGATCTTGCTGCCGACGACGGTGGAGACGTTGTCGCCGGTGGAGATGAACTTGGTGGTGGCACCGGTCTTCTCGGAGAAGGCGTCCAGTACCTTCTTGAAGTTCTTCTGCTCGACGCCGGTCCAGACCCCGGCGACCGTGACTGTCTGGCCCTTGAGCTCCTGGGAGCCGGAGCTCGCGGTGCCGTCGCTGCTGCCGCAGGCGGTCGCCGTGAGGGAGAGGCCGAGGGCCAGCGCGGTGGTGGCCGTCGCTGTCCGGTGTCTGATGCGGGTGCGGCTCATGGTGTGTTTCCCTTCGGGGAGTTGGCGGAGTGGATGGGCAGATCGCTGATCCACCAGGCGGCGGTGGAGCCGGGAAGGACGCCTGGCGGGGAGTCCCGACTGGCGAGCAGCGGGGTACCGGCGACCGGCGCCGGCACCGGGTCGAGGCCGAAGTTGACGGCGCAGACCAGACCGTCGCCGCGGACGAACGCAAGGACCTGGGGCGGGGTCTCCAGCCAGCGCAGATCTCCCTCGCCCAGCTGCGGCAGACTGCGCCGCAGCTGCAGCCCGTCGCGGTAGAGGTGCCAGAAGGAGCGGGTGTCGGCCAGCGCCCGCTCGGTGGCGTGCTCGGCGAACCACTCCGGCTGCGGCAGCCACGGCCGGGCCGTGCTGTCGGCGGCGGTGAAGCCGAACGGAGAGGCGTGACCTGACCACGGCAGCGGCACCCGGCAGCCGTCCCGGATGCGACTGCGGCTGCCGGTCCTGCGGAAGATCGGGTCGGTGAGCACCTCGTCGGGCAGGTCGACCACCTCGGGCAGACCCAGCTCCTCGCCCTGGTAGATGTACGCGGCACCGGGCAGCGCCAGCATCAGCAGCGCCGCGGCCCGCGCGCGGTCGGGACCCACGCTGGTGCTCTCCCCGGCGTACCGGGTGACCGTCCTGACCTGGTCGTGGTTGTTGAGCACCCAGGTGACGGTGGAGCCGGTGCCCGCGATGTCGGTGAGCGCCTCGGAGATGGCCTTCCGGAAGGCGTCCACGTCCCACTCGGCGCTGAGCAGGTCGAAGAAGAACGCCTGGTGCAGCTCGTCCGCGCGTACGTACTCGGCGTGCTCGCGGGCGGTCGGCACGGACACCTCGCCGACCAGCAGCCGGTCGACGCCGTCGCGCGCGGCGTACTCGTCGCACACCGCCCGCCAGTCCCGCCACACCTGGTGCACCTCGGGCTGGTTCCAGGCCAGCGGGTTGACCGAGTCCCGGGCGCGCTCGTCGGCCTCCGGGTCGGGGGAGTCGGGGAGTGCCCGGTGCTTGAAGAGCCCCGCCGCGACATCGATACGGAAGCCGTCGACGCCGCGGTCGAGCCAGAAACGCAGCACGTCGGTGAACTCGCGGCCGACCGCCGGGTCGCGCCAGTTGAGGTCGGGCTGGTCGGGGGTGAACAGGTGGAGGTACCACTGGCCGGGCGTGCCGTCCGGCTCGGTGACCCGGGACCAGGCGGGGCCGCCGAACATGGCCCGCCAGTTGTTGGGCGGCAGTTCGCCCTCCGGCCCACGCCCGTCGGCGAAGTGGAACCGGGAGCGGGCCGGGCCGCCGGGCCGGTCAGCCAGCGCGGCGCGGAACCATCGGTGCCGGCTGGAGCAGTGGTTCGGGACGATGTCGATGACGACCTTCACACCGAGCCGGTGGGCGTCCGCCACCAGGAGGTCGAACTCCCGCAGGTCGCCGAAGAGCGGGTCCACGTCGCAGTAGTCGGCGACGTCGTAGCCGTGGTCGTGGTGCGGCGAGGGATAGAAGGGGCTGAGCCAGATCCCGTCCACACCCAGCTTCTTGAGGTAGGGGAGTCCGGCGCGGACCCCGGCCAGGTCGCCGACGCCGTCCCCGGTGCTGTCGAGGAAGCTGCGGACGTAGACCTGGTAGATCACCGCATCGCGCCACCATCGCCGGGTGGTGGTGGCCGTGGCTATGTGCATGCGTGGAGCCTGTTCTCGTGGATGGCGCGTTTTGCATGCATGTTATGTAGCGATGAAGAACGGATGTCAATGGATCGACGCAAGATCAGCTGACGGCTGCGGCTAATTGTTCCGATTTAAGGAGGAATCTCGCGGCTGCAAGCGGTGATGGGCGGCGGCAGACTGACTGAGCAGTACTTAACAAGTAGGTACTCAGGGGGCGGGTGGCGCGAGATGGCCCAGGTGCGTGCGGGTACCCTCAGCCGCGGCGGACGATCGCCTGAAGCTCCTGCGCCAGCCGGGCCACCGCCCGCTTCGGCGTCACTCGCTGCGCCATCGCGTCGTGCACGACGGCCTGCACGGCCAGATTCACCTGCTCGTACCGCGGACTCTTGGGTCGCGGCTTGGCCGCGAGCACGCTCTCCCGGAGTGTGGGCAGATACGGATAACGGCGCACCATCGCCGGATCGGTGTAGATATCGGACCACACCGGCGGCAGCGCCCCCTCGGTGAGCACCCGCCGCTGGACCCGTTCGCTGGTCAGATAGGCGAGCAGGTCCGCAGCCGACTCCTTGTGCCTGGACTTCGCGTTGACAGCGAGGTTCGAGCCGCCCAGCACTCCGGCGGCCGGCCCGTCGGGCCCGGGCAGCGGTACCACCCCGAACTTCCCCGCGACCTTCGAGCCGCTCCCGCTCGCCGTCCCGTGCACATACGGCCAGTTGCGCAGAAAGAGCAGCTTCCCGTCCCCGAAGGCGCGGCGGGACTCCTCCTCCTTGTAGGTGAGGGCCTCCTCCGGGATCCAGCCCTCCCGCACGCCCCGGGCCAGAAAGCCGATGCCCTTCCGTGCCGCGGAGGAGTCCACAGTCACCCGCGCACCCTCGTCCGCGAGGACGGAACCGCCCGCGGACTGCACCGCCTCCACCGCGTTGACCGTGAGCCCCTCATACGGAAGGAACTGTCCCGCGTAGCCGTCCAGTCCGTACTTCGGAGCCACCGTCTTGGCGAGCCGCTCCAGCTCGGCCCAGGTGCGCGGCGGCGACTCGCCCTCCCGGTCCAGCACGTCCTTGCGGTAGTACAGCAGCCCCGCGTTGGTGACGTACGGCAGCGCGTGCAGCCGGCCGCCGAAGGTGGCGGTGTCCACCACGGGCGACAGGAAGCGCTTGATGGGGAAGCGGTCGGCCTCAAGCGGCGCGATCCAGCCGGCGGCGGCGAACTCGGAGGTCCAGGCGACGTCGATGTTCAGCACGTCGTAGCGGTCGCTCCCGGACCGCAGGCTGCTCTCCAACTGGGCGCGGACCTCGTCCGCGCCTTCCGGCAGCTCGACCAGGGTGACCTTTTCGGCCGGGCGCTCGCGGTTCCAGTCGTCCAGGACTCCGCGCAGATAGCCGGTCAGGTCCCCGCCCGTCACCAGGGTCAGCGGGCCGCGGCCCTCCCCGGAGCCGGAACGGGAGGCGTCGACCGCCACGTCCCCGGCCTGGGCACCCGTCCCGGTGTAGCCGACGAGGATGAGCACCGCGGCCAGGAACCCTCTACCCGCGGCCCGCGTCCACCGCATAGGTTCCTCCCGGGCACTACTGGCGCCGGCCTGTCCCCGCCGGCGTCCGCGCCCCTGTATACCTGTTAGGCATGCGCGATACTAGATGCCGCGAACATATGCGGGAGCGATCCGGCTCACAGCCAGGGGGCGGACAGCTGACGAGAAGGTAACGGCGACCAGGGAGGAGGGCGTGCGTGCGTCTGCCCCTACTGGCGCTGCTCGCCAGGGGCCCGGCCCACGGATACGAACTCAAGCAGGCTCTTGAGAAGCTCCTGGGCGCCGCGTACCCTCAGCCCAACATCGGGCAGGTCTACGTCACCCTCGGCAGGCTCGAGAAGGCCGGACTCATCGAAGGCAAGGACATCGCACAGTCGAGTCGGCCGAACAAGCGCACCTACCAGCTCACGGAGGCCGGCCGGGAAGCGGTGGCCGCGTGGTTCGACGAACCGACCGACGAACCCCGGGTGCGGGACGAGTTCTTCATGAAGCTCGCCGTCGCCCCCGGCACCGGGATGGCCGACCAGGTCGCCCTCATCAACAAGCAGCGTCGTCACTACCTCAACGCCATGCGTGATCTGTCCAGGCTGGCCGCGGCCGAGGAACGGGACAACCGGGTCGCACAGCTGCTCATCGAGGGGGCGATGCTGCACCTTCAGGCAGATCTCGACTGGCTCGAGCGCTGTCAGGAGGAGCTGGAACAGCTGGAGGAGCTGGAATGAGCCGCGAGCACCGCGAGGTGCGTGCCGCCGACGGCGACGGCATACCGGCCGACGCCGACACCCCTGTCGTCGTGGCCGAGGCCGTGGTCAAAATGCACCGCACCGAGGCCGGTACCCCCGTCAAGGCGGTACGAGGTGTGGATCTTCGCATCGAGCGCGGCGAGTTCGTCGCGATCACCGGCCCCTCCGGAGCCGGCAAGTCCACCCTGCTGCACCTGCTGGGCGGGCTGCACACGCCGGACAGCGGCCGCATCTGGCTGGAGGGTGAGCGGGTCGACACGTACAGCGAAGCGCGCTGGGCCGTGCTGCGCCGCCGCCGCATCGGCATCGTCTTCCAGTTCTTCAACCTCATTTCCCATCTGACCGTGGCCGACAACGTCGAGCTGCCCGCGCTGCTCGCCGGGAGCACTCCGCGCCAGGCCCGTGACAGGCGCGCGGAACTGCTGGCCGATCTCGGCCTGGAGGGCAAGGAGAACAGCACCCCGGGTGAGCTCTCGGGCGGTGAGCAGCAGCGCGTCGCGCTCGCCCGCGCGCTGGTCAACCGCTCCAGCCTGCTGCTGGCCGACGAGCCGGCCGGCAGCCTGGACAGCAAGGGCACCCGCGAGGTGCTGAAACTGCTGTCCCGCTACCACGCGCGCGGCCAGACCATCGTGCTGGTCACCCACGACGCGCGGGTGGCCAGCGCAGCGGACCGGGTGATCAGTCTCTTCGACGGCCGCATCGTCGACGACGCTGCGCTGGGCGGCGGCGGAGCCCCGTCGCGCCGTCCCGAAGGCGGCGTGTCCGGCACGCTCGAGCTGAAGGGCTGACGCAGTGCGGGCCATGGGCCGCTGGATGCGGGCCGATCTGCGGGCGCACTGGGGCGAGGCGCTGTTCCTGGTGCTCGCCACGGCGGGGATCATCGTTTCGCTGCTGCTGTCGGGCGCCTTCCTCGCGTACGGGGCGAGCCCCTGGCAGCGGGTGTTCACCGAGTCCAACGGTGCCCATGTATGGATCCAGACCACGGCCGAGGCCGACGCCGGGGCATTGGCCGGACTCGACGGGGTCGAATCCGCCTCCCGCCCCTTCAGCACCGCGTCCGCCAGCGTGGAACTCGACGGCACCAGGGCGAGGATCCAGCTCCGCGGTGCGGGCCCGACGCCCCCGAAGGTGGCCCGGCCCCTCGTGACCGAGGGCCGCTGGCTGACGGACGACGACACCGCGGCCGGTGCTGCCGCTGGGAAGGCGCGGGCCTCCGCCGCCACTTCCGGCGAGCACCGGGCGGGCGCGAAAGCCTCCGACGGCGTCGTCCTGGAGAGTTCGCTCGCGCGGGCGCTGTGGGCCGAGCCGGGCGACGTGCTGCACGTCGCCGGCTCCGACGGTAGCGTCCACGACCTCCGCGTCACCGGCGTCGCGGAGACAGCCGAGGAGCGGTACAGCCCGGGCCGCACCCCCGGCGTCGGCTGGGTGCTGCCGAAGGCTCTGCAACGTGTCGCGCCGGAGTCCGCCCAGCTCGAGCAGATCATCGGGCTGCGGCTCGACGACCCGGAGGACACCGACTTCGCGGTCCAGCGCGCTGTCACCGAGCTCGGCGACGACCAGGTCGTCACCGTCTCCACCTGGCAGCAGGCGCGGCACGACGCCGAGGGCGGCGGCCGGCTGCTCGGGCTGCTCCTCGGCCTCTTCGGCCTCAGCGCGCTGCTCGCTGCCTCGCTCGCCGTGGCCGGAGCCATCAGCACCCGGATCCGGGGCCACCTGCGGGACATCGCGATCCTCAAGGCCATCGGCTTCACCCCCGGCCAGCTCATCCGCACCTTCCTCCTCGAACACGCGGCGCTCGGCTTGCTCGGCGTAGCCTGCGGCGCGGTGCTCGCCGAGACCCTCGGTCCGCGGATGCCCGGTCGGCTCGGCGAGGCGATGGGCCTGTGGCAGGCGCTCCCGGCCCACGCCTGGGTTCCGCTGGCGATCCCGCTCGGTGCGCTGCTCCTGATCACCGGCACGACCGCGCTGGCCGCCTGGCGGGTCGGCCGCGTATCGCCGGTGCCGGTCGCCCGCCCGGCGACCCCCGCCGTGCGCCGGATGCCCGGCACGGTACGGCGCGCCCTCGGGCTGCGGCTGCCGCCCGCGCTCGCACTCGGCTGGAGGGGAGCCTTCCACTCCCGTGCGCGGTCCTTCGCCGCGGTCGCGCGGCTGGCCGTGCCGCTACTGCTGATCACCGTCGTCCTCGGCGCGTGGACCACCCTCGACCGTCTGGAGCACAATCCGGAGAAGGCGGGCATCCCCGCCGCGCTCACCGTGCGCGGCGACGGGCTGGACGACGACGCCGTACAACGGATGCTCACCGGCCGGCCGGAGGTCTCCGCTGCCTACCCGGGCGCCGAGGCCAAGGCGCTGGTGCCCGGCCAGACGAGCACGATCACGCTCCGCGGCCTCGGCAAGGACCGGGACCCCTACCCCCTCACCATCCCCGAGGGACGCGCCCCCCACCGGTCCCACGAGGCGGTCGCCGGGCAGGGACTGCTCGATCTGCTGCATGTGAAGGTCGGCGACTGGGTGCGGGTGACGGTCGGCGGCGACCCGCAGGTGCTGCACATCGTCGGACGCAGCATCGAGCCCGAGGACGACGGCCGGGTGCTCTCGACCACCCTGGACACGCTGCGCGATGGCGGCGTCGCACCGCACCCCGGCTTCTACCACCTCGTCCTGGACGAGGACGCCGACCCCGCCGCCGGCGCCGGGCTCTCGTCGGCAGCCGGTGGGCGGCTGGACGTCAGGGAGATCCCCAACCCGGTGCACGAACTGTCCGCCGTACGCGGGGTGCTGGGCGGGCTGGTCACCGTGCTGGCACTGATCGGGCTCGCCGAGCTGTCGACGACGATCGCCGCCGGGGTACGGGACCGCCGCCGGGACCTGCTGGCCCTCAAGGCCATCGGACTGACTCCGCGGCAGATCATCGCCGTGATCGTGGCCGGGACCGGCTTCACCGCACTGGCCGCAGCGCTGGTCGGAACTCCGGTCGGCGTCCTCGTGTCGCGGTGGCTGATAGACCTGCAGGGCCGCTCCAGCGGCATCGGCGCCGGAATCGCCCAACAGCCCCCGCTCACTGCGCTGTTCGTCCTGGTCGCCGCCGTGGTGCTGGGCGCGGTCGCCGTCTCCTTGCTCCCGGCCTCCCGCGCCGTACGGCAGCGACTCGCGGACACCCTCGGCGACTCGCTCTGACCGGCCCGGGGCTCAGGCGCTGTGAAAGGGGTGCCCCGCCCCGGTAGTTGACCATCTGGGAGGCCACCCGGCAGGGCGTGGTCACCGGCTGGAGGGGCGACCAGGTCGGCGACGGTGCCCTGGTGTCGGCAGAGACGCCTCGACATGGGCGCTCATCCGGGTTCGACGCCGCCCTCCCGTGAACTACGCGGCCGGCGAACGGTCCCGCCTCCCGGCGGACCTCATCCCACAGTGGTGACCATGCTGAATCGCGTAGCCATCCTGTCCGACATCCATGGAGTCCTGCCCGCCCTGGAGGCCGTGCTCGCCGAACCAGACGTAAGCGCCGCCGATCGCATCGTGCTGACCGGCGACATCACCGCCGGTCCGCAGCCGACCCAGGTCCTCGACCTGCTGGCCGGTCTCGGCGACCGCGTCGTCTGGATCAGCGGCAACGCCGACCGGGAACTCCTCGAATACCGCCGCGGCCAACGTGACTCGATTCCCGATCCGATTGCTCCCTGGGCCGCCGCACAGCTACGGGAAGACCACCTCGACCTTCTCGACCGGCTGCCCCGATCGCTCTCGCTGCCAGTGCGCGGCCTGGGAAAGGTGCTGTTCTGCCATGCCACCCCTCGTGACGATGAAGAGGTCGTCCTGGTGGACTCACGCCTCGACCGCTGGCGAGAGGTCTTCAGCGAGCTCGACTCCGATGTCCGCACAGTGGTCTGCGGACATACCCATATGCCGTTCGTCCGCCTCGCCCACGGCAGACTCGTGATCAACCCCGGCAGCATCGGCATGCCCTATGGGCGGACGGGAGCCCACTGGGCGCTGCTGGGCCCCGGCGTCGAACTACGATCGACCGGCTTCGACGTGGAGGCCGCCATCACCCAGGTCACGCAGGACTCCTCCTACCCCGAAATCGCCGAGTGGGCCGACTACTTCCTTCACGCCAGGGCGACCGACGCAGACGCTCTCGAAGCCTTCGCGCCGCGGGACGGGCGCAGTGACGCACCGTGACATCGCGCACCCACCATCCTCTCGAACCACCGACCGAAGCCTGCGATCTGCCTCGCAGGCATGGACCAGCCCCAGCGTCCCTGCGGTCAATGCCCAGGGCTGTCCTGGCGCGCCTCCCGGAGACGGCGGTCACCAGGTGAACTGACCGCGGACTCTTCGGCGTTCGCGGCTTCCTCGGTTCAGGTCAAGGACGGGCCGCGCCGCCGCTCTCGGGCACGGGCTTGCCTGGCGGCGTGAAGGCGGCGAGCACGGTGGCCGTGATGTGGTCGGCGGCGCGGTCGGAGGCGAGACGGCCGGCTCGGATCTCCTCTGCCGCGCTGTGCATGACCGCGTGCAGGACATTGACCATCCATGCGACCGGCAGGTCCGTACGGAAGGTGCCCTCGGCGCGGCCGCGGGCGACCAGCGCCTCGACGCGGGCGGCGGGTCCGGCGTGCAGTTCGCGGATGCGTCCTGCGGAGAGTTCCCGTTGCGCCGCGGCGAGCAGCGCCCGCGCCTGGGCCACCAGGTGCCAGCCTGCCTCGATGTAGCGGGCCAGGGCGAGCAGCGGGTCACCGGTCAGGTCGACCGTGTCCAGGACTTCGTTGCCCCGGTCGATGGCGCGGCTCATCGCCGCGTCCACGACCTCCGCCCGGGAGGCGAAGTGCGCATAGAGCGTGACTAGTCACCGGGCTTCACCGCCGCACTCACCACGGTCACCGGGCCTGCGTCTCGATGTCGTCACAACAGGTGCCGGGCGCCGCTCACCACGGCTTCAGAGGCCGTGGTGAGCGGCAACCGGCACTGGTCAGCAGGCTCTGCGCGAGCTTGCGGAAGGGACGCTCAACATGGTGAGCGGTTGCCGAGAGGGCTGGGTGAACGGTGGCGTACCCCGGTCACTCGCCGTGCAGTTGCTGGCGGGCTTCCTTGACCGCGCGCTCCCACTGCTCGACCGGTTCTCCGGCTCGGTTGGCAAGCTCGACCGCCACGCCATGGCGCCACCCGCCGATCTCCACGAGGTAGTCGCGAGCGACCTCGATCCTCTCAAGAACGCGAGGGGAACACGTCCGGCGGTAGGCTCAGGCGTGCCAGCGGGCGCCCCCGACACACCGGTGTTGTCCCCGTCGCGATGCTTGTCGAAGTCGATCAGGTCACCACGGCGGAAGGCCGGGATCATCCGTCCGCTCGGCCTTTCACCTTTCCGGCCGACTTGGGGAAGTACCCGAATTTGTGCAGTAGGTGAGCGCGGATGATGGACGGGCCGGAGTAGTGGAACCGTGGAGTTGCGGTGTTGATGTCGATCAGGTCGTCGTCGGAGCCCTCGAAGAGTTGGGGATCGGTGGGGGTGACAGATGCCCGCTTGGCCGCTGCCCTCTGTTCGAGGAAGTCCTCGACGTCCTCCGGTCGCAGTACTGGACCCGGTCGAGGGTCGCGACGCCCGCGGGAGGATTGGTGTCAGCCTTGGCAGTGCGGAACCAGTACTTCACTATGTGGGCGCTGACGCCGGCGTGGTCGGCGATCCACGCCCGGTTGATCACGTGCCGACCGTCCACGACGCGCGTGTTCTCGTTGGTGGTCACAGGAACTCCCCAGGGGAGTGAGTGGCTGGTTCGGGCACCGGCGAATGTCGTTGTCCCACGCGTCTCCTACCTGCGCTGCTTCCCCGAACGGGCAGAGCACGCGGGGGAGGCCACCTACATGCTGGCCAACGGAGAGCGCCACCTCCGCGCAGCCCGCCAGGGCAACCTGGCCACGATCGAAGCGGTCATTAGCGAAGAGGTGGCCGTCGACCGCAAGACGTTCCTGGACGCCGTCGCCACCGAGAACCTCGACCGGAAGAACCTTGACCCCATCGAAGAGGCACTCACTGTCGAGACCGCGGTTGCGGGATTCGGCAGCGCCCGTGCCGTCGCAGATCACCGCGGCGAATACGAAGCCTGGGTCTCCCAATGCCGCTCCCTGCCACGTCTCTCCCCGCCATGCACCCCCTCTCGGTGGGCACCGTGCGAAGTCGGTCCCGTCCCGCCGTCCGCTGCGGGCCTGTCCGGTTGTGCGACTGGTTGCGTCACTGGTTGGGCGGCTGGTTTCGGGTTGCCCTGCCGCCGCGCGGTATCGCCGCAGACCAGATCCATGGGCAACCCCGGCCCGCGCCCCGACACCTCCTCCTGGAACGGGGAGGTTGAAGTCCTGCCCCCGTGGCCGGGATTTTGCCGCCGGAGCCCGGGGTTTGGATTCGGGCCGATATCCCCTGTCCGCTCAGCTCAGCCCTTGTTCCGCACTCTGTCTGTGCCCTGTCTGCCGGACAGGGGCGGGACGGGGGCAGCCGGGGGGGCGGGCGTCCTGCAGGTCTGGCTGCGGGTCGCAGAAGGTGTCGCATCACTGTCCGTGAGACGGCGGCGTCTGCCCAGCTCGGCCTCCGTGGTAAGCGCCAGACGGCAGCCCGACATCTCTCTGGAAGGCACCACAAGGGGCAGGGGCGGGTACGAGGGTGCGCGCCCGTCGAGCTGGTGGGGCCGGCCACGTTGCCGCGCTACCCCGGCCAGGTCGACGCGGCAACCGCGGGGGCATCCTGCGCGTCAGCCCTGACACCAAGCGTCTGGCTACGCGTCGGCCGGGACCAGGCTGCCGCGTAGCCAGACGCTGGTCGTGCCCCGCAGACGGGTAGGTGACGCGCACCAACCGGCCGATGACCAATAGACGACGCGTAGGCGACATGTACGCCCCGGCTCCGTGATTTTGTTCACGGACCAATACAGCGGTCTTTTCAGCACTCTGGGAGGCACCCGCCCGGCGGCAAGGTCGATGTTCACGAGAACGGACAGCACCCGTCGGCTGACTCCCCATCCCGGGTAGGCGTGGCTTTTCTGAGCGTCGGCACCCGTAGCAGCCGATCCGAGTCGCTTATAGGTCATCACTGTGTGATGACTACATCCTGTGGAGCCGGAGAGGACGCTCCAGGCGGCCATGGTGGTCGTCGGCGCCGGCTACCTGCTGCGGTTCCCGCGGAAAGGCAAGGTAGACCGGCTTGGTCCTCGATCCTCGGGGGTGTCGCCGGACCGTTCACCTCGCCTGCGGCACGCCTCCGTGGTGCGATGGAACGGGGGCAGGAAGGAGAGAGTGATGGTCCCACCAGCAGCGGAGCACAAGAGTGGCGCGGCCCCGGTATCAGTCCGCCCGCTGGATGAGGCGGATCTGGATCGGGCCGATGAGATCTGCCAGCTTGGCGAGAAGCTGAGTTGACAGAATTTCAGGATTCTGGAAATAGCATTCGGGTGTGCCTCGCCCCCACGCCGAGACCGTCACCGACACCGACGGCCGTCGGTATCACATCCGACTGGGCGTCTTCCGCAGCAACACCCGCGGTCACCACAAACAGCACAAGCTCACCTCAGAGCAGACCCGCAAAGCCTTTGAGGTCGGACTGCTCACCTGATCTCGGGCTGGCCGACTGGCAGGGGCGTCACCGTGGCACTGACGGCTTCGCTTTCGCCCTGAGCGTAGATGGGTGCACGCACTTGCCGATGATGAGCGCCCCAACTGGCTGACCCAGCAGCGCCTTGATGTCGGCCGGCGCATCCGGGACGCGCCTCTGTGGGCCAACCTGAGCCAGGAGCAGTTGGCCGAGCGCGTCGGCGTTGAGCGGCGCACCATCGTGAGGCTTGAACTGGGCATCACATCGCCCCCACCGGACCGGCTCCTGTGGATCGCCCACGTCCTCGGCCGTCCACCGTCAGAGCTGTTGCCGGACGAGTAGGGCCCTGGCCACCCGCGACGGGGGAGGCACGGATGGCCAGAGGGCTACGAGCCGCGGATGCAGTCGCAGCAGGCGACGCGTCGGCCGTCCTGGGAGGGGACGAGGAAGGCGGGGACGCCGCCGAACAGCTTCGTGCGCGCGGCGCCGGAGGCGGTGGCCTTCCTGCTGCTGATGCCCGCCAAAGTGGGCGGCCACGTCTTCGTACCCAGGCGTGACCGACTCGCGCGGCGTGCCATCGTCGCTCATCCTCTCTTCCTCCTCGACTCACTTGGCCAGCACGGAGCGCACCGGCACAGCTACATGTGGCCCACTCCGGCCGGTCCGCTCACGGGACGACCGCGGGTTTCGGTGTCGCTCCGGCCGGGGCGGGGGTCATGGGCGCTCGAAGCGGTCCGCGAGCCGCTGCAGGTGCCTGCGGTAGATCACTTCCACGGATTCGGGCACGTCGCCCGGGTCGATAGACAGCCGACGACACAGGTCGCAGCGCCACTCGTCCCAGCCGGGTCCTGACTCGCCCGGGAATTCCATCAGCCATAGGTCTCGGGTGGTCTCGCAGACGGCGCAGCGGTATGGGCCGGGCGGCAGTTCGCCGGTGCGTGCGGCGGCCAGCAGCCTGACTGCGCCGTCCATCTGCACTTCGGGCTTGACGCGGCAGATGTAGCTGGGCGGTACGCGGAAGGGTGCTCTGGGCAGCAGCGTCATCCGCCACATCGTGGCCTCGCGCCATAGCCACAGCGCCAGGCGGCTGGCGTCGTCGGTGGCGGGTTCACCTGCTTCGGTGTCGCGGGCCTGCCACGCGAGGTGGGGCAGGGTCTCGGCCCGCTGGTCGGCGGTGGCGTCCATCCATGCGCGAGGCGGGGGCGTGCTGGCGTCGTAGCCGACGAGGTTGAGCCTGTCGACTACCAGGCCGAGGAGGGCGATGTGATCGGTCATGGCGTGTCTCCGGGCTCGGCGCAGTCGACGGGCAGGGCGGTGCGGCGGTCTCGGGCGGGGATGGCGGCGAGTAGCGCCAGGGCGGCCTCCATCTGCACGGGCCAGTCGGTGGCTAGGAGATGGTCGATCGGCACGACGTCGACTCCGCCGCCGTCGCACCCGCGGGCGGCCTGTTGCAGCGTCATGGCGTACCGGCGGGCGTCTCCGGCCGGCCATGTCAGTCTGCGGTTTCGGGTGTGCCACGCGAGATGGGTCAGCGTCCTGGCGCGGGCCTCGATTTTCGACGTCTTCCACGCCCCTTGGAGGAAGGTGGATTGAACGGCGCGCCGTCCGTGCCGGTGGAGCTGTACGCGCAGCTGACGGCGGAGGTCCATGTCATGGCGGGTGTCAGGCACGGGGCTTGTCCTTCGGTAAGGCCGCGCAGCGGCAGCGGCTGCTGACGACGCGGACCTGGTCCTTCCGGTCGCTGGTGAGGCTGAGGGGGCGTTTGCAGCGCGGGCAGGTGCCGTACCAGGTGCCTCGGCGGGTTGCGATGGCCGCGGGTTCAGGAGGCATTGCGGGCCCACCATCGTCGGCCTCGCTCTGGTCGGCAGCGCGGGCAGCGGCATGGCGGGAAGGTCATGCTCTTGGCGCAGCGCTTGCCGCCGCGCAGCTCTCGCCATCGGCTCCACGTGCGGCCACCGTCGCGAGAGATGCGCAGCTTCAGCGTGCTCACGGTCGGGCTCCCACGCGGTGTGGGACAGCGGCGTCGTAGGCGGCGCGCTGTGCGGCCGAGGCGGCGGTCAGGTCTTCGACCCGGGCGGTCCATTCGGTGCCGTGCGGGGTGACCAGCCGGACGTGCTCGGCGTCGATGACCGTCTGGACACGCCCCACCCATGCGGGCTCGGGCGGCACAGACTGCCGCGTAGCCTCGTCCACCAGGTAGTCGCCGCGCGCTGGGGCTGATCCAAGCGTCATTGCCGGTCCTCGACTTCGGGTAGCAGATCCACCACAAGACTCGAACCGCGAGCGCAACGCCGGTATAACCGATGGGTGTTACCGACTCGGTAATACGCTCGTTGCCAGGGCAGCGTGAAATTCCCTTACGCTTAAGATCACTTCCGGAAGTTGGCTCACATGGACGCCACCACCCCCGGCCCGCTCGCCGCCGATGTCCTGACCCGGGATGATGTGCGCCGCGCCCTCCAAGAGCACGACTTCGCCGCCGCATTCACATTGATCAAAAAATGGGGCGGCCTCTCCCAGAACCGCATCGCAGCGGCGTGCCAGCTCACCCCCGGCAAGGTCTCCACGATCATCAAGGGACAGCACCAGATCACGTCGATAGAGGTCATCCGCCGGATCGCAGACGGACTCCGCATCCCCGGCGCCCTCTTGGGCCTGGCACCCCGCCCATGGGAAAGCACCCCACCCGACCCACGCCCGGCAGACACTCCAGGTGAACGGCAGCCAGCAGACGACGACGTACCGTGGCGCCCGGACGCCACAGTCGCCCTGGCCGGAAACCTGACAAGGAGCGATCTCGTGATGGACCGTCGCGGCGCCTCGCGCGCGCTCGCGGCAGCCGCAGTCACCGGCACCGCCCTCCTCGATCCGCTGGAAGCGTGGCTCCAGTCGGCCGCAGCGTCCTCCCGTACCCGGCGGGTCGGGCGCCTGGGCACCCGAGACGTGGAGCAGCTGGAGCAGACTGCGCAGGCGTTCCGCCGCTGGGACCACCAGCATGGTGGCGGCCTGCGCCGCAAAGCCGTGCTGGGCCAGCTCGCCGAAGTGGCAGCCGCGCTGAATGAGCACCAGACAGACGCTGTCGAAGGCCGTCTCTACCGGGTCATGGCGCACCTATCCGGTACCGCCGCGACGATGGCGTGGGATACGGGGTACCAGAGGCGAGCACAGGACTATTACCGGCTGGCACTGCGGAGCGCCCACGCCGCCGAAGACCTCATCTTCGGGGCCAACGTGCTGGCAGGGATGGCCAGGCAAATGCTTTACCGCGGGCAACCCCAGGACGCCCTGGAGCTAGTACGCCTGGCGCAGGAAGGCTCCCGGCGAGTCGCAGGGCCACGGGTCCGGGCCATGCTCCACACCCGCGAAGCCTGGGCTCTGGCGGCCATGGGCCGTACTGCGGCCTTCCGCCGGGCGACCGAGCAGGCGCGGGAGGCGCTGGCGGCAACGGCGGCACACGATGACGAGCCGTACTGGATCGCGTACTTCGATGAGGCGGAGTTGGCCGGTGTCACCGGCGGCCGGCTGCTCGACCTCGCCCGCCAGGACCGCGACCACGCGGAAGGAGCGGCGGACCATATTCGCCAGGCTCTCGACCGCCGGGGCCCGGAGGCTGCCCGCAGCCACGCTCTCGACCGGATCGGCCTAGCCGAGTGTCATTTCCTGGCCGGGGACATCACAGGCGCTGTCCAAGAGACGCACCGGGCAGCGGACGCGGCTACACAGACCGCCTCCGCACGAGTGCGTGATCAACTCGGCGAGCTGTACTCGTATACGGTCGGGCACAGCAAGGCGCGCGCCGTCCGCGACGTACGCGACCGCCTCCGTGATCTGCTGGCGAACCGATGAAGGGCCCACCGATGACCACACTCGCGGTGACAGGACACATGGACCTCACGGACGAGGCCGTGCCGCTCGTCCGCCACGCGTTGGACAAAGTCCTCGCCGACTACGAGCCCGCCGAGCTAGTCGGAGTCTCCTGCATCGCCAAGGGCAGTGACAGCCTCTTCGCGGAGGCTGTTCTGGATGCCGGGGGCCAGCTGGTGGTCGTGCTGCCGTCCCGCGACTACCGGGAGGCCAAGGTGAAGCCCGAGCACGCGCCCACCTTTGACCGGCTCCGCGCGGCGGCTTCGGAGGAGATTGTGATGCCGCACGAGACCGCGAACCGGTCGGCGTACGAGGCCGCGAACGCTGAGCTGCTGCGCCGTGCGGACCGGTTGGTGGCAGTGTGGGATGGTCAGCCGCCCTCCGGGAAGGGCGGTGGCACCGCCGACACTGTGCAGCTCGCAAAGGCTGAAGGGCTGGATGTCACTGTCGTGTGGCCGACAGGCGCTGCGCGAAAGGGGTGAAGCCCTGTCTCCCTAAACGAACGAAAGAGCCCCGCCCTCCCGGAGGAGAGCGGGGCTCGTTGCTTTCACCATCTCTTGCGGTCGAAGATAGCCGCGGACTGCGGCGAGGGGCTACTGGGGTCGGGTTGCCGGGCACCGTCGCGGCGGCACCCCACACAGCGCGGCCGAAGACGCCGCCGCCAGCAGCGGACGGCGCGAACCACAATGGCCGTGCCGCTGGCCGGTCCGTCCCCACCGTAGAGACCACTGCATGAACCGCGCGGGCACGCCGAGGGGGACTGCCGGCACGAGGATCGGCTGATCCCAGGGCTCGTCACGGAGTTCCTGGACGTGTGCGCGCTCTACTTCGCCGAGCATTACACCCTCGCTGCGGCCCGGGATGCTGTCATCGCGGGCGTGGCGGTGGGGGAGCGGCTGCACCAGGCCCGCAAGCCCGGTGGGCTGGGGAAGAAGTCCGCGCGCGAAGAGCCGGCGCGAGCGGCTGGAGGCCATCGACCCGGACTGGAATCCCGACTGGTCGCTGTCGTGGCAGCGGCACTACGCGAAAGCCCACTGGCTGCTTTCCGAGGGCGCCACCCTTGCCGAGCTCCAGCCCGGGGTCAGCCTCGGCGGAGACGACGTCGGCACCTGGCTGGCCGAGCAGCCCGCCGCCTGGCGCACACTCACAGACGGCCAGCAACAGCGCCTCGCAGCACTGGGAATCCAGCCCGCCGCCACAGCAGCACTCCCGGCCGCCCCGGCCGTGCCCGCCGGGGCATCCCGGTGGGAAATCAACCTCGCCGCAGCCCGCCACTTCAAAGCCTGCGAAGGACATCTGCGCGTACCACGCGACCACACTGAAACCATTACCGACACCGAAGGAGGCGAACACCACATCCGGCTGGGCGTCTTCCGCAGCAACACCCGCAGCCAACACAAGAAACAGAAACTGTCCGCCAACCAAGCCAGCGAAGCTCACGAATTGGGCCTGCTGGCCTGACCGCAAAACAAAGGCCCCGCCGTTTCCTCATAAGTGAGGAAACGGCAGGGTCTTTCTGCATTCCAGACACGGGATGTCTGTTACGTCCGGGACAGGAGTCAAATCGCCCTAGGACGCCTTGCCCCGGACCCCATCACGGTGGTCACCGTGACGCTCTGCGGGCGCCCACCATCATCGTACCGACGCCCCACGCTGCGCCCTGTCAGCCCGGGCAGGGCCGGGGCATTCCGAACTAGAGATCCGATTCCATCGCCCGCGTCGCCGAACGAGCGTATCGGCACGGCCTGTTGCAGGCCGACGACCTGCTGCACCACTTGCCTGCTGTCTGGTTGCTGCACCTGCCGCACAGCTGGCACGACCTCGCCTTCACCGCGGCCTGGTGGCGGACGCTCGCCGCGTTCCTCGAGCGAGAACTCGGGACCGACGCGGACGCCTGGCTGCGGCTCGCCGCGACCGCGCGGAACGCGGCGACAACCGACGCCGACGCCCAAGGACAGCAGCGTGCCGACACCTGGCCCGAACTCCTCGCCCGCTCACGTCGGGACGGCCCGCACGATACGGCCACGCTGAGGAAGCTGTGCGCAGGCGTCGACAGGTCCGCGACCTTCTCACCCACTGTCGCGCCCACCACCCCGGAGGCGGCACTCAAGCTGCTCGCCCGCGGTAACCATCTGTGGGCGTGGCCCCTGGGCACGTTGCTGTGTGCGGCCGGCCCTGAGGTTCTGGCCGCAGTGCTGCCTCGCTACGGCCCGGACGGGCCGTGGATGCTCGCCGCATTTCTCCTACGGTGCAAGCCGACGCCGCGCGCACCTTTCGAGTATCTGCTCCAGTTGCGTGACCCGGCGACGCTGCGGGTCCTGTCCGAGCAGTCCAGGTGGCTCAGTGACGACGACACAGCCCGCCTACTGGACCTGGCCGACCCCGATGTCGACCTGACCGTGCTGCGCACCACTGCCGACCTGGGACTGCGGCGCCGTATCGCCGCCCGGCCGGGCGCAGTGGCGTCGAGCCTCGTCGCTCAACTGCACGCCGATCCCCTCGCAGAACCGCCGGGCGGCACCGTGTGGCTGGAGTCAGCCGAACCGGAACTCGTGGAACTCCTCTTCGCCAGGTCGGGCAAGCACCTCAGCCTGGCACAGCAACTAGTGGGCTGCCTGAACCTGCTGCGCCACGGCGGACATGAGCGGCTGGCTGCGCTGGCGGAGAGCGGACTGCTCGGGGCCACCGCGACGCGGCTGTGCCAGAAGGCGCTCAAGGCCGACGATCCGGCCGCGCCCCTGGCGGCGCGCGCCGAGCGGGAGTTGTCAGCAGACCGCCTGGTGAAGCGGCTGCGCCGCGCTCAGGGCCACTGGGAGACTCGGAAAGTCCTCGGCAGCACGCCGGGCACCCCGGACTGGGACGCGCTGGAAGCCGAACACAGCGAACAGCCCATCCCCGGCTGGGACCAACTCGTCCGGCACCCCGACGCCCCGTACGACTTCAGGCTGCACAACGCCGCATATCTGCCAGAGCCGTCACGCGGCACCGCCCCGCTGGGACGGGAGTTGACCGTGGCCCGAGCCCGGCACGGGGTGGGCGGGCACCTCCGCGAGCCCGTGGACGCCCTGCTCGACCACCTGCTGCAGACAGGGCAGTTGACCGGCCGAGACCTGATACACGAGGTCGCGCCGGCGGCCATCGTGCTGAGCTACCTCAACCGCGCGCGGCGCCGCTCCGACGCTCCCAAGGAGGTGCACGCCGCCCTGGCAGAGGCCACCAGACTGGTGAGCGACCGGCTGGGCGAGGACACCAGCGCGTGGCAGCGCGTCTTCACCAAGCTCACCGAACGGACGCCGGCCTGGAACCCGGTTGTTGCGGTGTCGGCGCTGGTGTCTGTGCGGTGACGTACAACGCAGGTCGGCCGACTGTCTCGAATTATTCCGGTACCGGATCTCACGGCCGCGGGCTCGGCCGGCCCCGGACATGACGCACGGACAGCGGCATCGACGGCGTAGGGCCGCCTGCCCTGCGGCCGCACCGTGCACCTCGGCGTCGTGTGCCTCTGGCCTGTTGCTCGTCGCGCACGAACGGGCCCGGCTGGCGGCGCCGTTCGAAGCAGCAGCCGGCCGACTGGAACACATGTACGCGGACGGGCAGGCTGTAGTCCAGTCGTCTGACACGATTTGGGTTTGGTCAAGCATGCACATCCTGCTGCACGTGCTCCCGGGTGTCGCCGTGCTCACCTGTTCGGCCGTATGCGGAATGGATCTGTTCGCGGCCATCGTTCTTCGGTCTGCGCTGTCCGTAGTCGATGACCGGATGCTCACCACCACGATGGGCCTCGTTCACAAGTACGGCGTCCAGCGGCTGCCTGTCCGGTTCGCCTCAGCGTCGTCACAAGCGTCCTCAGTGTGGTAGCGGCGCTGGTGGCTGGGCGCACGGCGGTCGCGTTGGCAGGCATGCTCGCGGTGGCTGCCCTCCTCTGCTGGATCAGTGTCTGCTTCCGAGTCAGCGCACCGATCAATCGTGCGTTCAGGGCCGCGGCCGCCGGGAAAACGGTATTGCCCAGCGCCCGTGCCTGCGATGTCGGGCGACGCCACACCCCAGCCTTCCGGCGCAACCTGTTCCTCCTCCGGCAGGATAAAGATCCGGCGGAAATCAAGTCGGCCCTCGGCCGTCCAGTAAGCGCCACCCCGTGATTTCGTACATCTGAACAGAATCCCTGACTCAGAAGACCAGAGCTTCGGAAACCGAGGGATCGATGCAGCTCTCAATGGATGACCGCGGAGGTCGGCAACCTTCGTCAGTGTTTGAGGTGCGCGGCGTCGGCGTGCTCCTGCTGGATGACCAGGGTCGGATTGTTCAGGTGAACCGCGAGGCCGAGGTACTGCTCGGCCGGCCCGCGGAGGACGTGCTGGGCCATGACTCTCACGACCGCCTTCATCGTGATCGTCATGGGCATACGCTGCCCCGGAGCAGCTGCCCTTTCCGGCAGGCCCTCAACAGCGGTCGGGCAGCTCAGGGGCAGCTGGGATGGTATGAGCGCGGGGATGGGACCCTGCTGCCGCTCTGCTGGCTGATCACGCCCTGCCGGATCGCCGGGGACAGGGACGGCGCGGTGATCGTCTTCTACGAGCGTGAACTCGGCACGGCCGCTGAGGAGTCCCCAGACCGGAGCCGGCCGGAAGCAGCAGCCTTGCCGGAGCTGGAGCGTCTTGCGCTGCTGGCCGAGACCACCACTACCCTTACCTCGACCCTGGATGTCGAAGAGGCGCTGCGACGGCTCACCCGGCTGGTCGTCCCGCGCCTGGCGGACTGGGCTGTGATCGACCTGATTTCTCCGGGCGAAGAGGTGTGGCGGGCCTCTGTGGTGCATCACGAGGCGGGAGCCCTGGTCGACCGTGAGGACTTGCAAGGCCGGATGCCTCCCATTCCCCACGAGTCCGTGATGCCTTTGTCTCGGGCACTGCGGGGCGCGGCATCGGCGCTGGCGGGGCCGGAAAACTATCAGGGGCCGCCGGATACGGGTATCGCGGTCGCCCAGCGGGAGTTGTTCGAGGCGACGGGCATGCACTCGGTGGCCATCACCCCGATCCGGGGCGTGCGCGAGGTGCTGGGAGCGCTGACGCTGGGCAGGTCCGAGCGGATCGAGCCGTTCTGCGATCTGCCCTTGCTGGAGGACATCGCGCGCCGGGCAGGACTGGCGTTGGAGAACGCGCGTTTGTACCAGCGGCAGCGGCGTGTCACCGAGACCATGCAGCGGCACTTGCTGCCTCAGCTGCCCCGTGTACCGGGGCTGGAGATGGCAGCACGGTATCTGGCCGCGCCGGAAGCCTCGGAGGTGGGAGGTGACTGGTACGACGCCTTCCGTCTGCAGGATGACACACTGGCTGTGGCGATCGGTGATGTCGTGGGCCACGACGCTGATGCCGCGGCTTCGATGGCGCAAGTCCGCAACATGCTGCGGGCCTACGCCTGGTCCTATCAGGAACCGCCCAGCGCCATCGTCGACCGGCTCGACCAAGCCGTGCAGCATATGACGGAAGCGTCGCTGGCCACGATGATCTTCGCCCGGGTCGAATGCAGCGGTGCAGACCACCGGGGCTGCCAAGTGCGGTGGACCAACGCGGGGCACCCGCCGCCGCTTCTCGTCACCCACGACGGGCAAGCCCGGTTTCTGAACAGCTCCGTTGATCCTCTGATCGGCGCGGAACTCACTGCTCCACGCCAGGACGCAACGGAGCAGCTGCCGCCCCTGTCCACCCTGGTCTTCTATACAGACGGTCTGATCGAGTCACGTGCCCGGTCACTCGGCCAGGGACTCAGCAAGTTGAGCCGACACGCTGCCGCGCTGGTCCACCGTCCTCTCGATGCTTTCTGCGACCTCCTGCTCGAACGGGTCCGCCCTGCCGACAACGACGATGACGTCGCCGTACTCGCCCTGCGCAGGCCCTGAACGGGGACGTCACCTTGAGAGCAGAACCCCCATTGCGGGCTGGCTCGCGGTTCGGTGGTGAAAGTGCTCACGCAGCGTCCCGGGTCGATCGTTCCAGCCAGACCGTTTTGCCGCGGCCGCTGGGTGAGCTGCCCACGCTGTGGCGAGGCCGTCGACGATGATGAGACCGCATCCGTGCTCGGCCTGCGCCTTCCCCTCGTCCGTCACTGAGAGCGAAGAAGGCACCGGAGTATCGCGTCCGAGTCCCTGACTTCCGGCGTATGGGCATTTTCAGGTTATTCGGGTCCTGCCGGTAGGATGCTCTCCGGGCTGGCTTGCCGGGCGGTCAGGGAGGGACCGGGTGGAGGCTGCTGGGTGTCGTGCAAGGGGTTCCGGTTCCCACGGGGACCATCTCTCATGCGGTGTGGCTGTGCGATCGCTTCCCGGTCAGCTACCGGGAGGTTGAGGAACTGCTGCCGGCGCGCGGGATCGTCGCCTCTTACGAGTCCATCCGCCAAGTGTGCGACCGGTTCGGGCCCCAGCATGCGGTCGGCCTGCGTCACCGCAGGCCGCAGGCCGGGGTCAAGTGGCACCTGGACGAGGTCTTCGTGAAGATCAATGGGTGCCGCACTACCTCTGGCGGGCCGTCGACAGGACGGCAATGTGCTGGACATCCTGACGCAGCCGAAGCGGGACGCGAAAGCCGCCAAGCGGTTCCTGGCCAAGCTGATGAAGAAGCAGCGCCGGGGGCCGAGGGCCATGGTCACCGACAAGCTCCGCTCCTACGGCGTCGCCCACAAGGAACTGATGACCTCGCTCCGAGCTCCGCTCCCAGAAGGGCCTGAACAACCGGCGGAAGACTCCCACCAGCCCGCCCCGCCAAACGCTCCGTCAGGGGACAGCCGCTCGGGGAGCCTCGTCACGTTCTACGACGCTCCCCGCTGGCCCAAGAAACGACGCCCTTGCAGCTGTACCTCCTGTACGCGGACCATCCGCGTGCCCGATCCCGGAGGGGGAACCCGTGTCCACGCTCGTTCTGCTGGTGGTTCAGCTGCTGCTCCTGGTCGGCCTGATGGCGGTCGGTGTGCTCGGCTGTGCCGTCTCCCGCCATCCGGTGCTCACGGCGCCGCTGACCGTCGCCTTGGCCGGGGCAACGCTGCTGACCGCCGAGGTCTCCACCGTGGCCACCGCCGCCGCCCGGTGACCTCGCAGGGCAACCCCGGGCCGCGCCGCCAGTGCCCGAACCCGGGGTTGCCCTACAGCGTGCCCTACAACTGGCCCTACTTGCCCCAGGTGCCGGGAAGCGAGGGCCGGTCAACGGGTCTGACCAACAGGTCAACGGGTCCGGCGCCGGGGCCCGGGAGGGCGCCGACTACTTCGCTATGGCACCCCCCTCTTGGGGGCACCGGGCGAAGCCGGACCCGTCCCGCGGTCCGCTGCGGTTGTGCGAGCAGCTGCGTCGACGGGGCACCCCCCCAAGCCGGGGCAACCCTGGGGATTGCCCCGGCTCGGGGGTCGGTTGAGGGACCTGGCCCGCAGCTCGGGGGTTGCCCAACAACAGGCGTCCTACGCGGCGCTCAGGACTGCGAAGGCCGCGGACGACGCGGGGCGTTGACCAGCGGGTCGAGGGGTCCAGGGGGGCGCCGGCCCTGGGGGCGCCGACTACTTCTGTACGGTGCCCCTTCCGAGCCGGGCACCGTGCGAAGTCGCATCCCGGGTTGCGCTCCAAGTGGCGTCCCTGGTCGCGCCGGTGCTCCTGCGGCGGAGGCCTTGGGCAGCCTTGCAACCTGCATGGTCACCGCGATTCAAGGCGCTCGATGTCGCCGGCTACTTCCCGGTGAGGGGGCTGGGAAGCGGACCCTCCGTCGTCCGATGCCGGTCCTGTTCGGTTGCACGACTGGTTTTGCGGCTGGTTGCGGATTGCCCCGCCGCCTCGTCGTGTCGCTGCAGGCCGGCCCAGTGGGCAATCCCGCCCTGGCCGAACTGAAGCAGACCGTGATGGTGATGCCTGCCGGAGTAGTCCGGCCGGCTGGCCTTCCCGGTACGGCGTCGGGTGGGGATGAGGGACCCACCGGTCCAACCGGCATCGTCTCACCATCTCCTCGGCGCGCAGCCGCTATAGGTGGTCCTTCCGGGAGTCGTACTGCCGGCATTGCCCGGTGAACGTGGCGCCGAGTTCGGCATCGAGGATCGAGGCGGTGAGTTCCTTCGCGGGAGTTCCTCGCACGCCATCCGGGTCGCGGTACACCTGGAGCGCCAGCCCGTCGGTGACCGCGGCGAGGCGTACGGCCGCGGGCCACGGGTCCAGGTCGGGTTCGACTTCGCCGCACTCCTTGCCGTTGCGCACCGCCTGTGCGATATCCGCGCGCAGCGCCCTGGCGGTTTCGATGTCGACCTCAGCGAGCGCGGGGACATCCAGGGCGCGCCCGGCGAAGGCGCGCGTCACGCGGAACTCGGTGCGCCGGGTCGCGTCGAGCGGAAGCAATTCGGCCATGCCCGCTGCCAGTACCCTGGCGACGGGCTGACGGTGCTCGATGCCCGCCTGGATGCGTTCGTCGATCCGGTGCCGGACATGGGTGCTCACGTGGTGGAAGGCGTGCAACAGCATCTCGTCCTTGGTGCGGAAGTAGTGCTGTACCAGGCCCACTGAGATGCCCGCGGTCGCAGCCGTGCGGGCGATGGTCACCGCGTCGAAGCCGTTCTTGGAGATGAGTTCGCACACCGCCACGGCGATCTGACGTCTGCGTTCTTCATGATCCGCTGTTCTCGGCACTTGATAACCGTATCAGGGTACGGTAAAAACCGTATAGCTATACGGTATAGCCGTACGGTTATTGCGAGGTGCATCCGTGTCCATCCCCTTCTCCAGGCCCGCCTTTTGCCTCAGGCTCGCCTCTCCGTCCCGGTCCGGCTCTGAGCCCCTACGCCTGCGCGCCGCCGCCGTCAGCGTCATTCTGTTGCTGCTCGCGTCGGTGGCCGCCACCCCGCGAACGGCGTCGGCACAACCGGCCGGTGCGGACCGGCCGGCTGCGCACGCCACCTATCACAAGCTCGACGATTTCGTGCGCGCTCGCATGGCGGCCACCGACGTGCCGGGGCTCTCCTACGCCGTCGTGGGGCCCAACGGGCCGCTTCACCAGCGGTCGTGGGGCACCGACGGGAACGGCGGGCGCGTCACCGCGAAGACCCCGTTCCTGTGGGGCTCGGTCGCCAAGCCCGTCACGGCCACCGCCGTCATGACACTCGTGCAGTCCGGCCGGCTCGGCCTCGATGACCGGGTCGTCGACCACGTTCCGAGCTTCCGCTTCGGCGGCACAGCGCACGCTTCTCAGGTCACCGTCCGGCACCTGCTGAGCCAGACCGCCGGACTCCCGGAGACGGAGACCTCCAAGGTCGCCGACTGCCTCGACGCCCATTGCCCCGACCCGGCGCGACGCATATCCGACCTCGAAGGCATCGAGCCACTCGGCCCACCCGGCTCGCGCTACCAGTACGCGAGCGCCAACTACCTCGTGCTGACCGCACTCGTCGAAGCGGTCACCAAGCGCCCCTATGCCGAATACCTGCGGCGCTCCGTGCTCCACCCGGCCGGCATGAAAAGCGCGATCACCGACGCCGCTTCGGCCCGCGAGCGCGCACTGCCTCCCGGACACCAACTCCTGTGGGGCATCCCCTCCGCGATCGCGGACGGGATCGACAACGACGGCGCAGGCTACGGCTATCTCGGCGGCGACCTGCATGACCTGGCGGCCTTCGCGTCGTTCCAACTTCGCGCGGGCAAGACCGCCGACGGCAAGGCCGTCCTGACCCCCGAGTCCGTACGCCTCATGCGCGAAGGGGGCAGGCTGAGGACGAGTGGAGACCGTACGGGATACGGCCTCGGCTGGCGCGTCGGCGGACTGGACGCGCCCCTCGGCAAGGCCATCTGGCACACGGGCGCCACGCCCGGCTACTCGGCGATGCTGTTCCTCCTGCCCGAGCAGGACACCGCCCTCGTCGTCCAGCAGAACCTGCACGGGCTCCTGCACGATACGGCGGTCATGGAGGTCGGCTTCGGAGCCGCCAGAATCCTCGCCGGCGGCGAACCAGCCGAAGCCGCCTCGGCGTTCATCTATCACACCGCGGTGTGGACCACCACGGGCTCGGCCCTGGTGCTGCTCGCAGCCGTGATCCGCTCCGTCATCCTGTTGCGGCGTAAGCGCGTGTACGCATCCTGGACACGCCTGGCCGTCGTGACCACGGCCTGGTGCGCGGCCGGCGCGTTGCCGGGCATCGCGTTATTGGCCCTGGCCCGCTCGATGAGCGCGCGGCAACTCCTGAACTGGGTGCCCGACTCCGTCCTCGCCCTGTGCGCCGCAGCCACTGCCGGCGCCCTGACCGTCTTTGTGCGGATCGCTCTCGCTCTGCGGGACATCGTGCGGAGACGCGCGGGAAGGGGCCGGACGCGGCCGCTGAATGACGGCGAGGCGTCAACTGGAAGGCCCTCAACCGGTGGCCACTGGAAGGACGTTCAGGCAACCTCGACGTGATGGGCGTCGTTGTTTCGTCGTCGGGATGCGTCATGAGGTGTCCTCGGGTGTCGGGCGGTTGAACTGCGGTGTTTGTGTCCGGGCCTGTCGGTTTGGGCGTGACAGGTGGTGTCGTTTGTCGGGTCAATGACGTGTCGTGTGTGTCAGCGGGGTCTGTGCGGTGGTGTCGGTGGCTGGTGCGAGCATGCCTGCATGAGTGAGCCGGGCCAGCCGGAGGGTCTATTGCAGCGACCACGACGACCCGCACCCCTACTCCCGCCCCGCCACGACTACCGCGAGCTGGTTGGGGACGGCCTGCTGGTCGAGGTCATCGGCCAGAGCGGGGAAGAGCTGAGCGATGGCGCGGCCCTGATTACCGAGATCGGTCAGTGATGGGCGCTGTCTGGTTTCCACTGGGGGTGCGTCATCTGTTTTCATCGCTGCGGGTGCCGCTGTGCTGGGGGTACATGGTTTGAGAAGGCGGTTCGTGAGTCGATGGGTAGTTCTGTCGTCACCTGATGGGGTGGGTGGGATCTCACCCGGCGAGCTGCATCAAGGCCAGGCCCAGCAGCATGAGCCCGAACAGGTCGGCGGGCGAGCGTCACCAGGGACGCGCCCTCGGCGAGGGTGGGCGGCGTCAGCGTGCGGGCCGGGAACATCCCCAACCGCCGGTCGGGTCCAACTCCTCGCCGTCGTCATCGTTGTCCTCGTCGAAGGGATTGGCGAAGATCGACGACAGCGTTTCTTCGACCGGGTTGCCGACCTCGTCCTCAGTCATGAAGATCCCGCGGAGCATGTTCAGCGGGTACAGGTAGCTTTCCGGGTCACCGGCGACGCCGACGCAGGGATGATCGAGGGCGCCTTCTCCTGCGGGGTCGAAGAACGGCTCAAGCTCCCCGCTGACGATGTCGGGGATGTACTTCCACACCATCCTTTGGTGGCGGCAGAACACCTCTCCCACGTACCAGATCGCGCCCTGTATGAAGGGCGTCATGCGCTGGTCGGTGACCTCCTCCATGCTGTTCGCCGTTTCCCGGATCAGATCGTCCAGGATCCCCAAGGAGGCCGAGGTGAAGTCCAGCACGCCCGCGAAGGAGGTCTGTCCGGCCCACCTTTCGTGGGCGTCCTGGCGCTCACCCATCCACCTGAGCAGGTCGGGGTGCCGGGTCGGGTCGTACGTCTCGTCAGGTTCGGGCACGCCGTGGACGGTAGTAGACACCACTGACACCACCATTTGCAGTGCTTCCAAGTCGAAAGATCGACACCACCCCCCGACCCGCTCAACGACCCTTTGCACGCGAGGGGGTTGGGAGCCTCTGGTTGTTTGCCGGCGGTCGGTGAAAAACTGACACGGGCCCCAACCAGCCGCCCGCCCCGCACCCCCTAGTACTGCAACGACACTCCGTGGTGTCCTCTGCGTCTGTAATGGCTGACGCGGGCTCGGGCTTGACTTCTTCTTCGCCATAAGGACCAAGCGAGTACGTGCTGGATGCTGTGACGGGCGGGAAAGA
>NZ_JBQQBV010000042.1:0-32989 GCF_052246355.1 Streptomyces sp. 3N207 | reverse complement strand
GGACATCCGCGGCTGGCTCGCCGACTGGAACGAACACCCCAGGCCGTTCATCTGGACGAAGACCGCCGACGAGATCCTCGACAAAGTAGCCGCCTACTGCCGACGAATCTCTGACTCAGGTCACTAGGCCTCCATCGGTAGCAGGGAGCGCCACTCTCCAGAGCAGGGAGGGACCCGTCCGTACGTTCAAACAGAATGCGGCTGCTGCTGGGCAGGTTGGAACAGTTCGATGAGGTTGCCGGCGGGGTCGGCGAGGAGGATCTGTCGCCCACCGGGACCGGTGATCAGGTCGCTGCAGAAGGAGAGGCCCGCGGTGGAGAGCCGACCGATCTCGGCGTCGAGGTCGTCGACGATGAGGTGGATGCGGTTGCGGCCGGCGGCGGTGGCGTCGGCGGGGGTGGCGCGGGCACCGGAACTGGTCGGCCCGGACAGCAGTAGGCGCAGCGGGCCGCGGGACACGTCGGCGAAGGCGGGGCCGGCGTTGGTGTTCACGGTGAAGCCGAGGTGGGTGGTGTAGAAGTCGACGGCGGCCTGGACGTCGTCGACCAGGTAGCGGACGCTGGCGTGTTGGTCTGGTGCGGTCACAGTCATGCCTCCGGGTGTGCGGTGGTGGCGGGCAGGGTGTCGAGATGGCGGATGCGGGTGGTTTTCTCCGGGCGGCGTCGGCGAAGGCAATCAGCCTGGACGTGTCGCCGAGTGGATGTCAGGTGTTTCGCGGGGTTACCAGGCCGGATTCGTAGGCGAGGACGACGAGTTGGGCGCGGTCGCGGGCGTGGAGCTTGGTCATGGCTCGGCTGACGTGGGTTTTCACGGTCATGGGACTGATCGCCATGCGGTCGGCGATCTGGTCGTTGGACAGGCCCTGCGCGACCAGGGCGACGGCCTCGCGTTCGCGGCTTGTCAGCTCTTTCAGTCCCTTGTCGGTGCCGGTGTTGAGCGGCTGGGTGACGTATCTGTCGATGAGCTTGCGGGTGATCGAGGGGGCGAGCAGGGCGTCGCCGCGCGCCGCGACGCGGACGGCGTGGAGGAGATCTTCCGGCAGTATGTCCTTGACGAGGAATCCGGCTGCGCCGGCGCGCAGCGCGTCAAAGACGTACTCGTCGAGGCCGTAGTTGGTCAGGATAACGACGTGCACCTGGTCCAGGGCCGGATCGGTGGCGATGTGTCGGGTGACCTCGATGCCGTCCATGACCGGCATCTGGATGTCGATGAGCGCGATGTCGGGCAGGCGCTGCTTGGCCAAAGCCAGGCCCGCCTTGCCGTCGGCGGCCTCGGCCACCACCTCGATGTCGTCCTCAAGGTCGAGGAGCGCGCGGAATCCGCTACGGATGAGCGGCTGGTCGTCGACCAGCAGGACACGGATCATGACGTCTGGTCCAGGGGGAGTTCGGCCTGGACGGTGAAGCCGCCCTCGCCGCGCGGCTCGGCGCACAGCCGCCCGCCGAGGGAGGTGACGCGTTCGCGCATGCCGAGCAGCCCGACGCCGCGCACCGGGGTGCGGCCCGGCGTCGCCTTGCCATCGTCGTCGATGCGTATCGCGAGGGCGTCTGGACGGCAGTCGATCCGGACCGATGCCGCACTTGCGTCCGCATGACGGGCGATGTTGGTGAGCGCCTCCTGAACGATCCGGTAGGCAGTCCGCTCCGCTGCGGCGGGTATGTCGCCTCGCAGTCCCTCGATCGTCAGCGTCGTTTCCAGGCCGAACATACGGGCTTGTGCCACGAGCTCCTCGACGTGGTCGAGCCCGCGCGGCGGGGTCATGGCGTCGTCGCGCAGCACCTGAAGCGTCGCGCGCAACTCCCGGCTCGCCTCCCGGCCGGCCCCCTGGATCGCCAGCAGCGCCTCCGGCACCTGCTCGCCCCGTTTGCGGGCCACATGGACGGCGACTTCGGACTGCACCTTGATGATCGAGATCTGATGGGTGAGCGAATCGTGCAGCTCGCGTGCGATACGGAGCCGCTCGTCGTCGGCGCGGCGCCGCGCGGTCTCCTCACGGGTTCGCTCGGCCTCATCGGCCCGCCGCTCGGCCTGCCGCAGCGCCTCACCTGCGGCGCCGGCGGCGACCAGCCAGGCGATCTCCAGGGCGCCTCGGGCCTGCGTGAACGCCTCGCCCACATCGTGCAGGCCCGAGGCCAGGGCGGCGAGGGGCAGCAGGGCCAGCATGGTCACGCTCATCGTGATCGTGATGGTGCGGTGTCCCGCCCGTACAGCCGCATACACCGCGAACAGATACGCGACGGCAGGCACATCGAAATCGGCCGCCTGATACCCCACTGCGCACAGCCCGGTGATGGCGAGCACGGGAACCGGAGCGCGGCGGCGCGCGACCAGCACCAGGCCGCCGGCCGTCAGCAAGGCGTAGCCGAGCAGGTCGAAGCCGGTGGTGGAGTGCTGTCCGGACACCCCGGTGCCCAGCAGCGTCGCCGCCACGCCGAGGGCGATCGCCCAGTCTCCGGCCCTGGCCCGGACGCCGGTGAGTCCAGTCCTCATATATGCACGCTAGCCGGGCGCCCCTGGGAGCGAGTCCCGCTCACGGATGAGCAGCCGACTACCGCACACGCGGTAGTTCCCCAGTTTCTGCCGCGTCGGTGGTATCCGGGTGCGCCATCGGCGGCAGCGCAAAGTGCGTCCGGCTGTGGGACGACCGGCGGTGGGTGCGGCGGACATGCTCGGGCCACATCCAGTCGCAGGAGGAGACATGTCAGTCGGATCTGTGCTTGCCGCGCCTGTGGCGCACGCTTCGGTCCAGTCGGTCGCGGCCGATGCCTACGAGCTGACCGGTGGGCGGCTCGTAGGCACCGCGGCCGCACTGGTGGCGCTGGTCGGCGTGGTCGTCGGCGGGCTGGCGCCGGCCCGCTCCGCCGGTCGCATCGGCAACCGCGGCGGGAAACGGGGCGCCGTCGTGTCCCTGGTGATGGGCCTGGCCGGCATGGTCATCGGCGCACTGAACCTGGCAGTCGCCGACGGTGGTCCCGGCACCGGCAATGGAGTGGTCGGTGGCGCCTTGGCCCTGGTGCTGGGGCTGATCGCCACGGTCCTCGGCCGTCTGGCGCTGGCTCACTCCCGCCGCACCGGTGGGGCGACCGACCAGCCCGATCACGAGCGCGCGTTCCAGTGAGGGGAGGAGCCCGCGACCAGCAGCCCGGTGGCAGTGGGCCCGGCGCTCGTGTGCGGCTGCCGGTCCCACTGCCCCGTGACCAGATCAGGCGAGGGAGCACCCGGTGGAGACCCTATGGGTTCCCGTGCCCAGGGCCCCGGGTCACAGGTTGTCGATGGACCACCAGACCTTGTCGACGTTGCTGTCCGGTTCGAGGACGACGACCTCGCCCAGGCTGTTGCCGTAGTAGGGAGTCATGACCTTGCGTGCGGACTTGCTGTAGATCTTGTACGTGCCGTCGTGGAAACGCTCGGTCAGCTCCCACTGGAATTCCAGGCCGGTGCCGCAGGTTCCTTCGGTCACCCGCGGCTTGTTGTATCAAGGAGCACCAGGCTTGAGGCAAGTACCGGTTTTCAGATTGCGGATGATGTAGGTGAAGCCGGCGATGCGCTCGAATTGCCATTGGTCGGCGCCGGCTGTCTGACCGCGGTCCCAGACGTACTGGAAGACGATTCGCACACGTGCCGACAGCGGGGAGTTCTCCACTACAGAGGCAATGGCAGAGGCGCCCCGGCGGTAAGCCGGGGCGCCTCTGCCATTGGGGGGACTCTTTGTCAGATCCTGCCGCTCAGGGGAGGATCGAGTCGGTGTATCCGCCGTCGACGCGCAGTGCGCCACCCGTGGTGGCCGACGCGAACTCGGAGCTGAGGTAGACGGTCATATTGGCGATCTCCTCCGGCTCGATGAGCCGCTGGAGCAGCGACTGCGGCCGGTACTCCCGCATAAACCGGCGCTGTGCCTCCTCCCAGGGCAGGTCACGGTCGATCAATTCGTAGACGAAATCCTCCACGCCGCCGGTGTGCGTGGGACCGGCGATGACGGAGTTGACCGTGACGCCGCTGCCCGCCGCCTGCTTGGCGAATCCGCGGCTCACCGAGAGCAGTGCCGTCTTGGACATTCCGTAATGGATCATCTCCGCTGGTACGACGATCGCCGAGTCGCTGGCGATGTACTGAATACGCCCCCAGCCGCGCTCGGTCATCCCAGGGAGGAACAGCCGGGTCAGCCGCACCGCGGACAGCACGTTCACCTCGAAGTAGTGGCGCCACTCCGCGTCGCTGATCTCCAAAGGGTCCTTCGAGCCGAAGATGCCGAGGTTATTGATGAGGATGTCCGCCTCGGGCAGCACCTCCGCAGCGTGCTGCGCACCCTCTTCGGTGGTCACATCGGCTACAACGGGCACGGTCTGCGCCCCGGGCACCTCCTCGGCGAGCCGCTGAATGCTCGCCTCCACCCTCTCCTTCGAACGACCATTGATGCCCACCCTGGCACCAGAGCGGGCCAGACCGGCTGCGATGGCGGCGCCGATTCCCTGGGTGGAACCGGTGACCAGCGCTGTGCGGCCCTTGAGATCGATCTGCATGCGTTCCGATCCTTTCGCATTCTGCGTCTGCGTTCCGCGTTCTCTTGTTTGTACTGCTTCAGAGGTCCGGTATGGGAATAACTAGGTGTCTATAAAGGTACTTTCTAAGACGTGCCTTTCGATTCGGGCCGCGGCGAACGGGAATGCCGGATACCCGCCTCATAGGTTTCCTTGAGGTGCTGGAGCGTGTCGTCGAAGTGGCGTGCCGCATAGCTGGCGTAGAGGATGTCGATCAGCAAAAGTTGGCCCCATTTGGAGGTGACGGACTCTCCGTACAGCCCCTCACCCGACAGGTTGGAGGTGTACAGAGGCACACTGCTCAGCCGGGCCACGGGGCTGTCCTCGGCCGAGGTGATGCCGATGGAACCTGCGCCGGTCTGCCGGGCCAGCCGCATTGCCTCCACGATCGCGTTGGATTTGCCGGAGTCGCTGATGCCGATCAAAACGTCCTGTGACGTCAGAATCGTCGCCAGCATGACCTGCACACTCTGGTCGCGATAGAGCAGGCACTTCTTGCCTGCCCGCGTGAAGCGCATGACTCCTTCCTCCGCGGCGATACTGGAGGAGCCCATGCAGCAGAACACCACTGTTGCCGCGTCATGCAGCAGGTCGACGGCACGGCTGAGGGCCTCGGGGCTGACCCGCTCCGCGGTCTGGGTCAGCGCGTGGCGGCTGCCGCGCTCGATTTTGCCGATGATGGCAGAGGGCTCGTCGCCACGGAGAATGCCCTCGTAGACGAATTCCTCACCGGCCTCGGCGCCGGAGGACCGGGTTGCGAATACCGCCTCGGCGAGGCTCACCCGCAGTGAGTGATAGCTGTCCATACCCAATTCGCGTACAAACCGGGAAACCGTGGACTCGGCAACGCCACAGGCCGCGGCCAGCTGCGAAATGGTCATCCCCTGAGCCTGCTGGGGACGGGCCTGCAAATACTCGCCGATATGGCGCAATGCGTTGGGCAGGTAAGGCAGCTTGCTGGTGATGAGGCGCAGAACATTGCCGGCTTCATCTGCTGGGACAGCCATGACTCGCTCCGTGGTCTCAGGAAGGCGTGGTAAGAACCCGTAGCAGATTCTCCACGGCCGCGCGGGTTGCCCGTTCGACGCTCTCCATCGTGTACCCCCCGACATGGGGCGTCGTGATCACCCGGGGATGGTGCAGCAGTTCGTTCGGCTCGGGCGGCTCCCGGTGGTGGACGTCGGTGGCGTATCCGCTCAGCCTGGCTTCGCCGAGCGCTTCGAGGATCGCGTCCTCGTCGACGAGGCTCGACCGTGCGGTGTTCACGAGGTAGCAGCCGGCCCGCATGGCGGCGACGGCTTCCTTGTCGATCAGCGGGCGTTCGCCGGGAGGGCAGTGGAGCGTCACCGCGTCCGATTGGGCGAGCAGCTCAGGCATCGTGGTGTACGAGAAGTCCCCCGCCGGGGCGAACTGAGGGTCGGGCAGCGCGTCGAAGGCCCGCACGGACATGCCGAGGCCGAGGCCGATCTGGACGACCCGGCGGCCGATCTGCCCACATCCCACGACGCCGAGGGTGCGCCCGGCGACCTCCCGGCCTTCGATTCGCTCCCACCGGTCCGCCTTGAGCGTCGCGTCCTGCACCGGGATGTGGCGCAGCCCGGCGAGCAGCAGAGCGATTGCGAGTTCGGCGACGCCCTGCGCATTGGCCCCGGCCGTCGTCTCCACGGCCACTCCCCGCTCGGCCGTTGCGGCCAGGTCGATGGAGTCGACACCGACGCCGTTGCGGCTGATGACCTTGAGGCCGGGGGCCCCGGCCAGCACCTCGCGGCTGATCGGCTCGGTACCCGCGAGGTAGCCGACGCAGGAGGGCAGAAAGCTCAGCTGCTCCTCGTGGGTCGGCTGGCGTCCCGGGGCCGGGAAGAGCAGGTCGTAGCCCGCCTCTTCCAGCGCCGCCAGCGCCGGGTGGCCCCGCTCGGACAGCGAGCGGGGCGTCACGGCGATCCGCGGGGTCACTGTGCCCACTTGGGGTTGTCCACGACGTCCGGGGCGCCGTCGCGGTCCACCACGATCTTGCGGAAGCCCTTGGACTCGATGGTGCCGTAGTCGTGCCCGGCGTGGCCGGGGAAGGCGAAGAAGGTGATCAGCGGCTCGTCGGGCGAGGTGTTGATGGAGCGGTGTGCGTACCGGCCGGGCACGTAGACGGCCTTACCGGGGGTGAGTTCTTCCCACTGCACATCGCCCTCGGGGTTCTCCATCATCATCAGGCCCCGGCCGCGCAGGCAGTAGTAGATCTCCGCGGTGTCGAGTACGGAGTGGAAGTGCCCCTTCGTCATGAAGTACTCGTCGCCGACCTTGCCCGGGTAGACGATGCTGGTGCCGTAGGCCACCTCGCCCGAGCTCTCGGGGACGCCCATGTTGAAGAACTCATAGACCAGAACGTCCTCCACACCGCCTTCGATGAGGCGCTGTGTGGCTTCCTGGTCGGCGTACATCCCCGCCATATCCGTTATCCGGCGCCGGAGAGGCTCCTTGGTCTGGGAGAGACCGGTGGTGAGGCTGAAGTCGGTGACGACGGCGGGGCGCGGTGCGGTGGTGCTCATGTGTTCTCCTGGGTGACGTCGCGGGCGATACTGGACAGCCGTTCGAAGTCGGGTCCGCGGGTGGGGATGTCGATGTGGAAGACCTCGGCGATGACCCGGGTCCAGCCGTGGATGAAGTACAGCCAGCCGTCGGCCACGCCCAGGTCCCGGTCGGCCTGCTGGGCCCTTGCCTGGTCAAGGAAGAGCAGGTCGCCGCGGTAGTTGAAGTCCCAGGCGATGCCATGCTCGGGGAAGAGGCCGTCGTCGGTCAGCGGGGATCCGGGCCGGTCCTTGCCGAGTCCGGTGGCGTTGACCACGACGGAACCGGGGGCGAGCGCGCGCAGCTGAGCGTCGTTGTCCGCCGGTTCGGGGGTCAGGTGGTACTCGATCGGGAGGGCGAAGCCGAGCCGCACGTGGACGGCCCGCATCTCCCGTAGCCGGGGCTCGCGGCGGTTGGTCACCACGATGCGGGAGGGGACGTCACCTCCGGCCGCCGCCCGGTTGTGCAGATAGAGGGTCAGGGCGAGGGAGGATCCGCCGGCGCCGAGCAGCAGCAGGTCGGCCCCGGTGCGGGACCAGTAGCCGTCGGGCACGACGTCCTCAAGGGACAGACCGCTGGTGACGGGGTCCATGGCGTGGCCCCACAGTTGCTCACCTCGCTTGGAGATGCTGCTGACCTCGTCCAGCAGTTCCGTTTCGTGGCCGACGCCGTCGAACAGGTCGCGGGCGGCCTTGTAGAGGTTGAGCTTGTGGGTGGTGACCAGCGCGCCGAGCGAGTGCGGGTCCCGTTTGATGAAGTCGACGGCCCCTCGGTAGTGCTCGGGGGTGTCGTTCAGCGGGAGGTCGATGCCCTGGATGACCGCGTCGAGCTTCAGCTCGCGCACCCAGGCCGGGAACACCTTCATGATGGAGGATTTGCTGGTGGTGACGCCGATGAAGTACATCGTCGGTCGAGCGGCGGGTGTGTACTGCCGCGGCATATGAGTCTCCTTCGGGAGCCGTACGGGGGTGGCGGCGTGGCCGGCGGTCAGTGCTCCTCCCAGTCCCTGACGCGGCCTACTGCCTTCTGCCAGCCCGCGTAGAGGCGGTCCGCCTGTTCGCGGTCGACGGCGCGGTCGAAGCGGCGGTCGAGATTGAAAGTGTCGGCCAGCTCGGCCCGGTCTTTCCAGAAGCCGGTCGCCAGGCCGGCGAGGAACGCGGCGCCGCGGGCGGAGGACTCGATGATGGCCGACCGCAGCACGGGGACATCGAGCAGGTCGGCCTGGAACTGCATAAGGAAGTTGTTGGAGGTGGCACCGCCATCGACCTTAATCTCCCGGGTGGAGATGCCCGAGTCGGCCTCCATACAGGTGATGACATCGCGAATCTGATAGGCGATGGACTCCAGGGTGGCGCGGATGATGTGTTTGCGGTTGGCCCCGCGGGTGAGGCCGAGGATGGCGCCGCGGGCGTACTGGTCCCAGTACGGCGCTGCGAGCCCCACGAAGGCCGGTACGACATAGACCCCGTTGGCGTCGGGGACGCTCCGCGCCGCGTACTCGGTGTCCTCGGCGTCATAGACGATCTGCAGCTCGTCGCGCAGCCACTGGATCGAGGCCGCCGCCACGAAGATCAGGCCCTCCAGGGCGTACTCGACGGTGCCGTCGACACCCCAGGCGATGGTGGTGAGCATGCCGCTGTCGCTGAATACGGGGGCCTCGCCGGTGTTGAGTACCAGCGAGCCGCCGGTGCCGTACGTCGCCTTCACCGCGCCCGCCTCGAAGCACGCCTGGCCGAACAGTGCGCCTTGCTGGTCGCCCACAGCGGAGGCGACCGGAATGCGGGCGCCGAGCAGCACAGGCTCGTCAGTGTGTCCGTACACCTCGCTGGTGGCGCGGACTTCGGGGAGGATCGCACGCGGGATGTCGAGCTCGTCGAGCAGTCGCTGGTCCCAGTCCAGGCTGGTGATGTCGAACAGCATCGTCCGGGAGGCGTTGGTGTAGTCCGTGACGTGTGCGGCCCCGCCGGTGAGGTTCCAGATCAGCCAGGTGTCGACGGTGCCGAAGGCGAGCTCGCCGCGCTCGGCGCGCTCCCGCACACCGGGGACGTGGTCGAGGATCCACTTGAGCTTGGTGCCGGAGAAATAGGCGTCGATGATCAGCCCGGTGGTCCGCTTGACGTGCTCTTCCAGGCCACGGGCCTTGAGCTCCTCGCACACCGCCGCTGTGCGGCGGTCCTGCCACACGATGGCGTTGTGCACGGGCTCACCGGTGGCCCGGTCCCACACCACCACGGTCTCGCGCTGATTGGTGACGCCGATGGCGGCGATGTCCTCGGCGCCGCATTCGACCTGGGCCAGCGCCTGTTTGGCGACGGTGATCTGGGTGTTCCAGATGTCCAGCGGGTTGTGCTCGACCCATCCTGGCTGCGGGTAGATCTGCGGAAACTCCTGGCTGGCCTCGGCCGCGATCTCGCCGGCCCTGTCGAAGAGAATGGCCCGGATGCCGGTGGTGCCGGCATCGAAGGCCATGACATAGCGATGCGTCATGGTCATCCCCTGCTCTTGCCCGTGGTCTCGTCGCGAGGCCCTGTGGCGTGTGGATCGCCGTTGAAGGCCACCACTGCCTTCAGCCCGGCCCCGGATGCCGCGTAGGCGAACGCGTCGTGGATCTTCTCGACCGGAAACACCTCGCTGACCAGCGGTGACAGATCAACGCGGCGCTCACCGACCAGCCGCAGACAGCGGCCGTAGTCGCCGTTGGTCGAGCCGGTTGTACCGGTGAGGGTGAGGCCCTTGTAGTGCACGGCGTTGGAGTCGACAGGGATGGTCTGCCGCGCTCCCAGACCCGCGAAGTAGTTCAACCTGCCGTGGGTGGCCAGCAGTTCCGCGGCCTGCGCCTGCACCTGCGGATCGGACACCGCCGTGATGACCACGTCGGCGCCCCGGCCATCGGTGTGCTCCCGTACGACCTGGGCCAGATCCTGCTCCTCGACGCTGGCGCATACGTCGGCGCCGAGCCCGGCGGCCAGGTCCAGGCGGGGGCGGCTGCGGTTGGAGACGATGACTTTGCGGGCACCGGCGAGCTTGCCGAGCAGCACGTGGAATGCGCCGATGGGACCGGCCCCGGAGATGACCACGACGTCCTCGGAGCCCACCCGCAGCGCGCGCTGCCCGCTGTAGCAGCAGGAGAACGGCTCCACCAGCGCCGCCTCGGCGTATGAGACGCCGTCGGGAACCCCGAAGACGTTGCCGCGCTGGACGGCGAAGCCGGGCACCCGCAGCAGCTCCTGGAAGCCGCCGTCGATGCTGATCCCGAACGCCTCGTAGTCGGCGCACATGTTGTTGTAGCCGTGGCGGCACATATCGCAGCGGCCACAGCCGACGTTCGGGGTGACGCTGACCCGCATGCCCTCGCGGAATCCGGTCACCGCGGGGCCGATGGCCACAACGTCTCCCGCGACCTCATGGCCCAGGACCCGGCGCTGCCCGTCCGGGATCTTGAAGTGGCCGTGCTTGAGGATGCGCAGGTCGGTGCCGCAGATGGAGGCGGCCCGCACCCGCACCAGCAACTCGTCGGCGCCGACGTCGGGCTCGGCCACCTCCTCCACCGTCAGCGCGCCCGGCCGGTGCAGAACGGCGGCCTTCACAGGGCACCTCCGATGACGCCCGGCCTGACCAGCTCGGCCTGGGCCTCCTCGGCGACGGCGAAGACGACCTTGTTGTACCAGGTGCGCCGCTCGTGCATGTCCGCGAACATCCGCGGTGCCTCCTCCAGGCTCGGGGTGTGGCTGATCAGCGGCGCCACCTTGAGGTCACGGCCGAGGTGGTGGACCACCATGTCCCACTCGCTGCGCCCGGCCGGTGTGATCTTCGAGTTCCAGGTGCCGTAGAGCAGCAGCTCGCGGCGGAGAACGGAGGAGACCAGGGAACGGGACAGGGTCAGATCCCCGGACAGATCGCCCAGGAGCATGACCTGTCCGAACGTGGCGGCCGCCGTGATGGCCTCGACGAGGGTGGTGGGCAGGCCGCTTGCCTCCACCGCGCAGTCCACGCCCCGGCCGCCGGTCAGCTCGCGGACTTGGTCCACGGTGTCACCAGCTGAAGCGTCGATGACGGAGAAGCCGAGGTCTGCCATGACGGCTCGCTTACGCTCGTCGACGTCGGCCACATACACCTCGTCGACGCCCAGGATGCGCAGCCACTGCGCTGCCAGCGCTCCGATGGGTCCGCCACCGATCACCAGCGCGGTGGCGTGCGAAGGAAGCCGGAACTTCAGCATGGCGTGCAGCGCTACCGCGGCCGGCTCCACCATGGCGGCGTGGATCAGCGGCACGTCCCGCGCCACCGGCACCAGATTGGCGTCGGGAACGTGCAGGAACTCGGCCATCGCACCGTCGCGCCGCGACCCGTAGTAGTCGTATCCGGAGCTGACGGCGTACTCGCCGATCCGGGCCATCGCGTCGGTCTGGTCCGGCAGGAGCGGGAAGACCGCGGCGCGGTCTCCGGGGGCGAACCGGCTTCCTTCCGGCGCCTCCTCGACGACGGCGGAGAACTCGTGGCCCAGGACAAGCGGGTAGTGGTACGCCTTGCCGCGGCCGAATCTCAGCACGTCCGAGCCGCATACGCCCACACCGCCGACGCGGACGAGTACGGAGCTCTCGCCCACGGGCGCGGGGTCGGGGACGTCCTTGAGGGTGAGGACGCCTTCGGATTGCAGAACTGCTGCCTTCATCCCGTATCCCTCAGACTTCCATGCCGTAGCGGTGCGCCTTGTGGGTCGGGTAGAGCGCGATCTGGGGAATGGTGACATCGGGCGTGCGGGTGGCGACGTACAGGGAGACCTCGGCGACGTTGTCGACGTCGATGCAGCTCGCGTGGATGCCCTCGGCGAGTTCCTTGTCGTCCAGCCAGCCGTCGAGGTAGGCGGGGATGTCGCCGTCGTACAGGCCCTGGTCGATGATCTCGGTCATCGGGGTCTTGACGTGTGACGGGTTGATCACCGTCACGCCGATGTTCTTCTCCTTGCCCTCCAGCAGGATGTTCTTGCTGAAGCCCATCATTCCGTGCTTCGAGGCGCGGTAGGGGCTGTGTCCCGGCCCGGAGGCCAGCCGGGCTGAGGAGGATCCCATGTTCAGGATGCGCCCGCCGGTCTTCTGCTTCTCCATGACGCGGAAGGCTTCACGGCAGCAGAGGAAGACCGCGGTCAGGTTGGGGCCCACGGTCTTGTTCCACTCTTCGAGCGTCACCTCGGTCACCGGTGGCGAAAGGGAGTCGCGGCCCGCGCTGTTGACGAGGAGATCCACGCGGCCCCAGTCCTCGACGGTGGTCCGGAAGAACTGTTGGACCTGCTCCTCCTCGGTGACGTCGGCCTCGACGCCCACGCAGGTGCCGCCCTTGGACTGGATGGAGTCGACGACCTGCTGGAGCCGCTTGCCGTCGGTGTCGACGAGGAGGACCTTGGCCTGGTTCGCGGCGAAGATCCGTCCGACGGCCTCGCCGATGCCGGAGGCGCCACCGGTGATGATGGCGACCTTGCCCGCCAGCGCGTTTCCGGCTGCAGGTTCATAGGTGGTGGTCATGCTTCCCCTCGTGGGTGTTCTGTGATGTGCGTGGTCGGTTCGCGTGCCCTGGGCACGTGGGGTGGTGGTTCAGCGGGCAGCGGCGGCGATGTCGACCGCGTGCCGTGCGTTGCGGCCGATCACCTCAAACGCTCCCTCGATCAGCTGGGCCGCGGTGGCGATCCAGGTGCCGCCGCACGCGGCCACCTGAGGCCGGCTCAGATAGTCGGGAAGGTTGTGGGGAGTCACACCGCCTGTCGGCATGAACTGGGCTCCGCCGTACGGCGCGGCCATGGCGTCCAGAAGCCGCAGCCCTCCCGACGCCTCGGCCGGGAAGTACTTCAGCAGCGGCAGCCCTCTGGCGAGGCCGGCCTCGACACCTGTCGGGCTGTTGACGCCCGGCACAACGGGGACCTGCCGCTCCAGGCAGTAGTCCACGACGTCCGGGTTGAATCCGGGTGCCACCACGAACTGGGCACCCGCGTCCAGGGCGCGGTCCACGGTCCGGCGGTCGAGCACCGTACCGGCGCCGACCAGCAGCCCGGGGTGGCGGGAGCGCAGCGCCGCGATCCCCTCCGCAGCCGCGGGGGTGCGGAAAGCGATCTCGGCGACCGGCAATCCCGCCTCGGCAAGCGTCTCGCCGAGCGGGTCGGCGCTGTGCACGTCGGGGAGGCTGACGACTGGGACGACACGGACGCGGCGCAGCTCGTCGAGGAGTTCGTGGGAGTTCATCGGACCTCCTTGGCGGTGGCGTCACGCACGGTGGCGTCGCGCGTGGTGAGGGCGTAGGCAGAGCCGACGCTGGGCACGGTCCAGGACAGTGCGGAGGGTCGGTCACGCAGCTGATCGCGAGCGCGATCCGGGTCGACGGTGTTGAAGTCGAACAGCCCGAAGTGGTGGCACAGCAGGTTCGGGATCCCGGCGCGCTCACACAGCCCGGCAGCCTCGGCGACGGTGAAATTGCCGGGGACACCGTTTTGGGTGCGATAGGTGTCGCGCCCGTTGACCGGCAGCAGCGCGAGATCGATGTCCCGGTCGCGCAGCAGCTCCGCCTGTCCGTCGTAGGGCACGCAGTCACCCGAGTGGTAGACGCGGATCCCGCCGATGGTGAGCACATATCCGAGGAAGCGGTGATCGCCCCTCTCGTCCTGCTGGAGCTGCTCGTGCGCTGCGGGAACCGGCTCGACGGCGATGCCGTCCAGCTCGATGTGCTCGCCCGCGGTGGTGCCGGTCAGTCTGCCGGCGGGCACGCCGCGCTCCAGTGCCCGCGCGCTCTCGGCGCGCGGCACCACGTAGCGGCAGTCGTTGTGCGGACGCAGGGCACGGATGGTGCCCGGATCCATATGGTCGGTGTGGCCGTGGGTGCACAGGACCGCGGTGACGCCTCGGATGGTGTCGGGTGCCACCGGTGCGGGATGCATCCGAATATGCGGGAAGAGCCTGCCGCGGTACTTGTCGGCGAGTGTGTCGGACAGATACGGGTCGATGAGGACCAGCACATCGCGGTGGCGCAGCGCGAACCCTGCCTGGCCGAGCCACCAGAGCGTCAACTCGTCCGGTCGGGTCCCCGCCGGCGCGGGAAAGGCGCCCGAGGCGGCCTCGCCCGGCACCTGGCGCAGCAGCCTGGTCGGCCGGGCACCGGTATGGGCAGCGGGGTGGCCGTTGGGGTTCATGACGTCTCGTCAGTTCGCGGACGGGCGGGTGCGGAGGGTGCCGCGCGTCCCGTGGAGTCCGGCTCCGAGGACGACGCCGCCTGCTGCCCGTCCTGGCCCAGCTCCGCCGGGTCCAGCGCCCCGGTCATGAGCGCTACGGCATCCGGCATCGAGATCTCGGAGGTCTCCACCAGCGCGGCACGCCGGCCCAGCCGCTGGATGTGGATGCGGTCTGCGATGTCGAAGACATGCGGCATGTCGTGGCTGATCAGAATGACTGGTACTCCCCTGCCGCGGATTTCGCGGATGAGGTCGAGTACTCGTTGGGATTCCCGCACGCCGAGCGCTGCGGTTGGCTCGTCCATGATGATCACTCGGCTGCCGAAGCAGGCGGCACGCGCGACGGCGACGCCCTGGCGCTGCCCACCGGAGAGGCTCTCCACCGGCTGGGCGAAGTTCTGGATGGTCAGCAGCCCCAGGGAAGTGAGCAGTTCGCGGGTGTCCTCCCGCATGCGCTTCTTGTCCAGCAGGCGCAGCACGCTGCCGAGCGGCCCTGGCCGGCGGAGTTCGCGTCCGAGGAAGAGGTTGGCGGGGATGTCCCGTGAGGGGGCGACGGCCAGATTCTGGTAGACGGTTTCCACGCCGTGTGACCGCGCCTCCAGCGGGGTGCGGAACCGCACCGGCTCTTCGAAGAGGCGGATCTCTCCCTCGTCCGGGACCTCGGCGCCGGAGAGGCACTTGATGAGGGTGGACTTTCCGGCGCCGTTGTCGCCGATGACGGCCAGGACCTCTCCCGGACGCAGGTCGACGTCGACGCCGGCGAGGGCTGTGACGTGTCCGTAGCGCTTGACGAGGCCGCGCGCCTCCAGGGCCGGCGCGGCGGTGAGGGTGTTGCCGGGGTTCATGCTGCCACCTTCCGGATCCACTGGTCGGCTGCGACCGCGGCGATCACCAGGATGCCCACGGTGAAGACCTGCCACAGGACGTCCACTCCGGCCAGGGCGAGACCGCTGCTGAAGACGCCCACGATGAGGGAGCCGAGGAGGGTGCCCAGCACATGGCCGCGTCCGCCGAAGAGGCTGGTGCCGCCGATCACGACGGCGGTGATGGACTGGAGGTTGAGGTTCTCGCCCGTATGCGGGCTGATCGAGCCGATCCGGCCGATGAGGAACCAGGAGGCGATGCCGCAGATCAGACCGGCCACGATGTAGACGCTCAGCCGTACCCGGCCGGTGCGGATCCCGCTGAGGCGGGCGCCCTCAGGGTCGTCGCCCACCGCGTGCACATGGGCGCCCCACGCGGTGCCCCGCAGCAGATAGGCGACGGCAGCGAAGCAGCCGACCATCATCAGCGAGCTGTATGTGATGTCGGTGCCCAGGATGTCGATGGAGCGGCCCGGCCAGCTCAGCAGGTCCGGCACATCCTGGGCCCGGACCGTTTCGCTCTTCGAGTAGAGGAGGGTGAGCGAGGAGAAGACGCTGAGGGTGCCGAGTGTGGCGATGAAGGGCGGTATTCGGAATCGGTTGACCAGGGTGCCGTTGATGCCGCCGCACAGTCCGGCGGTGACGACGCCGAGCAGCAGGGCCACCGGGACGGGCAGGTCGTTGTCCACCGCCATCTTTCCCATCACCACCGATGAGAGGACGGTGATGGCGCCGACCGACAGGTCGATTCCGGCGGTGAGCACGATCAGCGTCTGCGCGATGCCGACCATGCCGATGATCTGCACCTGCTGGACGATGAGCGACAGATTCAGGGGCGCGCTGAATCGGGGGCCCACCCAGAGGGTGAAGAACAGCGATGCGAGTACGAGGACGATGAGTGGTCCGAGCAGCGGCTTCGAGTGCAGGGCCGCCTGCGCATGGGCGAGCAGGCCGTCGCGGCCGGATCTGTGGGTCAGTGGGCGGGCTGCGCTTGGGGAGACGGTGTCGTGTGCCACGGTCAACTCCGGGGGAGGGAGGGACGGATGTTGAGGGGACCCGGCGGGGCGTCCGGGCCGGGGCGGGTGGGACACTGATTACAGACAGCGATTACGGAGCCGAGGAGCGTCAGCCCCAGCAGTGCGTGAGGCCCCAGTCGGTCTTCTTCGAGGCGAGGCCCGAGACAGGGGTGTCCGTGATGAGCGTGGCGCCGGTGTTGATGAAGTCCCGCCCTGGTGAGGTGGAGGGCTTGCGACCGTGCTTGGCGTAGGCGTCCACGGCACTGACGCCGTCGGCGGCCATCTTCAGGGGGAACTGCATCGAGGTGGCGCCGATCACCCCGGCTTGGACGTTCTTCACGCCGGGACAGCCGCCGTCGACGGACACGATGGTGATGGCCTTCTGCTTCCCGGCCGCCTTGATGGCCTCGTAGGCCCCGGCTGCGGCCGGCTCATTGACGGTGTAGACGAGGTTGATGGAGGGGTCGCGCTGGAGGAGCTTCTCCATGCCGCTTCGGCCGCCCTCCTCGTTGGCCTCGGACACCTCGTGGCCGACGATCCGCGGATCGTGCTCGTCACCGATCCGTCCGGGGTCGCGGACGTCGACGCCGAAGCCCTGTAGAAAGCCTTGATCCCGCTGAACGTCGACTTCGACATGGTCGGGGCTGATGTCCAGGAGGGCGATGCGCGGCCGTCTGTCCCCCATCCGATGCTTGGCCCACTGGCCGATCAGCCGGCCCGCGAGTCTGTTGTCGGTGGAGAATGTGGCATCGACGGCGGAGGCCGGGTCCGTGGGTGAGTCCAGGGCGATGACCATGACTCCGGCCCTTCGTGCCCGGTTGATGGCGGGGACGATGGAACTGGAGTCCGCGGGGGTGATGAGGATGCCCTTGGCTCCGGCAGCCATCAAGTTCTCAATGGCTTGGACCTGCGATTCGTTGTCGGTCTGGCCCTTGCCGGAGAAGGTCCGCAGCTCTGCGCCGAGCTCTCGCGCCCGCTTCTGGGCGCCCTCGCGCATCTTCACGTAGTAGGGGTTGTCGTTGGTCTTGGTGATCAGACCTACGAGGGTCTTGTCGCCGGCGCCCCGACCGCTGATGCCACCCCACCCGCATCCGCTGAGCAGCAGGCTGAGACCGAGGCCCGCAGACGAGGCCGCGAGCGCACGGCGACGGAGCTGAGTTCGGTGTGCCATGAGGTTGCCTTTCCTCGATGCCTTACAGCGCCGTACAGGGGAAGCGCCTGGTGAGCCGACCCGGCCGGATACGTCAGAGCGAGGGTCCCGGGCGTGGTGTGCTCGCCTGACGCGCCTTCCCCGAGCGGTGGTATGGCGGGCCGGTGGGCGTCGAGACAGGACCGTCGCAGAAGTTTCGAGCTGGCGTCAATGATGTCGAAGAAATTTCGCAGACGAAATTTCTTCTTTCGATCTTGACTCTCGTCGAAATTACTACCATCCTGGGAGATGTGGACGCACTCTCCCTGAGCGCCACCTCCGATCAGGCCCTCCGGCCCGCTGCGGAACCGGAAAGGAGCACTGAAGATGACCGGGATCACCGCACCGACAGATGTCGTGCCCCGCGCTGCCCCCCACACCGGGGACACCGCCCGGAGCAGGCATCCCCGAACCGTCTCGCCCGGTGTCCCTGGTGCTCTGCCCGACACCCGGCAGGAGCTGGCTCTGGACCTGGCGACCACCGACCCGGTCAGCCCGGGATACGCGCGCCGAGCCACCGCTGACGCACTGCGCAGCTGGGGCGTCGCGGAGAGCGAGTCCGACGAGATCGTCCTGATGGCGCACGAACTGGTCACCAATGCCGTCGAGCACGCCCGTGGCCCGGTGCGGCTGCGGCTGCGGCTGAGTCGCGAACACTGTGTGATCTGCGACGTCGGGGACGGCAGCCGCGAGACCCCCCGACTGCGCCAGACCGGACCCGATGCCGAGAGCGGCCGGGGGCTCACCCTCGTGGACGCGCTCTCCGACTCCTTCGGCACCCGGCCCACACCCACCGGGAAGATCACCTGGTTCCGCCGCAGCGTCTGCGCCCCCATGCCGACGGCAGCGCACGTCGTCGCACCGGCGACGGCCTGACCCGCTTTCCCTCACCGCCGGTCCGGTGCACCCGTTCCGCTCAGGGAGTGGCCGACATACGGACTGCCATGGCGTGTTCGACGAGGGTGATGACGACGCCCTCGCTGGTCTCACGGCCCGTGGGTGCCGATATTCCCGACGTGCCCGACGTTCCGGTACTCGCGCGGCGTGACGCCGAATAACCGGCGGAACATACGGGCGAAGACCGTGGGATTCTCGATGCCGACCGACCTGGCGACCGCTGCGATCGGGCGACGGCGCATCCGGGGGTCCGCCAGGGTCCGGCGCGCCTCCTCCAGACGGGTATGACGGATGAATGTGGCCGGCGACGTGCCACTTTCCCGGAAGACGAGTTCGACGTAACGCACCGAGACCCCGAAGGCGGCCGCCACCGTCTTGGACGACAGATCCAGCTCGGCCAGATGGCGCTGTATAAAGTCCCGCATGCGCAGGAACTGGGCCCGGTGGCCGACGAGTCCGTTCACCGCTCCCTGGTCGGACACCTCGTCGGCCCGCAGCACGGAGAACAACAGCTCGCTCACCGTATGCCCGAGCTCGGGGAGCACTTCAGGGCTCAGCTCTCCGCGGTTGGCGCGGATCTCGTCAACCGTGGCCCGCAGCACGCGCAGCACCGGGTTCTCGGCCGCGATACGCCGCCCGACACGTTCGCTGCTGACCGGCACAGCCCGCGCCACATCGGCGCGCGGCAGCATGAGCACCATGTGATGGGCGAACTCGTCGGCACTGAGCTGGAACGGAGCCGTGCTGTCGAGCAGTACCGCATCCCCCCCGGCGCAGTGGAGAGCGGACGTCTCCCACAAATGACGAACTGGACTCCTGAGCAATCGACAGCAGTTAGAAGGCGTCCTGCGCGCCATCGATCATCCTGGGGGCCCGCACCACACGCACCGGATCCGAGGCCGCCTCGGTCACGGTGACGAATCCCAGGTCGAGTTGGTGCGTCCAGCCCAGGTAGTCGGTGCTCTCCCGCGTGCTGCGGAGCGGGAACGCATCGAGCTCCACAAGGCATTGGCGCAGCATCCCCCGCCAGGAGTCGACGTCGGATGACACGCCACCGCCCTCGGGGTGCCGCCTTGCGCCCCTGGGGGCATGCCCATGGCAATCGTCCTCCCCGACAGCGGGTTCCGGCTCCGGATGGTGCGCGACTGCCCGCGCTCCCCAGCGTCGGTTGTGGACGGTGGGAGCGCGGGCAGTCGAGAAATGTACAGACCGGATATGCGCAGGTCGATCCCCGGTGCCATTCGGCTATCGCTTCGGGGCGAACAGCTACGGCTTGGGGCTGAGCAGTGCTTCGCGGGCTTCGGCCTCGATTCCTGCGGCGTCGAGTCGGTAGTGGGCGTACAGGCGGGTTGGCGGGCCGATGAGGCTGTACTGGTCCCGGATTCCATGGCGGTGCAGCCGGGCCGGTATGCCGTGCTCAGTGAGGACTTCGGCCACTGCGCCGCCGAGGCCGCCGAGGGTGTTGTGTTCCTCTACGGTCATCAGCTTCCGGGAGCGCTGTGCGGCTTTGAGTACGGCGTCCTCGTCCAGCGGCTTGATGGTGTGCATGTCGAGGACCCCGACGCTGTGGCCGTCGGCATTGAGGCGGGCGGCGGCTTCCAGGGTGGGGTGGACCATGGAGCCGGTGGCGATGAGTGTGAGGTCGTCTCCCGTGCTGTGTTCAATGGCTTTGCCGACCTCCAGGGTGGTGCCGGCGGGGTAGACATCGGGGTCGCGTCCGCGGCCGATGCGGAAGTAGACCGGGCCCGGGTGGTCGACCGTGGCGCGCAGGGCCGCGGTCAGGGCCGCGGTGTCGGCCGGTGCGATGACGGTGAGCCCGGCGATGCTGCGGGTGACGGCCAGGTCTTCGGTCGCATGGTGGGAGGTTCCGTAGAAGCCCAGGGTGATGCCGGTGTGGTGGCCGATCAGCCGTACCGGCTGCTGGGTGTAGGCGACGTCGGTGCGGATCTGTTCGCAGGCCAGCAGCGCCATGAAGGAAGCGAAAGTCGCCACGTAGGGCTTCAGCCCTGTGGTGGCCAGGCCAGCCGCGGTGGAGACCATGTGCTGTTCGGAGATTCCGAACTGGATGTACTTGTCCGGGTGCCGTTCCTGAAAGCGCACCAGGCCGTTGGAGTACTTCAAGTCGGCGGTGCCCACGACCACAGGGTGGCCCTCGTCCGCCAGATCGGCGAGGGTTCCTCCCAGGGCCTGGAGGCCGGGGGCTTGTTCCAGCAGGCTCACCAGGTGCCAGGATTCCGGCTGCAGGCCGGGGGCGACGCTCACTTGACCCCCCGCAGTTCCGCCAGTGCGTTGGCCTCGTCCTGCTCTGCCAGCCAGCCCAGATGCCATCCGAACTCCGATTCCATATAGGAAATCCCCTTTCCCTTGACGGTGTTGGCCACCACCACGGCAGGACGGTCGCGCTCCGAGTCCTCAGCCAGCGAACGCAGCAGAGGCAGCAGGGCGCTCACGTCGTGCCCGTCGACCTCGTGGGCCTGCCATCCGAAGGCCCGCCACTTCTCCAGCAGGGGCTCGATACCGGTCACGCCGCCGATACGGCCGTCGAGCGAGTGGTCATTGCGGTCCACGATGGCCACCACCCGTCCCAGACCGTGGTGCGCGGCGCCCAGAGCCGCCTCCCACACCTGCCCCTCGTGCAGTTCCCCGTCGCCCAGCAGGACGAATGTGGTGTAGGGGCGCTGCTGAAGGCGGCCGGCAAGCGCCATGCCGGTTCCGGCTGACAGCGCGTGGCCCAGCGATCCGGAGCTGAAGTCGATCCCCGGAATACGGGTCATATCCGGGTGGTCGCCGAAGGCGTTGCCCAGCCGGGTGTACTCGTCCAGCTCCGCCGCATCGAAGAAGTCATAGTCGGCCAGCAGCGGATACAGCGTGGCCGCCGCATGCCCCTTCCCGAACAGAAAGCGGTCGCGGTCGGGCCAGTCCGGCTCGCCCCGCCGCAGGTTCATCACCCCGTAGTACAGCGTCGCCAGAATCTCCGCGCACGAGAAGCCGGACGCGTAGTGCCCCGTCTTCGCGATCGAGATCAGCCGCACGGTCTCCAGCCGGGCGAACAGCGCCCGTTCCTCGATGTGCTCGATCAATTGGCTGTCCACCGGCCCAGCCGGCGTCAGTGCAGTCATTCGGTGTCTCTCCCAGTCAGTAGGGCCAGTCGGCAGCCCGATGGGCGGGCGCTGTCGGTGCTGGCGGTGAGCCCCATCGGTGGCACGGCCCGGCACCGTCCGTGCCACCAGATAGAAGTTACCATCCACTGGACAGAGTGTCCATGACGTGAGAATGTCTCCGTGGCTGGGGTCACACCCCCGCTGACATGGGTCTTTTCCCGAGGCCATCAGAGAGAGAAGCCGTCAGAGAAAGGGGAGATGTGATGGCCGTCCCCGACGCCCACACACCCGCCGCCGAGCGGCAGCCACGGGCTTCGCGGCACCGCCGTCAGAGCCTGGCCCGGGTCACCTCCGCACGGCAGGTCGAGCTGATCGAGCGGGACCTCGACGGTCCACCGCCCGGCGAGGTCCTGGTCCGGGTCGGCGAAGTCGGCGTGTGCGGCAGCGACCTGAAGATGTGGGCGGGTGAACACGCCGTGATCACACCGCCGTTGACCCTCGGGCACGAGGCATGGGGGGTCGTGGAGGAACACGCCCCGCACGACGGTGCCTCCAGTTCCGGACCCCTCGCCCCGGGCACACCTGTGGTCCTCTTTCCTCCGACCGGCTGCGGCACCTGCCACAACTGCGCACGAGGGCGGGAGCCGCTGTGTGTGCGGATGCGTTTTGTCGGCGGCCAGGCCGAGGGCGCCATGGCCCGTTATCTGACCGTGCCGCCGCGCCAACTCCTGCCGATCGACCCCCGGGTACCGGAGGAACAGCGCGTACTGATCGAACCGCTGGCCGTGGCCGTGCACGCCGTGGGCCGCGCCCGCGCCCAGGCGGACGACCAGGCGCTCGTGATCGGCGCGGGTCCCATCGGCGTCTTCTGCGCGCTCGTACTGATCGCCGAGGGCGTCGGCCATGTGGTGGTGACCGACCGGGACCCGCTCCGGCTCGACCTGGCCCGGAGGCTCGGCCTCCCGCGCTGTGTGCGGATCTCGGACGAGCAGCCGGTTCCCGCAGAAGGAGATGCAGAAGGGGAAGAGGGTATTCGTACCGAGGGTGCCGATGTGGTGCTGGACTGCGTCGGTGCGCAGGCCACCACCAACCGGGCGCTGGCAGCGACCTGCCGAGGCGGCCGAACCGTGCTGGTGGGCATCAGCCCCACCGAACTGACCGTCGACGGCGTGGCGCTGCAGCGCGGCGAACGTGAACTCGTGGGCGTCCAGATGTATCAGCGCCAGGACTTCACCCGTGCGATGGACCTGCTTGCCCAAGGGCTCATCCCGGCCGTCGACGGCCTCAAGCGCACCCGGCCGCTCAGCCAGGCCGGGGAGTTGCTCACCGAACTCGCCCGAGGGCCGAGCCCGGCACTGAAGGAAACCCTGCTGCCGGACTGAGAGACGCGGGCCATAGGAGACCCCGCTCCCCTCCCCCGTTCCCGCCCCCCGTTCCTCGCTTGATTCCCCCATACCGCTTCATTCCTCGCCCCGAAGGAACCTTCCGAAGGACTCGAAGATGACACTCCCCTCCTCCACCACCCCAGCGTCGCCTTCCCCCGGCGCCGCCGCCACCAGCATGCGAAGAGTGGCCTGGGCGACGATGATCGGAACCGCCATCGAGTGGTACGACTTCTTCACCTACGGCATCGCGGCCGCTCTGGTCTTCAACACACTGTTCTTCCCCGTCGGCACCTCTCCGGTGGTAGGAACGCTGCTGGCGTTCAGCACCTACGCCGTGGGATTTGCCGCCCGGCCCCTCGGCGGGATCGTCTTCGCGCACTACGGGGACAAGGTCGGCCGCAAGTCCATGCTGGTGCTCTCGCTGCTGCTCATGGGCGGCAGCACCTTCTGTATCGGGCTGCTTCCCGGCTACCCCACCTGGGGTGTGGCCGCGCCGCTGCTCCTGGTGTTCCTGCGTATCGTGCAGGGCTTCGGGGTGGGCGGCGAATGGGGCGCGGCAGCGCTGATGGCGGTCGAGCACGCGCCGCCCAACCGTCGTGGTTTCTACGGAAGTTGGCCGCAGATGGGCGTGCCGGCCGGCATGCTCATCGCCAATCTAGCCTTCCTCGCACTGTCGCGCCCGCTGGGTGATGAGGCCTTCCAGTCGTGGGGCTGGCGCGTTCCCTTCCTCGCCTCGGCCGTGCTCATCGTGGTCGGGCTCGTCATCCGGCTGAGGGTCAGTGAGTCCCCGGTGTTCCGCACCATGAAGGACGAGGGACGGATCGAGCGCAGGCCGGTGATCGCCGTGCTCCGCGACCAGCCCAAGAACGTTCTGCGTGCCGCGGGCATGAGGTTCGCGGAGAACAGCACTTTCTACATCCACACCACCTTCGTGCTCACCTACGGCACGACGGCGCTCACTCTGGACCGCGACGGCCTGCTCATGGGCGTGATCATCTCGGCGGCGCTGGGCCTGATCAGCCTGCCCGTGTGGGGATGGGCGTCCGACCGGTTCGGACGGCGACCGGTCGTGCTCTTCGGCGCAGCTCTGCTCGCTGCCCTGTCCTGGCCCTACTTCTGGGCGCTCGACAGCGAGTCCCTGCCGATCATCTATCTCGTCACGATCGTGTGCATCAACGTCGGCAACCACGCGGTGTACGCGCCCCAACCCGCCTACTTCGCCGAGCTGTTCGAACCCGAGGTCCGCTACAGCGGCGCCTCCATCGGCTCGCAGGCGGCCAGCGTCTTCGCCGGCGGTCTGTCCCCGCTGATCGCCACAGCCCTGCTGGAGGTGGGCGGCGGCTACCACCTCATCGCCGTCTATATGACGGCAATGGCGCTGATCACCGTGTGCACGGCACTGCTCAGCCCCGACCCGTACGGCAAGGCCCTCGAGCGGGCCAAGTCACCCACACCGGCAGGCCACAGCCCCCGGTCCACCGAGCCCACCACGGAGACAACACATGGCTGACCCCGTCGTTCTGATCACCGGCGCCGCACAGGGCATCGGAGCCGCCACGGCCCGCGTTCTCGCGGAGCGCGGCTGGCGAGTCGTCGCCGCCGACCTCAAGGGCGACGCGGCCCAGGCCCAGGCCGAGGCCCTCGACGCGGTGTCTCCCGTGGAGGGGGGACACCTGGCCGTGGCCGTCGATGTCGCGGACGAAACCAGTGTCGCCGCGATGTTCGACGCCATCAGTGCACAGGCCGGCGGTCTCGACGCGCTGGTCAACGGCGCAGGGGTGATCTTCCGGCAGGCCGCCGAGGAGTTCGACAGTGCGCAGTGGACCCATCAGCTCACGGTCCACCTCACCGGGGCGATGCACTGCGCACGTGGGGCCTATCCCCTGCTGGCCCGCAGCGGCCGACCCAGTGTGGTCAACATCGGCTCCGTCGGCTCCACCTTCGGGCTCCCCGGCCGGCTCGGCTACGCCACCGCCAAGAGCGGAGTGCTGGGCCTCACCCGGACCCTGGCAGCCGAGTGGGGTTCTGCCGGCATCCGGGTCAACACCGTGGCCCCGGGATATGTGGCCACCGCGATGGTGCGCAGCGGTCTGGAGTCGGGGGCCCTCGACGAGGAGACGCTGATACGGCGTACGCCGATGCGACGGCTGGCCGAGCCCGTCGAGATCGCCACCACCATCGCCTTCCTGCTCTCCCCCGACGCCTCCTTCGTCCACGGTGCCACCCTCAGGGTCGACGGGGGCATCACGATCGACGGCACCTTCTGACCACGTCCTGACCACGATTCACCAAGGACATTCCATGGAACAGCAATTCTCCGGCGGGCTCGCGGACATGAGCGGGCGTACCGCCGTCGTCAGCGGGGCGAGCAGTGGAATCGGGCTCGCAGTCGCAAGGAGTTTCCTCCAGGCGGGCGCCACTGTTCACGGACTGGCCCGGCGTGGCCGTCTGATCGACGAACGGGCACGGGGCGCCGCACCCGAGGCGGACCGTCTGCACCACCACAGTGTCGACGTCGGCGATCCCGACGCCGTACGGGAGTGGGCACGGGGAATGAGCGATCCGGTGGACACCTTGGTGTGCGCCGCGGGGACCAACATTCCGGAGCGGCGGCTGGAGCAACTGACGCCCGAGGCGTGGGACTCCATGCTCGCGACCAATCTGAGCGGCACGTTCTATCTGCTGCACGCCCTGCTCCCCCGGCTGCGCGAGGCCCGCGGTGACGTGGTCGTCGTGTCGAGCGTGGCCGGGGCCTGGCCCGATCACACGGGCCCCGCCTATCAGGCCGCCAAGGCGGGGCTGCTGGGCCTGGCCCGGGGCGCAGGACGGGACGAGTACGGCAACCACATCCGAGTGTGCACCGTTCTGCCGGGCATCGTGAACACCTCCATCCTGGATGACCGGCCCGAGCCCCCGCCGCAGGAGCTTCGCGAGTTGTTCATCCAGCCGCAGGACATCGCCGAGGCGTGTCTGGGTGCTGTGACCCTCCCCAAGCGGGCCTGCATCGCCGAGATGACCATCGTGGCCACCGCGTTGCAGTCCATGGGCAACACCCAGGCGGCCACGCCTACGCTGCCGCAAGCGGCTGAGGGGAACACCCGGTCGGGCTGACATCCGAGTTGCGCCAGCAGCGTTACCACCCAGTAGAACAATTGTCCGCTGAGTGATATATTTACACGCGTGGCGCAAGATGGTGGATTGGCACTCGTCCGTAAGTCCGTTGAGGTTCTCGACCTGCTCGCCGCGAGAGGGGAGGCGACAGCAGCACAGCTCGCGGAGGAACTGGGCGAGCCCCGTAGCTCGGTCTACCGGCTGCTGTCGAGCCTCCAAGGTCTGGACATGGTGGAGGGCGGGAGCCGACGCGGCACCTTCCGGCTGGGCTTCCATCTGCTCAGCCTCGGCACCGCCGTGGTGGAGCGTTTCGACGAACGGCGCCTCGCACAGCCGGTGATGGAGCGCCTCCACGACGAGACCGGCGAGACGGTGTACCTGTGCGTCCGGCGCGGCCGTGAGGCAGTGTGCATCGAGCGGCTGGACGGCAGGCGGGTCCAGTCCCTCGCCCTGAAGCTCGGCGGTGCGCTGCCCTTGCACGCGGGCGCCGCCTCCCGCGTCCTGCTGGCCTTCCAGGACCGCGCTACCTGGTCCGAGTACCTTGAGCAGGGGCCCTTGGAGCAGTTCACCAAGTCGACTCCGGTCACGGCGGAGACGCTGGTCCCCGTGCTGGAGGAGACCCTCGGCAGCGGAATCTCGGTCAGCGACCAGGACGTCACGGTCGGTGTGGCCGCACTCGGCGTACCGATCCTGGACTACCGGGGGCAGGTGCGCGCCGCGCTGTCCGTGAGCGGGGTCAGGGAGGCGATCCTCGGCGCGGAAACGGCCGGACTGCGTGAGCAGTTGGTCGAGGCCGGACAGGAGATTTCGCGGGCGCTGGGCTGGAAGGCCGTCGCCGGAGCGGTGGCCGACTTCGGCTGACACCGCGCCGCGGCCTTTCCGCGCAATCCGTATCCCCTCCGACAGAATCAGGGACGACACAATCGAGGTCCGAGGGGTCGTACATGCAGGTCTCAATGGATGATCGCGGAGGTCGGCGGCCTTCGTCAGTGTTCGAGGTGCGTGGCGTCGGCGTGCTCCTGCTGGATGACCAGACGCGGATCGTTCGGGTGAACCACGAGGCCGAGGTGCTGCTGGCCCGGTCCGCTGAGGATCTGCTGGGCCAGGACTCTCACGACCACCTGCATCGTGATCGTCATGGGCATACGCTGCCCCGGAGCAGCTGCACCTTCCGGCAGGCCCTGCACAGCAGCCGGGCGGATCAGGGAGAGCTCGGGTGGTACGAGCGGGAATGGGACCCTGCTGCCGATCTCCTGGCTGATCACCCCCTGCCGGATCGCCGGGGACGCCGGAGACGCCGGAGACACTGACGGCGCGGTGATCGTCTTCCACGAGCGTGAATCCGCTACGGCCGCTGAGGCGTCCAGGGACCGGGGCCGACCGGATGCGGCCTTGCCGGAGCTGGAGCGTCTCGCGCTGTTGGCCGAGACCACCACAGCGCTCACTTCGACCCTGGATGTCCAGGAGGCGCTGCGGCGGCTCACACAGCTGGTGGTCCCCCGCCTCGCGGACTGGGTCGTGATCGATCTGATCTCTGATGGCGACGAGGTGTGGCGGACCTCTGTGGTGCACCATGAGGCCGGAGCCCTCGTCGCCCACGAGGAGTTGCAAGGCCGGATGCCTGCCGCTCCCCGCGACTCCATGATGCCCCTGTCGCGGGCACTGCGGGGGCGGCATCGACGCTGGCGGGGCCTGAGAACTATCAGGGGCGGCCGGATACCGATATCGCGGTCGCCCAGCAGCGGATGTTCGCGGCCACGGGCATGCACTCGGCTGCCATCGCGCCGATCCGGGGCGTGCGCGAGGTGCTGGGAGCGCTGACGCTGGGCAGTTCCGACCGGCCTGAACCATTCACCGACCTGCCGCTGCTGGAGGACATCGCACGCCGGGCAGGACTGTCGGTGGAGAACGCACGTTTGTACCAGCGGCAGCGGCGGGTCACCGAGACCATGCAGCGGCACCTGCTGCCTCAGTTGCCCCGCGTGCCGGGGCTGGAGATGGCGGCACGGTATCTGGCCGCGCCGGAAGGCTCCGAGGTGGGAGGCGACTGGTATGACGCCTTCCGCCTTCGGGACGACACGCTGGCCGTGGCCATCGGTGATGTCGTGGGCCATGACGCCGATGCCGCGGCTTCGATGGCGCAAGTCCGCAACATGCTGCGGGCCTACGCCTGGTCCTATGAGGAACCGCCCAGCGGCATCGTCGACCGGCTCGACCAGGCCGTGCAGCATATGGCGGAAGCGTCACTGGCCACGATGATCTTCGCCCGGGTCGAATGCGACAGTACGGACCACTGGACGGCCAGATCCAGGTCGGCGGAGGGCGCGACGACGGCCGCGTTGTTGCCGCCCAGCTCCAGCAGGCTGCGGCCGAAGCGGGCCGCGACGCGGGGGCCGACTTCCCTGCACATCCGCGTCGAGCCGGTCGCACTGACCAGGGCGACACGGCGGTCGTCCACCAGCTGCTCGCCGACAGTACGGTCACCCAGCAGCAGGCGGTGCACATCGCGGGGCGCGCCGACATCCTCGGCGGCGCGGGCCAGCAGCCGGTCGCAGGCCAGCGAGATCAGCGGAGTGAGCTCCGATGGCTTCCACACCACCGTGTCCCCGCACGCCAGAGCGACGGCGGTGTTCCACGACCACACCGCAGGTGGGAAGTTGAACGCGGAAATGACGCCGACCACGCCGAGCGGATGCCAGGTCTCGGCCAGGCGGTGCCCGGGGCGTTCGGAGGCGATGGTGCGGCCGTACAGCTGCCGGGACAGCCCGACGGCGAAGTCGCAGATGTCGATCATCTCCTGGACCTCGCCCAGGGCCTCGGAGCGGATCTTGCCCGCCTCGATGGTGACCAGGTCCGCGAGGTCGCTCTTGTGCTCACGCAGCAGCTCACCCAGCCGCCGCACCAGTTCCCCGCGCCGGGGAGCGGGCGTGCTGCCTCATCGCCCCCTGCGAGGGGTACCAACTACGTCGGTCTGCGTCGTAGTTGTAGGTCTCCTCAGCCACAACCGCAGCCACGGACAGTTCCCACCTGCGTCAAATCTGCCCGGAGCCGCTTGGTGCACTAGACTAGTTCGATCACTTGTTCCACGTTTGGGCACGCGGCACCAGCCGGGTCCGCCCCTCCACCGCCACTACGGCGCAAATGCGCCGGTCAGCGCCATGTGTGCGACCAGCCATGTTTTGTGGCTCCTGCCGGGGGCGCCAACCTGTGGTCAGCTCTGCCTGCGCATCGCAGCAGGTCAGCGCGGTGTATTGACGGTCAGCGGCGTTCGAGGTTGTGCGCCCCCTGGGAAGCGGCGGAGAGCCGAGCCGACCCAATCCCGTCCAGGCTGAGAAAAAACACAGGTCACGGCCCCTCATCCAGGGCTCGAAATGTGAGCGGCCAGCCACAGGTCCGAGCCCCACGGGGGCACCCAAAACATGGCTGGTCCTCCTCCAGGACCATGCGGCCCAGCGGCCATCGATCGGCGACGCGGACGGACAGCCTTCCACTGACACGGAAGCATCGCCATGGCCGACACGGTGACCAAGATGTTCCGGCAGGAGCCCATGCCTGCAGGCTCCTGCCGTGGGACCGTCGCGCGACTTGGCCTGCAGCACTCCCGCGCCTCGCCCGGGGAAGAACTGGGCCATGTCGAGACTGGCCGTGTCCGCACGCGCCCGGCTGCACGACTCCCGCCGAGAGCCCGCGGTCGCCATACAGTCACTCCTCGCTCACTTTGGGGTGCCGACGAACCGCTCCTGGTCCACAAGAAACTTCAGTGCCTCGCGGATCACGTTCAGCTGGCGCAGTCGCAGCTCCTCGCCCTCCGGGCCATCGACAACGACGTACCGGACATGAATGTAGGGCGGTGGTCCCCATCTGCCATGCCCCGGCGAACAGGGCGACTGGGCGTTTCTCCACTCGTCACGCCTTCGCCATCTCGCCCGCGTCCCGGCTTTCCTCCATCTCAGTCGAACTCGCGGATGGCGTCCACTCGGGGTAGTACCCTCGCTTCGCCAACGTCGCGGATTGTCGCGATCACGGGAGAAGATGCGACGCGCGCCGCCGCTTCGTTTGACGCTGTGTACGTCGCTGGGCCGCGGGACAAGTAGCCACGGTCGACAACGCCGGTGCCGTAGCGCACCGAACAGACGCTCCCCAACGCGGTGACCCGCGGATTCGTGTGCCGCGGTGAGCCACGGTGTCCACCGCAGCCAATGACCTCGTGCGCGCGGCACCGTGCGCATTCATGGCTCGCATCATGGGAGTCCTCGTCTCCCGACTCCTGCTGATCATCAGCTTCCTGTCCCTGCCCTACTTCCAGCTCTGGGCGATCCTCCTAATAGTGCCGCACGCCTTCATCATGGGGGCGTTGTGCGCTTACCGGCCCGAGACCCACGTCGGCAACCGATGAAGTGCGGCGGTGAAGGGCCGAGGGTGGGCCTCGGCGGGCAAAGGGCTGTGCAGTAGCTCCTCGCGCGTCACGGAGAGGCGCAGGAAATGTGCAGAGCAGAGATGACAGGGGTCATGGTTGCGAACAGCGCGCCCCGTCCAAGCGGCGAGCTCTTCGTGGGAGGCACCCGACAGCTGTGCCACCAGTTGCTCGACAGGCACCGATCGGCGGCCGGGATGGACGGTACGGTCACCGTCCCGGACCACCATCGCCAAACACCCCGCAGCACCCCGAACACCGGCGGCGGGCTCCGTCGCCGGAAGCCCCGGGCCATCGCCGCATCTCGCTGCCAGGTAGTCAGGTGAAACCAGCAATTGTCCAGCGAGCGTATGGACGACCAGCGGCGGCGACTAAGTGACGACGTGTCAGCGGATCCAGCGTAAGTCTAGCAAGCGGAACGGCAGCCGGAGTCGCCACTGATGGAGATCCCCGGCTGACCTGCACGTTTGCGAAAATTACCGGCCAGTGCTCTGGCAGGCACTAAACGTTGAAGCGGAACGTCGGTGGTCGGCCGACCGGTGGCGTTCAGGCTCGTGCCCACAGGTAGCCGTCCAGATGCCTCAAGAGGGCCTGGGCGATCAGGACAGCGGAGAGTGCGAACGCGCTGCAGTAGCTCCCCTTGGCAGCGTGGTGTGCGGCGAGGTGTCGGTCGAAGGTGGCCTGTTTCAGTGCGGGTCCGAATGTGTTCCTCAGCGACGTGATGAGCAGACAGGCGAGTACATGCCGGGTCTGGAGCGGCGGCTGTAGCCGTCGTACGTGGCGAGGGCACCGTTGAGCCTCTTGTGACTGCTCGGTCCGGTGAACTGGGCGCGAGCGAAGCGGCCTTTCAGCCAGTCATGACCGTGTTCACGCATGCAGGAGTCGAGGACATTGCCCAGCAGGGCCTGCGCAGCGGTGTCCTTGCCGTCTTCGAGCAAGCGACTGCCTCCTCAACGAGCTCCCGGTAGACGAGCAACTCGAGAGGGCGACGGGGAAAGTCTGGAGGAGGAGGTCAGGTGCTCGCCTTCGTGAATGACTCCTCTGGGAGAGCCTGATCGTCCGCACGGTAGGTGTAAGCCGCTTCCCGCACCGATTCGTTGCTCTCCCAGCCCGCCCCGACGGCCTCGCCGATGGTGGCCAGGGAGCTTGTCAGCCATACGAGTTCCCACTTGTCGCCGATCCGGACGGGATGTCCGAGCGTCTCGGAGAACAGCCCCGCCGGCACAAGAAGCAGAGACCCGAGCCATGTCAGGACCAGCAGAGTGCCGTAGAGGGAGAGGACGCCGATCGTGACCGTCGCCAAGGTCACAGTGTTGAAGAGGATCACCTGTTCGCGTGCCTCGGGCCGGGGACTGCGCTCCCACAACTGGGCGCCGATGATGAACGTGCAGGTCGTGGTAAGAACGGACGCAACGGTGATCAGGCCGAGACGCACTGCTCCCAGGTCGTCTCCGAGCCGCCAGATGTCGCTGGTGACCAGCGCCAGTGCGGCCGTCCCGACGGCGGTGACGGACGCACGAGTGAGGTGCATGCTGAGCTGCCATGGGCGATTGGCACGCAGCATTCCCACCAGGAGCCGCATGTTGCCCGCGGTGACCCGCGCCACCATGCGTACATCGGACTCGTCCGCTTCAATCTTGTGGCCGAGTTCCTTCACGCTACGCATTACCCGGCGAGGCGGACCGGAGCGGTGCACAACTCCGTGTTGATCCACCTCCGCCGCACTGACGTCCCCGATGAGGGCCGCGACGAGGCGGGTGACGGTCTCAGCGAGCCGCTGTCTGACCCCCATCGCGCCGAGCGCCGGCATCGACACCACGGCGACCCCGTGACTCGCGCTGGCGTGCGCGATGACGGGGCGGCGTGAAGTCGCGATCGGCAGGTCCGTCACCACGACCGCGAGATCCCAGCCTTCCCGGAGCAGCCGCTGTCGGCCCGCCGAGATGATCTCGGCCACGTCGGTTGGTGGCACGGCGAGCCGGTCGGGGACGACTTCGAACCTCCAACGCACATCGGGCACTCGGGAGGTCATCCGGCCGGAGAGCTCCGCCTCCATCCCACCGACGAACTCCGAGACCATCCCGGGTGAGGTCGCCACGCCGACGACAAGTTCGATCGTCTCGTCGCCGCCGTCATCCTCGACTGACTTGTCGGGAGTGTGCATCCGCCCAGCACACCAGCCCCTGCGGGACGAGTCGAGGACCCACCGGCCCGCCGGTCCGGTGTGTCGTCTCGCCGAGGCTCAGCCGGCTAGTTCGGGGCTGATGCAGGTTCGGGTGACAGGTTCGGTCACGCGGCTTGGAGGGCCGGTGTGGTCATGACGGTCTCGAATTCGACGGGTGTGAGCCGGCCGAGTGCGGCTTGTCTGCGGCGCCGGTGGTAGGTCCTCTCGATCCAGGACACGATCGCGGTCCGCAGTTCTTCACGGGTGGCCCAGGTCCGGCGGTCGAGGACGTTCTTCTGCAGCAGGCTGAAGAAAGACTCCATGGCCGCGTTGTCGCCGGCCGCCCCGACTCTCCCTATCGATCCGGCCATCCGGTGGTGGTCGAGGGCTCGGACGAACTTCCGGGACCGGAACTGCTTGGGTTCAACCAGTCGTCGCAACACTCCTGATCAGAGAGGTGTGTTGTGGGACGGCCAGCGGGTTGGATGACGGAGTTGACGGGGCGGTCACCGATGAATTCGCCGGGGCGGCCATCGACGCGG
>NZ_JBQQBV010000041.1:0-38013 GCF_052246355.1 Streptomyces sp. 3N207 | reverse complement strand
GTTCTTCGCCCTGACCGGTGGCACCGACGTCCCCAACCAGCCCAAGGAGACCGTCCGATGAGCACCCCACTGGCTCCCGCCCGCCCGCCCCGGATCTCCCTCGCCGTGCGCGACTCGAACACGATGCTGCGCCGCAACCTGCTGCACGCGCGGCGCTACCCGTCCCTCACCCTGAACCTGCTGCTCACACCGATCATGATGCTGCTGCTCTTCGTCTACGTCTTCGGAGACGTGATGAGCGTGGGCATCGGCGGCGGCGGCGCGGACCGCTCGGACTACATCGCCTACATCGTTCCGGGCATCCTGATGTTGACCATCGGCGGCACCGTGGTCGGGGCCGCGGTGTCCGTCGCCACCGACATGTCCGAGGGCATCATCGCCCGCTTCCGTACGATGGCGATCCACCGCGGCTCTGTGATCATCGGGCACGTCGTCGGCAGCGTGCTGCAGTCGATCGCCAGCGCGGTGCTCGTCGGTGCCGTCGCCGTGGCCATCGGTTTCAGGTCCACGGATGCCACGGCCCTGGAGTGGCTGGCGGCGGCCGGGCTGGTCACGCTGGTCGCCCTGGCGCTCACCTGGATCGCGGTCGGGATGGGTATGGCCAGCCCGAACGCCGAGGCGGCCAGCAACAATGCGATGCCGCTGGTCCTCCTCCCGCTCATCTCGAGCGCCTTCGTCCCGGTCGACGCGATGCCGGGCTGGTTCCAGCCGATCGCCGAGTACCAGCCGTTCACCCCGGCCATCGAGACCCTGCGCGGGCTGCTGCTCGGCGGCGAGATCGGCAACAACTGGTGGATCGCGATCGTCTGGTGCCTGGGCCTGACCGCGCTCGGCTACCGCTGGTCGAAGGCCCTGTTCAACCGCGACCCGAAGTAGCCGGGACGACCGCGCGGGCCACCTCCCGCAGCTCGTCCCGCCCCGGGCGGCGTACTCCGACACCGCGTCGGCGTACGCTGCCCCGTCCGCGCAACCACGCTGTTCACATTGCGGGGTACTGCTGGTCGCTCGTCCGACCAGCGGGCTACGGGGGGCTTATGACGGTGAGCATGCGGGCGAGCTTCCATGGCTGACGACCCCACGTGGCGAGCTTCCCTTCAAGAAGTGGTTTCCATATGCGTTGTCGGCCGATGAACAGCAGCATGAGAGCCGCGGGGTCGGCAGAGACGTGCGCGTCGACATCACGTGCACACTCCGCGTCGAGCGTCAGCGAACCGCGGTCGAAGACCATCAACGTGCGTCCGCCTCCACGCAGGAGCAGTTCGAAACGAGCTCGGAAGGATCCGGCCTTCTCCTGGTCCAGAAATGCGGTGGGCGGCAGAGCAGCGATAAGCGGAAGCGCGCCGCCTTCGACCGCAAGCAGAGCGTGGTGACGCTGGATCGGCCACGGGCGCCCGGTGGCTCCGGCGATGTCATGGCCGTGGATCAGGCATTCCTCGAGCAGGTGACACGCCACCGCCGAAGGCGGCAGGCGAGCACCTTGCAGCCAGCTGACGGTGGCTGCTTGCGAACGCGACGCGACGTCGTCGAACTCGCTTGCAAGCGCGTTGATGCGATCTGCGAGTACGCCCGGCTCCCGTTCGCCGTCCTCGGCCAGCATCTTCGCGTTGACCTCGGCCATGCCCGCCGTCGTCACTGTGGCTTCCGGAACCGGTCTTCCGGCGACGGCGTCGGTGTCGAAGCGAAACACATGAGACAAGTGAGCCGCGACATCGCCCACCGTCCATGTGCCGACCGAAGCGGAGTTGGTGTCAGGGGCGCTCCGCACAAGTGCGACGAGGCGGGGGACCACGTCCCGCAACGCTGCACGAGCCTGGGTCATGGTGTCGGTGTCGGATGCACCACTGTGCATCGCAGTCGGGATCATGTCAGCGCCTTCCTGCGCGTCGGAGTCTGGGCCTTGCCTGGCGTCTACGACTCCCACGGCGTTCTCCGCACGGCGTCCCCGCGAGCCGGAGGCGTGCTCCGTCCGCCGGGCGCGAACTGCCAGTCGCGGATCGCCGCCGCGAACCGGTCAGGCGCGTCGGACTGCACGAAGTGGCCGGCGCCTTCGACGATCACGGTGTGAGGGTCGGCGAACACCTGCTCCCATCGCCGCCGCTCCTTGGCCCGGAAAGCGAAGTCGGCGTCGCCCCACACGATGAGCGTACGGAGTGACGCGATGTCGGAGAGCCCGGCCTCGACACCGGCGAGAAAGGCACGGCTGGCGGTGATGCGCCGGGGAAGCACGGCCGACGCGTCGCGCCGGCTGCGGGTGGCGGGGGCCTGTCGGTAATGGGCCATCCCGATACACGAACGACCACGTCGGGTTGGCGTGCAGCAGCAACAGCGTCGGCCCCGATCCTTCATCCACGTAGTGGACGGTGTGCCCGTCGACGGCAACGAAGCGGCTCTCGAACGGGAACAGCTCGTCGTCGACCCACGTCGGCCTTCTGGTGTCAGCCATGCCTACCGTCCTTCCGCCGACTGTGCTAGATATAGTCAGGCAAACTTGAGATCGTCAAGTAGGTGGGGATGAGTCGAAGTTACAGCCAGTACTGCGGCCTCGCGCGGGCGCTCGATGTCGTGGGTGACCGGTGGAATCTGCTGATCGTCCGCCAGCTCCTCGTGGCACCGGCCCGCTACCGCGAGCTGCTCGACGGGCTCCCTGGCGTGGCCACCAACCTGCTCGCCGACCGCCTCCGCGGCCTCGAGGCCGCCGGAGTGGTCGAGCGGCGGCTGGCCGAGGAGGGCAACGCCATCGTGTACGCCCTCACCCCGTGGGGCGCCGAGCTGCGGGAGCCGGTTGAGGGCCTCATCCGCTGGTCCACGCCGCTCATGGCACGCGGACCAGGCGGCGACCACTTCAGCGCCGAGTGGCTCGTCCTGGCTCTCTCAGCCCTGCTTGCCGGCAAGACGGCCGCACACCGGCCCTCGACGGTGGGGATCGCGGTCGACGACCAGTTGCTCCAGGTGAGGACGACCTCGTCGGGCACAGCGGTGAGTCCGCATGATGGCGGCGATCTCGATGCCGTCGTGCGCGCTGAAGCCTCGATCGTTCTCGGGCTGGCAGCGGGCGTGCTCACCCTCGACGACACCCGTGGGCTCGTCGACATCGAAGGCGACGAAGCTGCCGTACGAGCCGTCGTCAACTCCCCACGCGCCGCTGTCGGAGGCTCCCCGCGCCGATGACCGCTCGCCCCACCTCGCACCCACTGGCGCAGAGCGGACACGTGGTTGATCACGGAGTCCTCCACCCTCAGTGATCACCGGCCCGGATGGGGCATGGCCGGGGGAGAAGCGCTGAAAGGGCTGGGGTGAGGGCTCAGGCGTCCGGCGCCGGCGCGCTGTCGCGAGTGACGAGGGCCGGCTCCAGCAGGAGCCGCTCGGGCGGTGCCGCCGGGTCGGACATCCGCGCCAGCAGCAGCCGGACGCACTCCCGGCCGACCGCCTCCAGCGGCTGGGCGAGCGTGGTCAGGCCCGGAGAGAGGACGGCGGCCATCGGCGAGTCGTCGAAGCCGGTCACGGCGACGTCCCGGCCCGGAGTGGCCCCGCGCTCGCGCAGGGCGTGGAAGCAGCCCAGCGCCAGCGTGTCGCTTGCCGCCACCACGGCGGTGGCGCCCGCGTCCAGCAGCGGTTCGACGGCGGTGCGCGCCGCATCGACGTCGTCGAGGCTCTGCGCCCGCCGGCCGCGCGTCGGCAGCCCGTGCCGCTGCATGGCCCGCTGCCAGCCGTCGGCGCGATCGTCGCCGAGGCCGGAGCCGCGTTGCCAGCCGAGGAAGGCAATCTTGCGGTGTCCGAGCGCGATCAGGTGCTCCACGGCCGCGTCCGTGCCGCAGGCGCCGTCCACGTCGACCCAGTCGCCGATCTGCCGCTTCGACCACATCCGGCCGAAGGCCACGAACGGCACACCTCGATTGGCCAGCCAGGCTTGGCGGGGGTCGTTGCGCTCGTCGGTGTCACTGAGCAGGAAACCGTCGACACGGTGCTGGTCGAGCAGTTCCTCGTACCCCTTCAGGCTCGCGCTGCCAGGAGGTGAAGCGAACAACAGGATGCGGAATCCGGCTTCGTCCGCGGCCTCGGACAGGGCGTGCAGGAAGCGGTCCAGGACCGGGGCCGTGGTGCCGGGCGGGGACGGCCGGACACCGTAGCCGATGAGTTTGCTGGAGCGGGTGCGCAGCATCTGGGCGGCGCGGCTCGGTCGGTAGCCCATCTCGTCGATCGCACGGCGGACACGCTCCAGAGTCTCCGGGCGCAGCAGGTCCGGCGAGTTGAGCGCGTTGGACACGGTCTGCGGGGAGACTCCCACCCGAGCGGCCACCATGGACAGGGTCACCGGGCCGCCCTTGGCCGATGAATTGCTGGGGGAGCGGGGCATCGCGGTCTCCGGCATCGATCAGACTGGACGTAGCAGCTGCTGCTGTTTGATCGATCCAAAGGGGATTGTCAGCGCTGTGGGCTCGCCGTTAGTGTCCTTGGATCGATCCAATGCGTGAGAGGTTCCGCTCTTTTGGACGCTACTGTCAAGACCCAGGACTCCAACGACTCGGCCACGGACCCCGGTTCTGTGACAGCGGGCCGGCAGCCGTTCCTGCACGACGGCGTCGTCACGCTGTGCGCACCGAGCTTCGTGATCTCTCATGCCGACGGGCAGCTCGACGGCGGCGCGGACGGCTTCTACCACGGCGACAGCAGGGCCCTGGCCCGGCTGACCATCGCCGCCGAAGGCATAGCGCTCGCGCCGATCGCCGGCGGGCTTACGGGTGCCGACCAGGCGGACTTCCGGGCGATCCTCCGCGGACTCGGCGAGACGACGCCGGACCCGGTGGTCGCCCTGCGCCGGCACCGTATGGTCTCCTCCGGCCGCCTGGAGGAAACCTTCGAGGTCGACAACGCCGGTACGCAGCACGTCCGCTTCCGGCTTGTTGTGGAGGCGGCCACCGATCTCGCGCCGGTGGAGCAGGTGAGGTCGGGCCATGTTCCGAGCGCCGTACCGGCCCAGGCTGCGCCGGACGGACTGGCCTGGTCCCGCGACCAGTTCGCGGTACATCTGCTCAGTACACCGGCGCCGGACGCGCTGGATGCGACGGCCGGGCGGCTGGCGTACGACGTCGAACTCGCCCCTGGCCAGTCGTGGAGGGCGCGGTTGGGCTGCACGGCCGCGTACGCCGACGGCGACCAGTTCCCGGCTGCGCCGGCTGACCAGGTGCCCTGGCGCAGACCCGTGTTGCGCAGCGCGGAGCGCCTGTTCGACCGCTGGCTGGAGCAGTCGGTCGCGGATCTGGACCGGCTGCGCCTGCTGGACCCACTCTCCGGCGACGGTGCTGGAGGGCGTGCCGACCAGTTCCTGGCCGCAGGCGCCCCCTGGTACCTGACCCTCTTCGGCCGCGACTCGATATGGGCGGCCCGCATGCTGCTGCCGCTGGGCACAGAACTGGCCGCCGGCACACTTCGCACCCTGGCGCGACGTCAGGGCAGGGCCGTCGACCCGGCGACCGAGGAACAGCCCGGCAAGATCCTGCATGAAGTACGGCGCACTGCCCTCGAGTTCGGCGACACGCTCACGCTGCCGCCGCTCTACTACGGCACGGTGGACGCCACGCCGCTGTGGCTCACCCTGCTGCACGACGCGTGGCGCTGGGGCCTGGCCCCCGAAGAGGTCGAACAGCTCCTGCCCCACGCCGAGTCCGCCCTGTGCTGGATGCGTGATCACGGCGAAGCGGGCGGTGACGGCTTCCTCAAGTACATCGACCACACCGGCCGGGGTCTGGCCAACCAGGGCTGGAAGGACTCGGTCGACGCGATCCGCCACCACGACGGTCGCCTCGCCACCCCACCGATCGCGCTGTGCGAAGTGCAGGCATACGCGTACGAGGCGGCACGGGGCGGAGCAGCACTGCTGCGGGCCTTCGGCCGCCGGGGAGCCGACGAGTGGGAGGAATGGGCCGAGCAGTTGGCCGACCGCTTCCGGCAGCGGTTCTGGGTGGAGGACGCCCAAGGGCCCTACCCGGCGGTCGCCCTGGACCGTGACGGCCGGCCGGTGGACTCGGTGACCTCAGGCTTCGGCCACCTGCTCGGCACGGGACTGCTCAACGATGAGGAGAGCGCCCTGCTGGCGGCCCGGCTGACCGCGCCGGACCTCGACTCCGGCCATGGACTGCGCACGCTGAGCAGCAAGTCGGTGGGCTTCAACCCCTACGGCTACCACACCGGTTCGATCTGGCCGCACGACACCGCGATCGCCGTACACGGGCTCGTCCGGTCCGGCTTCCCCCAAGCGGCAGCGTCGTTGACGGCGGGCCTGCTCACCGCCTCCGCCGGCTTCGACGCCCGCCTGCCCGAACTCTTCGCCGGCCACGGTAGCCAAGCGGGCAGGCGGCCCGCCCCCTACCCGGCGTCCTGCCGGCCGCAGGCGTGGGCGGCGGCCGCGTCGATCCTCGTGCTCCGATCCGCCCTGGGACTCGACGTGGACGTACCCGCAGGCACCGTGACGGTCGCACCTGCCTTCGCGCAGGAGTACGGCCCTCTGACGGTGACGGGACTCCAGGTCGCCGGCGGTCCGCTGGACGTCACCGTCACCGCGGACAGCACGACACATGTGAGGGCGCCGGAAGGGCTGACAGTGGTCACGGGTGACGCAGGGAGACGGACTTGATCGGCAGGTAGCTCCTCCACCCCGACACGGGCCGGGTTCGTCACCCGTGCGGCTGCTCGCCGGAGTTGTTCTGCTCGGGTTGCGGCGCCGGCGGCGGGGCGGTCGTGGCCCGTGGGATCACGTGGGTGGGCAGGATGACGTGCAGTTCGTGGTCCGCGTCGGGGTCGTTGATGAGGGCGAGGGCGAGTTCGCCGGCCTCGCGGCCGATGTCCGAGGGTGACTGGGCCACGGTGGACAGGTCGAACCAGTCGGCCATGGGCTGGTCGTCGAAGCCGAGGAGGGAGATGCGGTCGGGCACTGCGATCTGCATCTTGCGCAGGGTCCACAGGGTGGCGACGGCGACCTCGTCCTGTTCGGCGAAGATGGCGGTGGGCGGCTCGCGCAGGCTCAGCAGCTTCCCGAGCGCCTCGGCGGTGCCGCGCTTGTCGCCGCTGGCCAGGGTGGCGACCACCAGGTCGTCGTCGAGGGGGATGCCCGCTTCGGTGAGCGCCTGCTGGTAGCCGAGCAGTCGTTCGTTCGAGCTGAAGGAGAAACCGCTGGCTCCGATCGTCTGTATGAAGGCGATCCGGCGGTGGCCGAAGTTGATCAGGTTCCGGGTGCCGTGCAGGGCGCCGGCCACATCGTCGACGTAGACGCTCGGGCGGCCCTCGACGTGCTGGCTGCCGTATATGACCGGCATGCCCAGGTTGTCCAGGCGCGTGGTCTCCTCGTCGGTGAGGTCGAAGGAGAACACCAGCAGCGCGTCGGCGTTGCGCCGGGCGGGAAGGCGCTCGAAGAACGCGGTGCGCGCTGCCAGGTCGGCCATCACGTAGACGTTCAGTTCCATGCCCGCCGCCCGCAGCAGCGGGGCGAGGCTGGACAGGGCGGCTCCCATGAACCACGAGTTGAGCGTGGGCACGAGCACTGCCATGGTCCCGGTCCTGCCCGTGACAAGGCTTGCAGCCTGCCGCGACACGGCGAAGTTCAACTCGCGTGCGGCCTGCTCGACGCGGCCGCGTACCTCCGGGGACACGGTGGACATACCGCGCAAGGTGCGCGAGACGGTGGAAGTGGAGACCCCGGCCCGTTCAGCTACGTCAGCCATCGTGGGGTGCCGCTGAGCTGGTGGCATGAGCGGAAGGTAGCACAGCAGCACTGCACTTGCGCTCCTGAATGACATCGCTGTCACCGCAGAAATTTCGGAAAAAGCTGCCAGAAAATTGGTGCATTCACCGCTTGTGGCGGACTCCATTACCCCGAGGTAACGCATTGACTTCCGGAAATCGCACACCTACGTTGCAAGCGTTGTCTCAACGGAGTCGAAGCTAGCCTGATCGAGCCGACCCTCAGCGCTTTGACCTGTGGTGTTGATCTACGACGCGCATTGACAACGCGGTCTCATAACAGAGCCATCTCAGAGTCATCTCGGCAGCGGCTCCCTCATGAGGGGAGACCAGCCGTGCCTTCGGTTCCGCACGACCAGGAGAGACAGTGAAGACCAGGACAACCAGAGCACTTGAGTGTTCGGCCGTGCTTGCTGCCGCCGGGCTCCTCCTCACCGCCTGCGGCTCGTCCGGCGACGACGGCTCCGGGCAGGCCGGGGCGACGTCGTTCGAGGGCCGGGGCCCGATCACGTACGTGGCAGGCAAGGACACCACCGGCACCGTCCAGCCGATGCTCGACCGCTGGAACAAGCTGCACCCGAAGGAGAAGGTCACCTTCATCCAGCTGCCGACGGATGCGGACGCGCAGCGCCAGCAGATGATCCAGAACGCGGAGACGAAGTCCGACGCCTACACGGTGCTCTCCCTGGACGCCGTGTGGACCTCGGAGTTCGCCGCCCACCAGTGGATCAGCAAGCTGCCCGAGAAGCAGTTCCCGCTTCAGAAGATGCTGAAGCCGGTGGTGGCGACAGCGAAGTACCGCGGCAGCCAGTACGCGGTCCCGTTCAACTCGGACGGCGGCCTGCTGTACTACCGCACCGACCTGCTGAAGAAAGCCGGCATCACCGAGCCGCCGACAACCTGGGCGGAGATGAAGTCCGCCTGTGCCAAGGTCAAGAAGCTGCCGGAAGCCAAGGGCATATCCTGCTACGCCGGTCAGCTCCAGAAGTACGAGGGCCTGACCGTGAACTTCTCCGAAGCCGTGAACTCGGCAGGCGGCACCGTCACCGACCCGAAGGGCAAGCCGGACGTCGACACCCCCGAGGCGAAGAAGGGCCTGGACTTCCTCGTCGACTCCGTCAAGGACGGGACGATCCCCAAGGAGGGCATCACCTATCAGGAGGAGGACGGCCGCCAGGCATTCCAGTCCGGCAAGCTGCTCTTCCTGCGTAACTGGCCGTATGTGCACTCCCTGGCCAAGAAGAGCAAGATCGCGGAGAAGTTCGCAACCGCGCCACTGCCCGGCCTGAAGGGGCCCGGCTCCTCCAGTCTGGGCGGTCACAACCTGGCCCTGTCGTCCCACGCCAAGAACAAGGCCACGGCCCTGGACTTCATGAAGTTCTTCACCAACGAGAAGAGCGCGGGCACGTTCCTCAAGGAAGCCGCCTTCGCCCCGCCGTATGCCTCCCTGTATGACGACAAGGCGCTGATCAAGCAGTATCCGTACCTGCCGGTGCTCAAGGAGTCCATCCTGCGGGCCGTGCCGCGTCCGCGGGTCGTGCAGTACGGCGATGTGACCTCGGCGATCCAGGAGGAGACGTACGCCGCCCTGACCGGCAGCAAGAGCAGCGAACAAGCGCTGAAGGACATGCAGAAGGACCTGCGGAAGTCCGCGGCACGGTGAGGAACAGGGCCATGATCGACACCAAGATCCCGCCCGGACCCACCGAGCGGGAACCACACCACGCGGTCGGCAGCCGATCCAGGCCGGTCAGCCGCCCGCACATACGGAAGCAGGCCCGGGCGACCGCCGGCAGGGGACGGATGGCGGCACTGTTGGTGTCCCCGACGCTGCTGGTGCTGACGATCGTCGTGCTCTACCCGACGATCATGGCGCTGAGCGAGTCGCTGTACGGGCCGAAGGGCCTGGATCCCAAGACCGGCTTCATCAGCGCCACCGAGCCGTTCGTCGGGCTGAAGAACTACACCGACATCTTCACCGCCGCCGGAGACCGGTTCTGGAACGCCTTCTGGAACACCACGTTCTTCACCGTCGTCACGGTCGGCTTCGAGACGCTGATCGGTGTGGCGATGGCCCTGATCATGCACAAGGCGTTCCGCGGACGAGCCCTGGTACGCGCCGGCATCCTGGTGCCCTGGGCGGTGCCCACGGCCATCTCCGGCCTGCTGTGGCGGTGGATCTTCAACAGCAACGGCATCGCCAACGCCCTCATCGGCCACCAGATCCTGTGGACCACCGAAGGCTTCCACGCCAAGGTCGCGGTCATCGTCGCCGAGGTGTGGAAGACCGCCCCCTTCATCGGTCTGCTGGTCCTGGCCGGCCTGCAAGTGATACCGAAAGAGGTGTACGAGGCGGCCCGTATCGACGGAGCGAGCCCGGTGCGCCAGTTCTGGCACGTCACGCTTCCCCTGGTGAAGCCGGCGCTGCTGGTGGCGGTACTGTTCCGCTGCCTGGACGCACTGCGGATGTTCGACCTGCCCTACATCCTCATCGGTGCGCAGAAGCACTCGGTGGAAACCCTGTCCATGCTCGCGCAGAACGAGGCGTCCAACGTCCACTTCGGGCCGGCATCCGCCTACGCGGTGCTCCTCTTCCTCTACGTCCTCCTCATCGCGCTGGCCTTCGTCCGGCTGCTCGGCGCCGACATCCTCGGTGACAGGGACGGCGGCGCAGGCAAGCCCAAGGGGAAAGGCAAACGCCGACGGCTGACGGCGCTCCGCCGTGCGGAGGTGACGGCATGACCATCACGGCGAAATGGCGCAGCGGGCTGCTGTACGCGGGTGTCGTGGCAGTGGTGGCCTACTGCCTGGCCCCGTTCTACTGGATGCTGGTCTCCAGCCTCCGGCGCACCTCGGACGTCTTCGACACCTCGCTGCTTCCCTCCCCGGTGTCGTTCGAGAACTACCAGGCGGTGTTCGGCCCGTCCCAGGGCTTCACCCGCGCGCTGCTCAACAGCCTGATCGTCGCCGGAGCCACCACCGTACTGGCGCTGCTGCTGGCCACTTTCACCGCCTATGCGATGGCCCGGCTGGAGTTCCGGTTCAAGCGGCTGATCCTCACGCTGATCATCGCCACCTCGATGTTCCCGGTGGTGTCGATCGTGGTCCCGCTGCTGAAGCTGTTCACGGACATCGGCTGGATCAACACCTACCAGGCGATGATCGTGCCGAGCATGTCCTTCGCGCTGCCGCTGGCGGTGTGGAACCTGACCACGTTCTTCAAGCAGATGCCGGACGAGTTGGAGCACGCCGCCATGGTCGACGGCTGCACCCGAGGCCAGGCGTTCCGCAAGGTCATCATCCCGCTCGCCGCACCCGGCATCTTCACCACCGCGATCATCACCTTCATCTGTGCCTGGAACGAGTTCCTCATCGCCCTGTCGATGACCAACAAGCCCGGCATGCAGACCGCACCGGTCATCATCTCGAAATTCACCGGCGCCACGACGTACGAGGTGCCGTTCGGCAGCCAGATGGCCGCAGGCGTACTCGTAACGATCCCGCTGGTGGTCATGGTGCTGCTCTTCCAGCGCCGTATCGTCGCCGGACTCACCGCCGGCGCGGCGAAGTAGACACCGGGCGCCTCGCCGCCCTCACCCCCCGACGCCCAAGGAGTACCCAGCAGCATGCCCGGCACCGCAGCACCGTGGTGGCGCAACGCCGTCATCTATCAGATCTACATCCGCAGCTTCGCCGACGGGAACGGCGACGGCGTCGGCGACATCGCCGGCATCCGGTCCCGCCTGCCATATCTCAAGTCGCTCGGCGTTGATGCCATATGGATCAACCCGTGGTACAAGTCGCCGATGGCGGACCACGGCTACGACGTGGCCGACTACCGCGACATCGACCCTCTCTTCGGCACCCTGGCCGAGGCGGAGCAGCTCATCGAGGAGGCGCACCGGCACGGGATCCGCGTCATCCCCGACATCGTGCCCAACCACACCTCCGACCAGCACGCCTGGTTCCAGGCGGCGCTGGCGGCCGGGCCCGGCAGCGCGGAGCGGGATCGCTACATCTTCCGACCGGGTCGCGGCACCGACGGCTCAGAACCGCCCAATGACTGGGTCTCCGCCTTCGGCGGCCCCGCCTGGACCCGGCTGCCCGACGGCGAGTGGTACCTCCATCTGTTCGCCCCCCAGCAGCCCGACCTCAACTGGCAGAACCCCGATGTACACGCCGAGTTCGAGTCGGTCCTCCGCTTCTGGTTCAGCCGCGGCGTAGACGGATTCCGCATCGACGTCGCCCACGGACTGATCAAGCACCCCGAACTCCCCGACCTGCCGCCCCGCCAGGACCCGGACAGCGAGCAACTCTGGCAGCACGTCGACCACCCGCACTGGGACCGCGACGAGGTGCACGACATCTTCCGTGCCTGGCGCGAGGTGGCCGACGAGTTCCCAGGCGACCGCTCCTTCGTCGCCGAGGCGTGGACGGACACCCCCGAACGCCTCGCTGCCTACGTCCGCCAGGGCGGCTTGCACACCTCATTCAACTTCGACTTCCTCATGTCCAGTTGGGATCCCCAGGACCTGCGCGCGGTCATCGACAACTCGCTCGCCATGCTCGGCGCGGTCGGCGCACCCGCCACCTGGGTCCTCTCCAACCACGATGTCGTACGCCACGCCAGCCGCTACGGCCGCAAGGCGACCAAGCGCTGGGTGGCCAACGAGCCCTATCGCCCAGAAGGCCCCCTCAACCTCGAACTGGGCATCCGCCGCGGCCGCGCCGCCGCCCTTCTCATGCTTGCCCTGCCCGGCGGCGCCTACGTCTACCAGGGCGAGGAACTCGGCCTCCATGAAGTCGAGGACCTACCCGAAGACGTCCTGCAGGATCCCGTATGGGAGCGCTCAGGACACACCGAGCGTGGCCGCGACGGCTGCCGCGTGCCGATCCCCTGGTCCGGGCAGAGCACGCCGTACGGCTTCAGCCCCGACGGCGCCCCCGCCGCCCCCTGGCTGCCCCAGCCTGCCAACTGGGCCGAGTACAGCGTCGAAGCGCAGACCGGCGACAAGGCATCAATGCTGGAGCTCTACCGCACCGCCCTGCACCTGCGCCGGGGGCACCCCGCACTCGGCGACGGCACCCTCACCTGGCTGGACGCCCCCGACGGAGTCCTCGCCTTCCACCGCGACCCGGGCTTCACCTGCGTGGTCAACCTCTCGACCGAGGCACACCCCTTGCCCGACCACACCTCCATCCTGCTGACCAGCGGCCCTCTCGACGGCGGTCTGCTGGCACCGGACCAGGCAGCCTGGCTCGCCGTATAGCGACCTATGAGGGGTGGGGCCTGCCGACGACCGCCGTCGGCCCCACCCTTCTCGGGCGATCCTGATCACCAGGGCCTGTCCGGTGCCCCTCCCTGCTGACCGGACAGGCCCTGGCCCTTCCCATGCGCCCTCGCGCCCGGGTCCAAGCCGGCCATCTGCTCTCGGCGGTCTGATGTCGCGCTTCCACAGCAGGCGGCGGTACTTGTCGAAGTCGTAGCCCCGGTCGGCATACAAGTGCCGCGGCTTGCGGCGCAGCCCACCGTTTCAGCCGGGACATCACGCCACGCGACTCCGGTCCGCAGTACGTACACGATCCCAGCGAGTGCCGTCCGGGTCGGGCACGCGCAGTCTCCCGGGGCTGCGGCGGTGCCGCTCAGGAGCAGGTGGCAGCAGCGGAGCTACGCGCTCCCACAGGTCATCAGGAACAAGATCAGCACGCGCTGGCTGCCAGGGGTCTTCCGGGCGGTGCCCGGAGCAAGCTCTCGGCCCGTCAGCTGTCCGAGTTGGAGCGGGTGTTGGTGGCCGGTCCGGCGGCTCACGGCTGGGTGGACCAGTGCCGGACCCTGGCCCGGATCGTGGCGGTGCTCCGAGGCCGGTTCCGCAGCCGCGATGACCTCGCCGATGCTTGCGACCCAGGGGTCTGGTCGGTTCGACACCGCCAAACCCGGGCGGGAGATCAGTTTTCGAAGTAGTCCTGGTAGCCGTATTTGGCAGTGCGCTCAACGCGGCCGGGCAACGAGTCCATCGGGATTTGCAGCTCGACTGCATCGCCCTCGTGCGCCACCTGCCCCCGCAGGGGCGGCACCTCGATCTGGTCCCAGTGGACGGTGACCTCGACCGTGTCCCCGAGCTCTGCAGAGAACATGCGGCTGATCAGGGCCGTATCGTCCCCTGGATCCTCGTCGTCGAAGTCGTACCCCACCGGTTCGTCGGGACCGGTGAACGTGATGTCCGGGTAGCCCGCTATCGAGATCGTGAGGAACGGGAGCAAGTCGATCGAGTCGGTGTGCCTCCCTTGCTGATAGACGTCCAGGTTCAGGGTGGCACCGGCGACGAGCAGAAACAGGTGGTGCTGCTGCGCAAGCTCCGCGGCCAGATCCTGTTTCACCTCTGCGAGGCTGCCTCGGACGTAGTGGGTGTCCTTGTCGGCTGCCCCAGGACCGATCTCAAAGGCCAAGTCGTAGTAGCTGAGCGACATGCACATGATCCTAAAGCGTGTTGCAGAAGGCTGCGATCTGCTCATTTCCCTTGTACGCGTGGAGTGTTGAAGGCTGATCCGTTGTGGGTGGAGACGTTCACGGGCCTGCGGATGCGGCAGTTCGAGGGCTTGTTGCGGGTGGTGCGGGAGGGGGGTGGCAACGGTCCTGGCGGCGGGCGGCCGTGGTGCCTGCTGCTGGCGGATCGGGTGCTGCTGGTGGCGGTCTACTACCGCACCAACCTGACCATGCGGCAGCTCGCGCTGCTGTTCGCCATCTCGCCGGCGACGGTGTGCCGGGTCATCCAGCGGCTGCGTCCCCTGCTCACATCCGACCCTTGACACCACTCAGCCCCGTCCCAACTGAACGGCGTTGGGGCTGGCCCCGTCGGCCCCGGTCGGCCGTGGCCCCCCAAGCGCGCTCGAACAGTTCCGGCACCGGGCAGGACGGGACCGCCGCCATATGGGCCGTCGAACGGTGCTCGCGGGTCAGCGGGAGCAGGGCCCGCCTGGCCGACTCGACCGGGAGGCGCGGGGGCCTGGTTTCCTGCCATGGGCCGGGCAGGAAGAGCGAGCGGCCCGCGCGCGGGCGGGCGGCGCGGACGACCAGGCCCGTGCCGTCCAGCGCGGCGCAGGCGGCCTTGAAACGCGCGGGCTTCCAGCCCGTCCACTGCTTCACGTTGCGGTCCGTCGGGTCGGGCAGGGCCAGCAGCATGAGGTGGAGCGCCGCCGCGTCCTCGTCCAGGCCGTGCCGCGCGGCGCACTCCGCCACCAGATGCGGCACCGACCGGGCCGGGTGCTGCTCCCAGCCCGGCGCGGCCCCTTCGTCGGCGCTCAAGTGCGTGCCCAGCGCCGCGAAGCCGTCGTCCAGGAGCAGCCGCAGGTCCGCGAGCGCGGGCAGCCCGCCGGGCGCGGGGAGCCACTGGGACGGCAGGACGGAGTCGAGGTAGGCATCGAGGGTGTCCAGGAGCGGGTCGTCGGCGCCCTTCAACAGGGTTGGCTCGACGCGGAGATGGCGTACTTCGTACGTCGCGTCCTCGGTCACCGTGACCGCCTCATGGCCGGCGAGCGCGTCCGTGGAGGGCGGGTCGCCCATCAGATAGTTGCTCTGCAGCGAGAAGAGGTGCAGCGGGCCGGGCCCGGAGGACAGCTCCTCGCGGAGGCGGGTGATCGCGGCGCCGACGGCGGGCCGCAGCGGGTCGCCCGCCGGCGTGCGGTACGCGAGCCAGGCCGCGGCGCGGGGCAGCGCGAGCAGGTCCGGCTCGCCCGCGAGGCCCGACGGGTCGGGGTCCAGGCACGCGGCGCCGGAGGCGACGCGGCCCAGCAGCGAGGGCAGCCGGAGCACGGGCCGGCCCTCCTCGCCGTGGAAGTCGAAGTGCCCCCGCACCCGCCGGAGCGGCTGCTCGCCCTCGGGCGGCGTCGTCTCCTTGACGGCGAGGGGAAGCAGCGCCTGCGGCACGGGGGTCGGCGCGCCGAACTCCTCCTGCCACCAGGCCACCGCGCGCGCCACGTCGGGCCCGGAGGTCCACAGCGCCTCCGGGTCGTCCGGGAGCAGCCGCTCCACGAGCTCGGCGGCACGGTCGGGGGAGAGGAACTCGTTGAGGGTGTCGGCGGCCCACCACCCCTCCTTCTCCTTGACGTTCCACGCGCCGAGGTTCACGTGGCGGAAGCCCCCGCTGGGGTCCAGCTCCGCTGCCTGATACGGGGCGGAGACGACGTAGCCGATGAGGACGTGGGCCGCCTCGGCAGCCGAGAGGCCCGTGCCCTCCGCCAGCGCGCGGGCCGCCTCGGGGTGCACCGGCGGCCTGCCACGCTCCTCGTGCAGCTCGGCGAAGCGCCGGAACCACGCCCCGGGCCGCACGGGCTCCAGCACGTACGCGCCGACGAACGCGGCGCCCGCCGGGGCCAGCGGCCCGCCCTCGGCGAAGGTGCCCTCGGGCGCGTACTCCAGGAGCAGACGGCGCGTTGCCGCCCCCGCCCGCACGACGACGGCGGCGGACGTCGCCGTGCGGAATGCGGCGCCTGCGGGAGCGACATCCCAGATGGCGAGCGACGTCCCGCCCTCGGGGATGTCGCACGACACGACCCGCCAGTGCCCCGGGTCCCCGGCGACGAACGGGTAGGCGGCGTAGGCGCGCAGCGCGTTGAACGCGGGTGTCCGGTCCGGGCCCTGGGCCGTGGTGCGCAGGACGTGCACGGCGGCGTACGCGTGTGCCTCGCGGAGGTCGATGTCACGCCACTTCGGCATCTCGATCTTCGTCACGGGCGCGCTCAGATCGATGTCCCCGGCCGGCTCCCCGCAGCCGGCCAGCGCGCGCACCTCCTCGCAGACCCGGACCACCGGGTCCCTCGGCCTGGGGGGCGCGGGCTTCGCGTCCTCGGGGGTGAGGCGGTCGACGAGGTAGGCGAGGCCCGCGCGGCAGTTGGCGGCCATGACCAGCGTCAGATACGCCTCCTCGGTGATCCCCTCGTCCGTCACCAGCTCCGGCAGCTCCTCGGCGAGGACGATGCGGTTGGCGCGCACGCGGTCGGTCGCCGACTCCGGGTCGAGCCTGTCGAGCACGGCCGCCACGCGCTCACGCGTGATGTTCGCGGGGAAGTCGGGCAGCTCGGCCAGCTTGTCCATCAGCGGCGGCAGGACGTCCACGGCGGCGAACTCGGCCGCCGCCTCCGTGTCCTTGAGTACCTGGGGCACCGCCACGCCCGCGTGCACGAAGCGGCCGAGCAGCAGCACCAGCTCCTGGAACCCGGGCCCCGCGCGGAGCCGTTCGCGCTCCCGCGCGCACCAGGCACGCATCTCCTCGTGCCCGGCGGGGTTGTCGAACAGCTTCGGAACGGTCCGCCAGCCCTTGTTCTCGTGCGGCTGGTACCACTCGTTCCCGCCCAGGCTGTCGTACGTCAGCTCCAGGGAGCCGCGCACCCGGGCCCGCAGCTCGCGCCCGTACCGCTCGTCGGCTCGGAGGTGGGTGAGGGCGGGGCGGCGAGCCACGGTCACGTAGTGCAGATACGCCGGGCCCAGGGCCTCGGGCGGATCGCAGACGGGCGCTCCGTGCTCCAGGAGGACGTCGATGAGGTCGAGCACGGTGGCCTCGCCCGAGCGCTTGCTCGTCGTCCAGAAGCAGAACTCGACCGGCACTCCGTCGGCCTTCAGGCGGGGCGCGATCAGCTCGGCCACCTCGTACAGCTCGGCGGGCGGACCGTTGCGCGGGTCGTGGTGGCGGGCGCAGGCGGACAGCCAGCGGGCCGCCTCTCCGTCGGGCAGGCCCGGCTCGTCGCCGGTGAGCAGCGCGAGGGCGCCCGTACGGTCGAGGAGCTCGCGCCAGAACGCGCCGCTCACGCCCCAGCCGTGCGGACGGAGGCGGAGCGTCGCGTGGGCGGCCTCCGGGCCACGCGCGCGCATCAGGTCCATGGCGCGGCCCTTGAAGCAGGACTGCCACAGCTTGTCGTCGTGGAGCGAGATGCCGTGCGCGGTGACGATCTCGTGGAGCACCCCGGCCAGCGTCTCCTCCGGGTCGAGCCCGGCGGCCTTGGCGATCTTCCGTATGTCGGTGGCGAGCTGGGGATACAGCTCGTCCGTCGCGGCCAGCCGGGCGAGGACGAGCGCGCGGAACCGGTCCACGTCCTCCGCGCCGGGAGCCCATTGCTTCCCTGTGCCCATCAGCTCGCGGGCCCGCTCGCGCAGGACCGTCGTGGCGAGGGCGCCGGCCCGCGCATACGTGAGATAGCGCGCGTCCAGCCAGCGCTGGTCGACCTCTCGGGCCTGGAACCGCTCGCCCTTGCGGGCGCGGCCGAACCAGGCGGTGGCGGCCACCTCGTCCTTGTTCCGCAGCGCGAAGTCGGCCATTCCATCGAGGAGGGTGACCAGCAGCGCGGGCGCGGTCTGGTCGAGCCCGGCCAGGACGGAGTCGACGCCCTTCTTGAAGACGTACCGCCAGCCGAACGTCTCCTTGCGCAGCGCGCGAATCTTCTCCAGGGCAGGACCCTCCAGGCCCGGGTGCGCGGCGAGGACGCGCTCGGGGAAGGGCAGTTCACCACCGGAGGGGTCCGGCACGGCCGTCGCGAACAGGCCGCCGGGCTCCGGCTCCCAGCCGTCCACGCGCATCAGCATGTCGCGGTACGGGACGGCGTCCTCGGCGAGCAGTTGCGTACGGGTCACGCCGAGCGGCCCGGTGTAAGTACGGGCGAACAGCCCGCCGTCGGCGTGCCCGTCGGGCCTGTCCCCGTGCAGCCCCACGCCCTCCTCGTCCAACACCAGCCGCCACACCGGGTCCGCCTCGGCGAGGGCGCGGGGCGCGTGCTGTCCGGCCGCCGCCCAGGCGCCGGCGAGGGCGCGGCACTCGTCGCGGTGCGTCTCCAGCTCGCGGCGCACCCGCGCGAACGCCGCCAACTCCGGCGTGCCCTTCAACTCTCGGGGCTGCTTCTTGAGGGGTCGGCCGGAGGTTCCGTAGTAGACGGTCTTCAGGTCGTCCGTCAGCTCGGCGGCGTAGCCGTCCTTCTCGACACGCATACGCATGCGGTGTGTTCTCCCCCCGTGTGGATGATCAACCGTGCCGGACAGCGTACGGACGACCACCGACATCCTTGTACCAGTCTCTCTGTTCAGCTCCCCCACTGGCGGCCCGGCATCCGCGTGCGCCCCACGCCTTACGAGTCGTCGTCTTGCGTCTCGTCTCTCTCCACCAGCCCGAGCCATTCGAGGTCGCGGCGCGCACTTCGATGCCCGGGGGTGCTCTCATCGAGGCGTTGGGCCATCCGGTGCACACGAGAGTTCGACCGCCGCCAGGCGTCCGGACCGGCCTGCTCGACGATGGGAGCCAGCTCAGGCCAATGCAGCGCTTTTGAGCTGCTGAGATCGTTGCCCCGCGTGTGACGGGGTGGGGCGCGGGCCAGCGGGTGCGGATCGGCATCCTGGCGAAGGTGTTCACGGCCGAGCTGGTCGACTCGGCGATAGCCAAGCACGGCCGGGCCGAGCGGCGCCGCCGACTCCTGCCGGCCCGGCTGGTCGTGTACTTCGCCCTGGCCCTGTGCCTCTTCGCCCGTGAGTCGTACGAAGAGGTGCTGGGGCTCGCCCCAGGTGTCGGGCTTGGCGAAGCGGAACTCCTTGCCGTGCTTCGGCGGTCGTCCGTCCTGCGGCGGTGAGATCCACGGCACCGGGACCGGCTTGCGCATCACGCGGTCCGTGCGCATCCGTCCGAGGACTTCCACCGGCAGTCCTTCCAGCAGATAGGCCATGCGCGGAGCGTCGTAGCCGGCGTCGAAGACGACCAGGATGTCGCGGTCACCCGCGTGCCACCGGCCCATGTCGATGAGGTCTTTGACCACGCGGCGGACCTGGTCGGCGGTGACCTGGCGACGTCGTCGGCCGGCCCCAGCCGCAGAGCGTCCAGGATCTGGCACCAGGAGGTCCGGCCCGACTCCAGCGCGGCGACGAACGAGTAGGGCCAGCCGGGCACGAACTGGTCCGAGGCGCGTCCGCTACGACCGTAGACGTGGCAGAACAAGCCGTCGGCACTGCACGGAGCGTCCGGCCGCAGCCAGTGGGTGACGTCCACCGCCAGGACCAGGCGCCCGTCGGCGGCCTCGGGCTGCGGCAGCCCGGCCAAGACCTGCCGCAGCCGCGGCACATCGACGTTCCCGCTGTTCAGCGCGTCGTACATGGCGCCGTGTCCGCGTCTATGCTCGGCCGTCAGGGTGAGGTCCACCGGCGTGGTCACCGGGCCGTCGGCGCACAGCAACGCATCGGTCAGCTCGAACAGCGTGTCCCCGCGCACGGGCAGGCAGTCGAAGAAGTCGTCCCGGAAGTGTGCGCCACCGCGAATGCTTCCCGCCGGGCATTGTGATGCAGCCGACTCATTCCCCCACGGCCTTCGTGCTGGTCACATGCCTCTTTGGTCGGAGCACAGGATCAGACGAAGGCCGTGTTCACGTCCCCGGAATTCCCGTACGAGCGATCACGTTCGGGGCATTGTTCGAGGCCAGACGAAGAACAAGCTCAGCGGGTGCGTTCGTAGTGGCGGCGTGCTTTTTGGCGGTTGCCGCAGACAGCCATCGAGCACCAGCGGGCGCGGTTGGCGCGGCTGCGGTCGAGCAGGAACAGCTGGCACTCGTCATTGGCGCAGGGCCGTAGCCGGCCGGGCATGTGCTTCTCGGTGGCGGCCCAGGCGAGGACCACCTCGACGGCCAGCCGGGTGTGCGGGGGAGTCTTGAGTGTCCACTGAAGACCATCCGAAGTGATCTCCGGGGTTTGGTGGACCCCTTCGAGCAGCGGACTCAACGCGGCGGGCGGCCTATCTCCACGCAGTATGTCCCGCAGGATGTCGCGCGTCTCGCGCAGCAGCGCCAGTTCCGCGAGGCTGCCTTCGCCGCCGTGCTCCCGCGCCCAGCGTCTACCTCCGGCCGGGTCGCCGAGCGCGTCCTGTTCCTCGCCGTTGACCAGTGGCCTGCTGTTGAGCAGGTCCAGCAGCGTGTCCATTGGGTGCCACTCTCTCTAACCGGATTGAATCATTTGACAGGTTAGCCCATCCCGTGCTTGCATGGCGAGGAACTAACCAGATTACGCATTCAAAGGGGTTAGAAATGAACTCGGTGCGCCACCGGACCGCCACTGTCGACGGCTACGAGATCTTCTACCGCGAAGCCGGCCCCGCCGACGCCCCCGCGATCGTCCTGCTGCACGGCTACCCAACCAGCTCGTTCATGTTCCGCGAACTCATCCCGCTGCTGGCCGACGACTACCACGTCATCGCGCCGGACCACCTCGGCTTCGGCCATTCCGACGCCCCCCTCGTAGAGGACTTCACCTACACCTTCGACGCCCTCGCCGAACTCACCTCCGGACTGCTCGACCAACTGGGCCTGGACCGCTACGCCCTCTACGTCCAGGACTACGGCGCCCCCATCGGGTGGCGCCTCGCGCTCAAGCACCCCGAACGGATCTCCGCCCTCGTCACCCAGAACGGCAACGGCTACGAGGACGGTTTCGTCGAGTCGTTCTGGACCGACGTCTGGGCCTACGGGGCGAACCCCAGTCCCGAGACCGAACCCGCCGTCCGCGCCGCGCTGAGCGTCGACGCCATCCGCTGGCAGTACGTGCACGGCGTGTCCGACCCGAGCCTGGTCAGCCCGGACACCTGGGAGCACGACTTCGCTCTCGTCTCCCGCGAGGGCAACGACGAGGTCCAGCTGGCACTGTTCCGCGACTACCAGAACAATCGCCCGCTCTACCCGCTGCTGCACGAATTTCTGCGCACCAGCGAGGTCCCGGTGCTCGCCGTGTGGGGCCGCAATGACGAAATCTTCGGCCCGGCCGGCGCGCAAGCCTTCGCCCGCGACGCAAAAGACGCGGAGGTGCACCTGATCAACGGCGGTCACTTCCTGCTGGAGAGCCACCTGGACGTCGTCGCGGGTTATCTGCGCGGCTTCCTTGGGCGGGTGCTGGACTGAGCGGGTGTCTCGTGACTGATCTTCTGGCGCCGCCTCGCCCGGCCGCTGGCCGCGGACCTTTGCCGCCCTGGGAGAAGCCGGCCGAGCCCGGCCGGCTCGCCCCCGCCCGGGTCCGCCGGGGGTTCAGGAACCTCCGCCCGAACCTGCCCTGCCCGGCCCGTGCCCCGAAACCCAACCGGCCCGGCCCCGGCCGACCGCCCGGCTCGAAAAACCGGCACCCCGCCGCTCGCTACGACGTGGGCAAAACGGCCAGGCGGCCCGAGACCATCGCCGAACGTGACCAGGTCAGACCATAAAGAACAAGCTGAGTACCTGTTTCTGAACCTGAGTAGCTTCCGGCGAGCGAGCCGATCTAGAGTCGGTCTGTTGGGACCACTCGTCCGATCTGCTTTCTTAGGCTTCGCAGTCGTCGTAAGAGCGTCCTTCAGCAGCGGGATCACCGATCCCGATCACCTGGACCTGAGTTGGTGTCATAGCGGAAACAAGCTCACCGGCACAGCAGACTGGATCAACAGGTAGGGGGAGCGATATGGCCGCGTCAAGGGCGCCTCTGACCCGGGACAGCCTGCGGGTGAAGATTGTCGTGCAGAAGGTGCGGCTGGCAGGTACGGAATACCGCTTGATCCGGCCGGCCAGACCATTGAGGAATGGGGCGCTTTACAAGACTCATAGCCATTACGAGATGTATGTGGACCGAACGGACGGCAGGCGCATTGGCACCCTGTGGCTACTCGCAGCGCGATCGCCGCGATCGTTGATCTACCTGCCGATGCGTACCTCTCCGGCCGCACCTGGTGTCGGCTGGGAAGACGAGCAGCCACTCGACCTTGTGCTGGCGCCCCGAACAGTGCAGTTGCGTCCTTCCCGCTGGAAGCGCATCCGGGAGCATCTCAACGCGGGGAATGCTCCGCGCGAGCTACGCACCGCGAGTGTGCCGGAGCGGGACCTTCCCGACCTCAACGCTGACTGCATCATTCCGGACAACCCGAAGGAGGCGAACAAGTTTCTCCTTCGCAAGGACATCTATGCCGAGACGATGCTACTGACCGGTGGTACCGAGGCCTTCCGGGAAGGAGCGAAGGAGATCTTCGCCGTCACGAAGGACGGGCCGCCCCACGCCGCGACCAGGCATCACATTCCCGGCGCCTGCAATTACCACGTTTGCCGACCCATCTACGACTGGGACTTGGATCCACTGAATATGTGCAACTGGGAACAATTGCACGTGGAGTTTTGCCCACAGTGGGCAAGATGACGATGGTCAGGCAACGGCTGTCCCGCCACCGTGCCGTCGATCCGGCAAGCGGGCCATGCTCTTTTTGCTTCTGGTGAGGCGCCGGGTCATGAGGGTGTTGATCGGAAAGACACTGCGTAGAGGTTGTCCCGTAGCCCATGTGGTGGTTGGTGCGTTGGCCGAGCATGGGTGGGGTGATTTCAGCGGATGATCCGAAGTGGATCGAGCCGTTCTCCGGGTTGTCCGAGGTGCAGTTCGCCAGGCTGGTGGCCTTGGTGCGGCGCCGTGGCGGTGACGTTCAGCGCGGCCGTCCTTGGCGGTTGCCGCTGGAGGACCGGGTGTTGCTGGTGGCGACGTACTGGCGCACGAACCTCACATTACGGCAGGTGGCGCCGCTGTTCGGGATCTCGAAGTCCGCTGCCGACCGCATCCTGGATCACCTCGCACCGCTGCTGGCCATCTCGCCGGCCCGCCGGCCGCGCAAGGACACCGTCTACATCGTTGACGGCACCCTGGTGCCCACCCGCGACCGCAGCGTGGCCGCGTCCGGCAAGAACTACCAGTACTCGGCGAACCTTCAGGTCGTCATCGACGCCAACAGCCGCCTGGTCGTGGCGATCGGTCTGCCGCTGCCCGGCAGCCGCAACGACTGCCGGGCCTTCACCGAGTCCGGCGTCGACCGGGCCTGCCGCGGCGCCCCCACCCTCGCCGACGGCGGCTACCAAGGCACCGGCCTGCTCATCCCACACCGCAAACGCCGAGGCCAGACACACCTCGGCCCACAGCAGGAAGCGGAGAACGTCGTCCACCGAAAGGCACGGGCTCGAGTGGAACACGCCCTGTCGCGGCTGAAGAACTGGAAGATCCTGAGGGGCTGCCGACTCAAAGGCGACGGCGTGCACCAAGCCATGCTTGGCATCGCCCGGCTACACAACCTGGCCCTCACCGAATAACTCACACCCCATACGGGACAACCTCTAGCGTCAGGCATATCTCCGAACTGCATGCCGCCGGCGGTGATCCGCAGGGGACGGGGGCCGAGTTGAACGACGTGGTCTTCGATGCTCATGAGCGCGTGAACGGCCAGCTGCTTGGGTCGGGCGGCTGATGGCCGAGCTGGGCATCGGGGGAGTCGTCCGCGGCCGGCACCGCCGTACCACGATTTCTGGACCGTCGGCACCCCGCTCGCCGGACGCCGGGTCAACAGAAACTCCGAGGTGATTCATCATGCGGACAGGGTTCGTCATACGTGTCGATCCGCTATACCGAGCGGCTGTCCGCCATCGGCGCCTCCTCTTCGGTCGGCTCTGGCGCGGACTCCTATGACAACGCGATGGCCGAGGCACTGAACGGCACCTTCTAAGCCGAGCTGATCGAGATGCAAGGGCCGTGGCGGGACTACGAGCAGCTTGAGCGGGCGGCCTTCCAGTGGGTCACGTGGTACAACGAAGAACGTCTCCACTCCGCCCTCGACTGCGCACCGCCTGCCGAGTACGAGCAGGACTACTGGCGGAACCTGGAAGAAGAACCGCTGACCGCCCGAACCATGACCGGCGGACTCTACGAAACCCGGTTCGGCTCGCTGCTCGGCGTACCGGATCCGCTGGTCAGTTGTCCGCTGTGACCAGACCCGCGCGGTAGGACAGGACGACGGCCTGGACCCGGTCCCGCAGGTCGAGTTTGGTCAGGATCCGGGACACGTAGGTCTTCACGGTCTCCGGGCTGAGCACCAGGTGGGCGGCGATCTCGGCGTTCGACAGACCCGTGGCGACAAGTTTCAGCACCTCCAACTCGCGGGGTGCCAGAGACTCCAGGCGGTCCAGGTCCGGGGAGGCGGTGGGTGCGGACGACCGAACCCGCTCGGCGTACTGACCGATCAGGGTGCGGGTGACGGCTGGTGCCAGCAGCGACTCGCCGCGCGCGATCGTGCGCACCCCGTTGATCAGTTCGGCAGGCGGGGCGTCCTTGAGCAGGAAGCCACTGGCACCGGCTCGGAGGGCCTCGTAGACATAGCCGTCGACGTTGAAGGTGGTGACCACCAAGACCTTGGGCGAGCCGGTCGTGCCGGGCCCCGCGATCCGCCTGGTGGCCTCAATGCCGTCCAGGTCCGGCATTTGGATGTCCATGACGACGACGTTCGGCTGGAGCGACCGGGTGGCCGCGACCGCCGCGAGCCCGTCCGCCGCCTCCCCCACGACCTCCAGGTCCGGCTGGGCGGAGAAGATGGTGACGTAGCCGGCGCGGACCAGCGCCTGGTCCTCGCAGATGAGGACCCGGATCGGAGCGGGCCGGTCAATCATGTGGCACCGCTCCCCGTGGGGAGGCTCGCGCTCACGCGGAAACCGCCCTCGGGCAGGCTCTCGGCCACCAGCTCGCCGCCCAGTATCCCCACCCGCTCGCGCAGCCCGCGCAGCCCACGGCCGCCGGAGGGGACCGGGCCGTCGGCTGCGGGACGAGGTGCGGGTCCGGCCGCTGCGGCGGTGGTCGTGGTCCCGCTGGTGGTGACTTGGACGTCCGCCCGGTCGCCGTGGTGGCGGACGTGCACCACGGTGCGCCGTCCGGGGGCGTACTTGACGGCGTTGGTGAGTGCTTCCTGCACCACGCGGTAGACGGCCATGTCCACGGCGGCCGGCGCGTCGTTCGGCGTTCCCTCCTCGTCGAGTTCGACCGGCTGGCCGGCCAGCCGGGTCTGCTCAACCAGATCCGACAGCGTGCCCGGCGTCGGGCTCGGCTCGGGCGGAGCCGACTCGCCGGTGGCTTCCAGGGCACCCAGCAGGTACCGCAGGTCGGCCAGTGCGCGGCGGCCCGTGCCGCTGATCGCCGTCATGCCCTGGGCGACCTGGTCCGGCCGGTCGGCGAGAAACTGTGCAGCGTCGGCCTGCACAACCATCGCCGTGACGTGATGGGTCACCACGTCGTGCAACTCCCTGGCAATTCGCGCGCGTTCAGCCGCGACGGCGACCTGTTCCGCCAGCTGCTCGCGCTCCGTGGCCGCCACGCGGCGGCCGCGGACGAGGCAGCCGACCACCCAGAACACGGCCAGCGCGAAGTAGAACAGCACGAAGTCCAGGAGCCCGTGCGGTGAGCCGGCCGCGTGCAGCACCGCCGCGTACCCGGCGTAGGCGACGGTCACCACCGGGAGGGCCAGTCCTCGTCGGCGTTCCTGATGGGCCCCCAAGGAGTAGAGCGCGAGGTAGAGCCCCATACTGCCGAAGGTCGGCGGGTAGCCCAACGTCGTATACGCCGCGAAGGCGAGCCAGACGAAGCCGAGTGACGACGCCGGCCACCGGGCTCGTGTCGCCAGCGGTACCGTCTGCCCCAACGTCAGGAAGGCGGCCAGCACGTCGGCCTCCCGGCGTGGCATGTCCCCGAACGTAGGGCTGATGACGACCAACGGTGGCGCGAATGCGAGCACCGTGAGGAGGACCGCCAGCCAGCGGTCTGCCGACGGGGCCCTGCTCGCCTCCGGCAGCAGGAACGCGTTACGTCGCGCTACAAGCCACCGGCTCCAGCCGGTCGAAGAAGACGCCTCACTTATTGCCACCATCGGAAGTCTAGGAGGGACGGAGCACCACCGCACCGTCCCCACAGACGCGGGGCTCCGCCGGTGGGAGGCGGGACGCCCGCACGCGTGTAGCTCGCTCGGGGGACAACCAGGACGGCCAGGTGTCCACCCCGTGGGGACGTCCGGCTGCGCCCTTTCTCCATAACTTTCAGGACGTGACGAAGACGAGGCGACTGGTCGCCCGAGCGGTGAGGAAGAGGCCCATGACACGCGACGACAGGAACGAAGCACCCCAGGTGGCGGACGCGCGGCGCGTCGCCGGGACCGGCACCGGCGTGGTGAGCAGGGCACCGGCGCAGCGCTCCATGTGGGCCAGACTGGCCGTGATGTTCCCGGTCCTCCTGGTCGTCATGGCGATCACGGGGACCCTCACCGGCGCCGCCGACGGGAACCCGGTCGCCTCGCTGGCGACGGGCGTGGGCACGGCCGTTCTCGCGTTGGGCTGTTACGCCGCGCTCGTGCGGTGGCTGGAGAGGCGGAGCACGACCGAACTGGCGGTGAGTGAGGCCCGGCCGGGCCTCTGCCGGGGTGCGGCTATCGGATTCGGACTATTCACGACCACCGTCCTCATGATCGCGATGTTCGGCGGCTACAGCGTCGACGGATGGGGTTCGCTGGGCGGCGCGCTGACCACCCTCGGCCTGATGTGCTGCGCCGCGGTCACCGAGGAACTGGTCTTCCGTGGTGTGCTGTTCCGCCTGCTGGAGGAGCGTGTCGGCACCTGGGGAGCGTTGGCCGCGTCCAGCCTCGTCTTCGGCCCGATGCACCTGACCAAGCCGAACGCCACCCTCTGGGGCGTCCTGGCCATCGCGATCGAGGCCGGTCTGCTGCTCGGCGCGGCGTACGCGGCCACCCGCAGCCTGTGGCTCCCGATCGGCCTGCACCTGGCTTGGAACGTCTCCGGAGGCGGTATCTACGGAGCCGTCGTCTCCGGCTCCGACGACAGCACGGCCAGCCTGCTCGAAGCCACCCTCAGCGGGCCCACGGCACTGTCCGGCGGGTCGTTCGGCCCGGAGGCAAGCCTGATCACTGTGCTGGTGTGCGGCGCCGCCGCGCTGGTCCTCCTCAACCTGGCCCACCGTCGCGGACGCCTCTACCGCCGGGGCGAGCGACCGGCCGGGTGACACGGCCGACACGCCAACCAGGGCCGGGGACCGCACCTGACATCAGATGTGCGGACTCGGCCCTGCGTGGCGGTGCGGTGAGGGGCGATGGCGGCATCGTGGTAGCCGTACACCGGGTGAACGGTGGCGGCCAGGTGCAGATCCTGGCCGGTCAAGACGCGCAGCCTGGTCTGAAGACCAGGCATCGGATCAGGGCTGGGGTTCGCCACGTTCAGCTCGAGCGTCGCGGTCCGTGAGGCGCCCTTGCCGGTCACGGAGACCGTCGAGAGGTGCAGCGAGCCGACGTGCCCCTGGCCCAGGTGTCTCCCGAAGTAGTGCGCGACACTTCTCCGCACGGGGTGTTCGGGCCCCCGGGGGCAGTGTTGAGACGACAGACGGGCTCATGGCTCATGGCCCAGCGATCAGCAGCCCGCGCTTCTCCAGGGTGCGCTTGAGTCGTTCGCGATCAACCGGGTCCGCGCCCACGTAGTTGCCCGCTCACGGCGTCATGACTCGTACGGCCTCTCCACCCACCAGGTGCAGCGCCGCTGCGCCCTTGATCTGAGAGGCATCACCTCTGCCCGGCGCGGCCGGTGGCGTTCCTCCGCCTCGTGGGCAAAGCACGACTTGGCGTCCTCGTCCAACGTCCTCGGCGGCGCCCTTCCCCCGGTCCCGACCAACCGGTGTGCCGCGTGCCGGTGCCGCACCTGCCGGGAAAACCGTGAAGACGTCAGGGTGCCGATGCTCCCCTCACCACGCCAGGATGTCTCGCAGCACGGGCATGCTGCGTCCGACGTTCCGTTCCAGCTGTCGCAGGCGCCGCACCGCCACTGCTCCCAGGCCGTCGATGTGTGGCTCGCAATGGCTGAAGAGACCATGCAATCGGCAGTGTTCAATGGCCGGTCGGTCACGGGTCTGTCCCAGCGGTCGGCGGCCGTGGAGATCCACGGAGGGGCTGCGGAATCCGGCGGTCCGGCGGGCGGCAGCGCGCATGGACGCGGCGTTCCACCTGGCTCTCGGGCCCCATTTCCCGGGGCGGACGGCGGCGCGGGGACGGGGTGCGCCGGTTGGCGCGGGCGGTGCGTACCCGGCGGTGTCGGCGCTCGTATCCCCTGGCCGCGTGCAACAGGTAGGTAAGACGGGCGGTCGGGCTCGAACATTTCATGGGCCGGGTGGATCGGAGTGCTCAGTAACGCTCACTCGTGCCGGGCAGACGGCACCGACCGCAAAGGGAAGAAAACGATGCGCGCTCAGAAGCTCACCCTCGCCGCCCTTGCCCTCGCCGCGAGTCTCTCGCTCACCGCCTGCGGGGGGAACGAGGACTCCAACGCGAGCACGAACGGCTCCGGGTCCTCCTCGGGCGGGTCCTCCTCCTCGAATGACCCGAAGGAGAAGTCGGTTGGCAGCAAGGGCCAGGACAGCGGCGATGACGCGGAGACGCAGGCCGGCAGCAACTCCGGCGGCGGCGGTAAGGGCGTCAGCGGCACTTGGTTCGGCACGGTTTCGTATGTGGCCCCGGGTAAGTACACGGTCAGTGACATGAAGGGCATGAAGCAGGCGTTCCTCACCTCCACGTCGACCAATATCCAGGGCGCCGGCGACATTTGCGGCGACGCCGATGGGCAGGCCGCTCAGAAGTGCACCGAGTCTCAGCTTGAAGCCGCTGCCAAGAAGGGCGTCTCTGCAAAGGTGCGGATCAAGAACGGCACCGCCGTCAGTGTTATCGACGACCACTGATGCGCGCCGGTCAGGGGGTGGTCCTGGCGGGCCACCCCTCGATCGCGTGGCCGCGCCCACCGGACACATGGTGTCGAATCGTCGGGCCGTGAAGACACGTAGTGGTGTCGTCAACCCGGTCGAAGAGTGGGTGTGGTCGCTACAGCCAACCCCTCGTGCGTTGGTGTCACTCGAAATGTTTGTTCGCGCTCATCCGGTTTCGACGGAACGCGAGCGCTCACGCGCTGGTTCTGGCTTCAACATGGCCATCCTCAAGCCGCGCGAATACATGCACTGCGCTCATACCTACTGGGTGTCTGCCATGTGACCGCGTACTGCCAGTTCGGCGTCGCCGCCACCGGCCGGGCCCAGGCAGGCGGCGACGCGCCTGCCCGGCCGGCGTTCCACGACGCCGTCGCGGGTCGCCTCCACCACGTCCGCGATCTCCCTGCCGGGATCCTCGGCAGCTCGGGCAGCCACCGCTCGGCGCCTGTGCGGACGGCGGGTCGAGCCACGTGACTCCTGCCGCGACCACGGCGATGCGCAGCTGCCAGGGGCCGGGCCACGGAAGGTGACGTCCAGCTCGTGGGCCAGCTCCCCCGAGCCGACGAAGGGCGCACGGCCTGATGGCCCTCAACGTCAGGTCCCGTACGGGTGCTCGGCCCGCTGCGCTCCTACGTCCACTGCGTGCTGTGCGGGCGGCGCATGTTCGGCAAGTACAGCAAGGACCGGCCGTACTACGCCTGCCAGCCCAAACGCGACCACCACGCCGACGCGAGCTGGTACGCCACCCACCCCAAGGCCATCTGGATCAGCGAACGCATCCGCCTCGACGCCGTCCACACCTTCTTCGAACAGCGCCTCTTCGGCCCCGACCGCGCCCAGCTCCTCGCCGCGCAACTCGCCCAACCCGCCCCCGAACCAGCCACCCCGACGGCGGACATCCCCGCGCTGCGAGCGGAGGAGGAACGCCTTGCCCGAGGCAAGTGCCGCCTCCTGGAACAACTCGCCGGCCAGGCCGAGGACGACGACGGCGACCCCGAGTTCGCCGCCGAGTTCCGCAAGGGCATCCGCAAACAGTTCGACCGCCTCGAGCGCCAGCGCCGCGACATCCTCGCCAGAATCACCGAAGCCGAAACCGCCACCCAACCCCCCAAGGCCGCGAACACCGCCCTGCTCGACACACTCCCGCAGCTCCGCACCCGCTTGCGGGACCTCCCTCCCGCCATTCAACGAGAGATCTTCGACGCGTTCCAGCTCCAGATCCGCTATGACCACCGCGACCGCAGTGCGGAGATCCAAGTCACCATCGCCGCGGCACTCACCGATCGTCTCAACGGGATCGCGGAGAGTGCCGCGGCGGCCACGGAACCGGGCGGTAACCAGCCCTTCAGTGCGCGCCCCCGGCAGGACTCGAACCTGCGGCCAAGCGCTTAGAAGGCGCCTGCTCTATCCACTGAGCTACGGGGGCCGGCCTCCGTCGCGGTGGGCGGGCGGCTCGCCGCCCCCGTGACCATGGCGGGGTCAAGGATAGGGGGCCGTGCGGCTCGTCCTGCTCGCTTCACGTCCGCGACGCTATGTGGAGGTTCCGTGAAGCGGTCCCGATAATCGCAGGCGGGTGCGATTCACGCAGCGGTTTTGGCGGCGTGGGGTGCGGGTGTTGCGCAGTCGTTATGGGGGCGGCCGGGTGGCAGGCGGGTCATGCGGGGTGAACGGGGTGAAAGAGGTCATTCGATGGTGAAACCACTCATTTTCATCGCCCGCAACCGCGAATAAGCTTCAAAACTGCCGCAAAATTGGGCATTCTGCCCATGTGGCGATCTTGGACGTACGGCTTGAACTGCTCGATGCGCTCACCGCACTGCGGGAGCGCGTCGCTGCCGCGCGCTTCCCCCTCCCGTTGCCGGGCGCCGAGCGTGCCCGCCGCTCCAGGGACGAACTGCTGGCCCAGCTCGACGACTACCTCGTCCCGCGCGTGCGCACCCCCGAGGCGCCGCTGCTCGCGGTGATCGGCGGTTCGACGGGCGCGGGCAAGTCGACGCTGGTCAACTCCCTTGTGGGGCGCAAGGTCAGCGAGGCGGGAGTGCTGCGGCCCACGACCCGCACACCCGTGCTGGTCTGCCATCCGGACGACCGCGGCTGGTTCGTCGGGCAGCGAGTGCTCCCCCGTCTGGAGCGGGTCTGGATGCCCCGGCAGGACGCGACCGGCACACCAGGCGTGCCCGGCATGTCTGGTGCATCCGGCATGCCCGGTCCGTCCGGCGCCTTCGGTGCGGCGGGAGCTTCCGGCCCGTACGACGCGCCCGGCGGCAACGGCATGCCCGGCGCGCACGGCCCGCACGGGCTGCACGGCCCGCACGGCAACCGGGACGGTGTGACCGACGGCACCGACCGGTTCGGCGACCGGACAGCGGCCGACCGTGCCACCGACTGGGAGAGCGGCTGGGCCACCGACTGGGATTCCGGCCGGGATGCCGGCCGGGGCCCCGGCCGCGACACAGGCTGGGAGACCGGCTGGGACGCCGGTGCCGAGGCGGACTGGGAGCCCGAGTGGGACGCCGACCGGGACGAACCCCGGCGTGTCCTCCGCCTGGAGACCGACAGCGGCCTGCCGCCCGGCCTCGCCCTGCTCGACGCGCCCGACATCGACTCCCTCGTCGCCCATAACCGCGACCTGGCGGCCGAGCTCATCTGCGCCGCCGACATCTGGGTGCTGGTCACCACCGCAGCCCGCTACGGCGACGCCATTCCCTGGCATCTGCTGCGCACCGCCAAGGAGTACGACGTCACCCTCGCCACCGTCCTCGACCGCGTGCCGCACCAGATGGCCGCCGAGGTCGCCGCACAGTACGGCCTGCTGCTGGAGCGCGAGGGCCTCGGACAGGTGCCCCGCTTCACCATCCCTGAGCTGCCCGAATCGGCAGGCGGCTCCGGACTGCTGCCCGTCTCCGCCGTCTGCGGACTGCGCGACTGGCTCGAAGAGCGCGCCCAGGACGCAGACGCCCGGTATGCGGCCGCCAGCCGTACCGCAGACGGGACCCTTGCCTCGCTGCGCCCCCGCATCACCGCCCTCGCCGGTGCCTCCGCCACGCAGCACGCTGCCGCCGAGCGGCTCACCCGGTACATCGGGACCGCCTACGAGACCGCGGGCAAACGCATGCACACCCGTATCGCCGACGGCGAGCTGCTGGCGGGCGACGCGGCCGAGCACTGGCGCAGCTTCCCCACCGACAGCGACGGCGAGGAACTGTTCGACGCCTTCACCGACGGTCTGACCGCCCTGCTGTCCGGCGCGGTCGCCGCCGCCGACGAACGGATCGCCGAACTGCGCCGCAGCGTGCCAGGGCTGGAAGAGTGCGCCCAGCCCCTTCCAGGCGGCCAGGGCGAGCGTGACGAGGCCACCGGCCGGATCGGCGTGATGGTGCGCAGATGGCGCCGCTGCGTCGAGGAACTGGCCGAGGAGGAGACCCACGCCGCCGGCCGCGCGGGCTGCTCCGACGAGGAGTCCGAACGCGTCGCCGGGCTCCTGGCCGCCTCCCTCCTGGGCGGGCAGCGGGCGGCAGGCGCCGACGAAGCCCTGGAGGACCTGCTCGGCGACGAGAGCGCCCAGCAACTGCGTGAACAGTGCGCGGAACTGCTGGAGGACTGCGTGGAGCGCGTGCTGTACGGCGAGAGGGACCTCCGCCTCGCCCCCCTGGAAACCCTCAACGCCGGCCCCGAACCCCAGATGGAACTGATCGCCGCGTTCTCCGTACTGGACAAGCTCAACAGGACGCACGGGCTGCACGAGCCGAACCAGTGGCGAGAGCTGAACCTGTTGCAGGAACCGGCGCACCAGCCGCACGAACCGCACCGGACGGCCGGTGCGCAGGAGCCGACAGGGCCGCAGGAGCCGAGCCGGACGGACGTGACCACCCGCGACTTCCCGCCGACGCGTACCCCGCTCGGCCCGGACGGCGGGCGCGGTCTGCAGAGCGCGCACATGGAGAGGTGACCCCAGTGACGTCCACCGACGCCATCCACACCGGACCGGGCGAACCGCCCGAGCGCTGGACCGGCAGCCTGCCCGACAGCTGGATCAGCGCGCACAGCGACCCCGTGGAGGGGCAGCTGGAACTGAACCTGGACGACGAGGACGCACCGCCGCCCTCCCCGCCCGCGCCGCCCTCCCCGGCCGAGCAGCACCCCGCACAGAGCGGGCCGGACGGACCTGCGGCACAGCATGCAACGGCGGACCTGCCGCGTCAGCAGCCGGAAGCCGCAGCAGACAGCCCGCCCGACACCGGGACCGAGCCCGTCTGGGACGACGGCGTCATCGCCCGAAGAGCCCCCGCCGAACGGGTCGCCCACCTCGCCGAGCAGGCCGAGACGAGCCCGCCCCGGACGGAGCCTGTTCCGCCGCCGCAGACGGAATCTGTCCCGCGGACGGACTCCGTTCCACCGCGGACGGACTCCGTTCCACCGCGGGCCGAGACTGTTCCACCGCGGGCCGAGACCGCCCTGCAGTACGAGCAGCCTGCCCGGCCGTACGAGCAGCCCGTCCCGCCGCAGGACTCCGCCTCCCAGCATGAGTCCGCCGCCCAGCGTGAGTGGCACGACGAGTTGCACTACGAATCCGCAGAGCACGCCGCAGAGCACGCCCCCGCGCCGGAGCCCGAGGTCCGGGCGCCGAATCCGCGGGGGCACGCCCCGAAGGCGGACCCCTCGGAGCGAGGAGGGGACCACCCCAGGCCCGGCTTCGCCGCGGCTGCCCCACCCTGGCGCGGCGCCTCTTGGCCGGAACCCCGGTACGGCGGCGCCGTCCACGAAGCCGTACAGGAGACACCACTGCCCAGCACCGACCGAACGCCTCCGCCGTCCGTACAGGACATGCCCTCTCCGGTCGAACAGGACAGGCCGGACAGTGACGTCCGTCCGGACGCCTGTCCCGACGTCCATGAGGACACCGACGCCCGTAGGGACGTCCCCGAGAGCGCCGCAGGGGTAGCCGGAGCCGCCGCCGGGCACGCCGGAACGGCGCCCCTCCGCAACGTCGAGAGGGACATCTGCCGGGACCTCCGCAGGGACCTCCGCAGGGACCCACGACGCGACGCAGGAGAGAGCGTTCTGCGCCAGCGGCTGGGCGCACTGCGGGAACTCGTCGGACTGTCGCGCACCCGGCTCGACGCCGACGTGCTCGCCGAGGCGGGAAAGGTGCTGGACGAGGCGGCAACCCGCAGAGGACTGCCCCGTTCCTACACGACGGTGGCTCTGGCGGGTGCGACAGGCAGTGGAAAGTCGTCCCTGTTCAACGCTCTGACAGGGGGGCGACTCTCCGAGGTGGGCATGCGCCGCCCCACCACAGCACAGCCGGTCGCGTGCACCTGGGAGGCGGGACGGTACAGCGACGGCAGGCCCGACGGGCTCCTCGACAGGCTGGGCATCCCGCAGCACGCACGGCACCGGACGCACGACGGCACGCTGAGCGGACTCGTCCTCGTCGACCTGCCCGACCACGACTCTGTCGCACCAGGACACCGCGAACAGGTGGACAGGATGCTGGAGCTGGTCGACGCGGTGGTGTGGGTGGTCGACCCGGAGAAGTACGCGGACGCGCTGCTGCACGAGAGCTATCTGCGACGGCTCGCCGGCCATGCCGAGGTCACGTTCGTCGTCCTCAACCAGACCGACCGGCTCACCCGCGACGCCGTGGACGCCGTCCTCGACGACCTGCGGCGGCTGCTGGACGAGGACGGGATGGCACTGGGCGAGCACGGAGAGCCGGGCGCGGTCGTCCTGTCCGCCTCCGCCCTCACGCACGAGGGCATCGACGTACTACGGGAGGAACTGGGCGAGTTCGTCGCACAGCAGCGCGCCGCGGTCCTGCGGCTGACCGCCGACCTGGACGGTGCGACGGAACGCCTGCGCCCCGTCTACGCCGATCCCGGGCCGGGGGCCGACGACGGTCCCATCGGGCTGACCGAGAGCGCCCGCGAGGACTTCGAGGACCGGCTCGCCGTCGCCGTGGGCGCGGCGGCTGCTGGACAGGCCGCAGAACGAGCCTGGCTGCGCCAGGCCGAGCACTCCTCCGGTATCCCCTGGGTGCGCGCGCTGCGCTGGTACGCGTCCAGGCCGACCCAGGAGCGGGACGAACCGTCCCAGGCCGCGGCCGGGGAACAGGCCGGGGCCGGGGAACAGCCGGCGGTGCGGGACGGTGCCGCCGGTGGGCCGTCTGCGCGCCGGGAGTCCCTTCAGCAGCCGCTCGCCGCCCGGCCGGTGGTGGCACAGGCCGTAAGGGAGCTGGCGGACGCTGCGGCGAGCGGCCTCCCCGGCGCCTGGGCGCGCACCGTACGCGAGTCCGCCCGGCGCGGCGCCGCAGGGCTGCCGGAGGTGCTGGACGAGGTCATGGAGGTCTGCGCCTCCGGAGCGGACGCGGCGCGGACGGCCTCGGTCGCGGCGTCGATGACGGACGTCGCCCTGGGAATGGACGCCGCCTCGGCGGCGAAGAACACCGCCGCGCCGGCCGTGCCCGTGCAGCAGTCCTCCGCGGAAGCGCCGGGCCCGGAGAACGGACACGGCATCGGGAACGACAGCGGGCGCCGAAGCGCAGGGGAGCAGCGCCCGGAACGACCGACCGGAGCCGCCGCGGAGTTCGGGCCGGAAGGCTTGTCCGAGACGACAGCCGGACCGGCAACCGCCTCGGAAGAGGCGCCGCGTGGCGCGGGCGGGCGCACCGGCCCCGCGATGCGAGTCCCGCGTCCGACCTGGCACACCGCGGCCTTCGCCGGACAGTGGCTGCTGTTCGCCCTCCAAGCGGCGGGAGCCGTCTGGGCGGTCGCGGTGGTGGCCCTCGCGCGTGGCGTCGACCAGGCCGTGCTGCTGCCCTGCGTGCTGCTGACGGCGGCCACCGTCGCGGGCCCTGTGCTCGCGTGGGCGTGCAGGAGGGCGGCGCGTGGCCCGGCGCGGACGTACGGGCTGCAGGAGGAGCGCAGGCTGCGGCAGTTGGCGGCGTGCTGCGGCCGGACGCGGGTGCTGGAGCCGGTGGCCGCGGAACTGCTGCGGTACCGGCAGGTGCGGGAGCAGTACGCGATCGCGGCCGGCGCGGTGGACTCGGCCCTGGAGGAGCCGCCGTCGGACGCCGGGGGAGCCGTGGGTACCGTCCCGGAGCCCGGGGAGGGGTCACCCACCGGGGTGACCGAGTTGTGCACAACCTCCGAGTAATCCACAGCTGAGAATCTTTTTCCCCACGCAGCGGCATCCGCCCCCACTCTGGAATCCGCAACGGCACCGAAGCGAACGGCACCGAAGCGGTGGCCGGCGACAGGCAAACGCAGCAACCAGCAGCAACCAGCTGCGACGCGGGGACGCGGGGATGCGGGGGAGATTCGTATGAACGAGACGTATGTGACGGTGATGGGCAACGTGGCGACGAAGGTCGACCACTGGACGTCCCCATCCGGAGTTCCCGTCGCCAGGTTCCGACTGGCCAGTACCGTCCGGCGGTTCGACAGGCACAAGGAGTGCTGGACGGACGCGTCCACCAGCTTCTACACGGTCTGGGCGTGGCGTGGGCTGGCCGTCAATGTCGCCTCCTCGGTGGCGCGCGGCGAACCAGTGGTCGTCCGCGGACAGTTGCGGATCGTGGAGGACGAACGGGAGGGACGGCGGTATCTGTCGGCGGATCTGATGGCCTCGACGGTCGGACACGATCTGACGCGCGGCACGGCCGCGTTCGTCAGGGTCAGCCGCGCCAACCCCGAACTGACGCGTGTGCCTGACCCGGCGCGCGGGCCGGAGTTGACGCGAGGGCCGGAGCTGACGCGTGGCCCGGCACCGGCCTGGCCGCCGCTGTCTGCCGAAGCAGCCGGGCCGCAGCCGTTCCGGGCGCCCGGTGAGGGGATGGATGCTGCCGGTGCCGGATCGGCGCGCGAGGAGGGGTCCGGGGAGGAGCAGTTGGTGCCGGAAGCCGTGGCGGAAGGAAGCGTTCCAGGTCAGCGCGGTGCGTCGTGATCGTCCCGGTCCGCCGGATTCGGCGATAACGATTCCGAGTCGGAATGTGTGGCCACCGTGAATCGTGGGGATCGCGCGGCGTCCGTCTCCTTACGATCCCACGCGTATCGACCAGGGGGTTCAGAGCTTTGCGGTAGACCGGCGGCACGTGCGCGACGCGGCCGGGGGGAGGTTCTGCCAAGAGGGGAAGACCATGACTTCTGTACGCGCGCGGGCGGCCCGCTGTCTCACCGTCGTCGCGGCGGTCACCGGGCTGTCCGCGACCGGCGTGGCGGGCAGCGCGGGGACGGCAGCCGCGGCCCCGGCGACGGCCCGGTCCGCCGGGTACGCCGTCGGGGGACCGCTCACCGACGGGACGCCGGAACAGCGCAGCGGAGCGGTGGCCACGCTGAACGGTCTCGAAACCTACGGCCAGGCGGTCGTGACCGCGGGCGGCGAGAAGCAGAAGGTCGGCGCCGGGCTCTTCGAGATGTCCGTCGACGGGGGCGGCACGCTCCAGACCTACGGGCTGGACGCGCTCAACCCGATACAGGAGCAGTCGCGTTACGCGGAAGGGGAGTGGAAGTCCTCGTCCCTGTCCGGCAATCGCAACGCGGGCAAGATCCGCTGGATAGTGGAGCACTCCTATCCACGGCGGAACGACCTCCAGGCGTTGGCCAAGGCCGCGGGTGCCAAGCGGCTCACCCCGCAGACCGCCGCGACGGGCACGCAGGTCGCCATCTGGAGGTTCGCGGAAAACGGGGCATGGGGGGTTACGGGGGGTG
>NZ_JBQQBV010000040.1:0-39194 GCF_052246355.1 Streptomyces sp. 3N207 | reverse complement strand
TCCTGGCTGGCCGGGTGCCGGCGCCTGCACCGCCGCTACGAGCGCAAGGCCGAGCACTTCCTCGCCTTCGTCGGCATAGCCGCGGCCCTCATCGGCTACCGCCGACTCACCAACTGAAACGACGTCTTAACCAATTGCTGCTGGGTGGGGGGTGACGGACACTGTCGCGGTGTTCTCAGACGCTGATGCCGCCGCGCTGTATGACTTGCTGAACCCATGGGATCCCGACAGCCGGCCTGACGGCGGTTTCTACTTTCCGTTGGTCATGGGCGCGGAGTCGGTCCTTGACGTCGGCTGCGGAACCGGCGCCATGCTGCATCTGGCTCGTAAGCGAGGCCATCGTGGGCGGCTGGTGGGCCTGGACCCGGACCGCGCCGCGCTGGACAGAGCCCGACGCCGGGCCGACATCGAGTGGGTTGAGGGCACTGCAGCAGAGGCGAAGAGCGGCGCCGGCTTTCGATTGGCGACGATGACCGGCCATGCTTTTCAGGACCTGGTGACAGATCACGACGTGTTCGCCTCGCTCTCCGCGATCCATGGCGCACTGCGCCCAGGTGGACGTTTCGTGTTCGACACGCGGCATCCGCAGGCGCGGGCCTGGGAAGGGTGGACACCTTCGAACCCGGATGACGTGGTTGAGGTCGTAGACGATACTGGCCGTGTCTTGCGGTACTGGCACGACGTCGAATCCGTCGTCGGCGACGTGGTCACGATCAGTGGGACCGTGGCCCAGCTGGACGGTACGGTGCTGCGAGTCCTCAGTGAAAGGCTGCGGTTCCTCAACGTTATGGCCCTCAGCGGGTTTCTTGCCGAGGCAGGATTCGAGATTGAGGCGCAGTTCGGCGGCTGGGACCGGGAACCCGTTACTGGTTCCAGCCGGGAGATCATCACCATCGCCCGTCGTGGGTAGTCGAGGTTCACCGGCGATCAGGCGGCTGGCGCGAGGGAAGCTCTCACTGGAGTCTGGAATTGGGGCGATCTCGGAGTTCTGCGGCGTATCGGGCCCAGCTCCCGCCGGTCTGGGGCCAGGCAGTGGCGGAATCGGGGCTGATCCCGAGGAGTTCTGTGAGGACTGCTGCAGGCAGTTGAGTGGAGAGTCCCATCAGTGCGGAGGTCCGGCCCGGACGGGAGTAGATGCCCAGCCGCTTGAGACGGGTCCCCAGGTGGTAGCTGCTGAGAGGCTGGCCGGTGAACGCGCCAGGGAAGAGCCAGGGCGAATCGGAGGACGCGTCGATCGTAGTGTGTCCGCGGCGACGAGCGAGGAGCTTCCGGGCGACTTTGTCCAGAGGATCAGGCAGCAGCAAGGGCGTGGTGCCCAGCAGCAGGGACGCCTGGGGCCCTTCGGAGATCAGTGCCGTGATCGGCAGCTGGGAGACGGCGGTGATGCGTTGGGCATAGAGCAGAACGAGTAGCCCGGCAAACTGGTCTTCGATGGCGATGTCTTCGTCGTGCATGAGACGGCGGGTGATCGCCCAGCGTTCGTCCTCGTCAGTCGGTCGGACATGGCTCAGCCTTTCGAACGCTGGAATCGTTAGGCCCCTGCCGATGTGACGGTTCCTCGTACGACCTGCTGGTGGAAAGGTGCAGGGCAAGTTCCCGCACATCCAGGCGAAGCGCATCCGGGGCCTGGTATCCAACCTCATGCAGAATGGCGCGCTCATCGGCGCTCTGCACCCACCGTCCACCTCTCTTGATCCCCTCGGCCAGACGGCTCGGCAGCGACCGCGGCCGTGCTGGACCACGGCACCGATCCGGCCACCGGCTACCCCGAGCGCTGGCAGGCGAAGTCCGCCTTCTAAGCCCTACGGCACACCGTGCTCAACGGCCTCGTTCTGCGCTCCCAAGGCACCTTCGGTCTCGAACAGGAAATCTGGGCCCAGCCCACCGGTTGTGCAACAGCCGCCGTCGTTGAGGGCGAGCACTGCCACTGATTGCCGACCGCATGGCGGCGGGCCTTTGTTCAGGCGTCGTACGTGTGGAAGCCTCGGCCGCTCTTGCGGCCGAGATGGCCCGCGGCGACCATGCGGCGCAGCAGGGCAGGCGGTGCGTACAGCGGTTCCTTGAACTCCTCGTACATCGACTCGGCCACCGCTTGGGCCGTGTCGAGGCCGATGAGGTCGAGCAGGCGGAGCGGCCCCATGGGGTGGGCGCAGCCGAGTTCCATGCCCTGATCGATGTCGTCCGGGTGTGCGGCGCCGGACTCCGCCATGCGTACGGCGCTGAGCAGGTAGGGCACGAGCAGGGCGTTGACCACGAAGCCGGAGCGGTCCGGGGCCTGGATGGCCTGCTTGCCCAGCTGGCTGGCGAAGTCGCGGGTGCGCTGCACGGTCTCCGGGGTGGTGGTGAGGGCGGGAATGAGCTCGACCAGTTGCTGCACGGGCACGGGGTTGAAGAAATGCATGCCGATGAGCTGCCCGGGCCGCTCGGTGGCGATGGCGAGGTCGACGATGGGGATGGAGGAGGTGTTGGTGGCCAGGATCGCCGCGGAGTCTTCCAATGCCTTGTCCAGGGTGCGGAGAACGTCGGTCTTGATGTCCCGGTTCTCTGCGACGGCCTCGATGACGAACTGGCGGTCGGCCATGTCGTTGAGGTCGTGTGTGAAAGACAGCTTGGTGAGAGCTTGGTCGCGCTGCTGTTCGCTGAGCTTGCCGCGCCGTACGCCGCGCTCGAGGGAGGCGGTGATACGGCGGCGGCCGGTCTCGACAGCGTCACGGTTGGCTTCGGCGACGCGGACGTCGATGCCGCTGTGGGTGGCGACTTCGGCGATGCCGGAGCCCATGAGGCCGCAGCCGACGACGCCGAGGCGGGTAACGGGATCCATCTGAGATCCTATCCGGTGAGTGTGTGCAGTGTGGTTTCTTGGGGGTCAGACGTTGCGGCGGTATTGGCCGCCCACCTCGAAGAAAGCGTCGGTGATCTGTTGGAGCGAGCAGACCCGGGCGGCGTCCATGAGGACGGCGAACACGTTGTCGCCGCTCACCGCCGCGTCCTTGAGAGCAGCCAGGGCGGCACGGGCCGGGTCGCGATGACGGGCTTGGAAGTCCCGTACACGCTCCAGCTGGGACTGCTTCTCCTCTTCCGTGGCACGCGCCAACTCGATGACATCGGGGTCAGTGGTCTCCGCGTGGGGTTTGCGGAAGGTGTTGACACCGATGAGGGGCAGGGTGCCGTCGTGCTTGCGCTGCTCGTAGAGCATCGACTCATCCTGGATCCGGCCGCGCTGGTAGCCGGTCTCCATGGCGCCGAGGACGCCGCCTCGCTCGCTGATCCGCTCGAACTCCTTCAGGACGGCCTCCTCGACCAAGTCGGTGAGTTCATCGATGACGAACGAGCCCTGGAGGGGGTTTTCGTTCATGGCCAGGCCCCATTCCCGATTGATGATCAACTGGATGGCCAGGGCCCGGCGCACGGACTCCGCGGTAGGGGTGGTGACCGCTTCGTCGTAGGCGTTGGTGTGCAGGCTGTTGCAGTTGTCGTAAATCGCGATGAGCGCCTGCAACGTTGTGCGGATGTCGTTGAAGTCCATCTCCTGGGCGTGCAGGGATCGTCCCGAGGTCTGGACGTGGTACTTCAGCTTCTGGGAACGGTCGTTGGCACCGTACTTCTCCGTCATCGCGACTGCCCAGATCCGGCGGGCGGACCCGGCCCAGCACGGAGTATTCGGGGTCCATGCCGTTGGAGAAGAAGAACGACAGGTTCGTGGCGAAGTCATCAATATGCATGCCCCGGGCGAGGTATGCCTCAACGTAGGTGAAACCGTTGGCCAGGGTGAAGGCCAGCTGGCTGATCGGGTTCGCACCGGCTTCGGCGATGTGGTAGCCGGAGATCGAGACCGAGTAGAAGTTACGGACCTTGTGGTCGATGAACCACTCCTGGATGTCCGCCATCATCCGCAGGGCGAACTCGGTCGAGAACAGGCAGGTGTTCTGGCCCTGGTCCTCCTTGAGGATGTCGGCCTGCACTGTGCCGCGCACGTTCACCAGCGCGAGCGCGCGCAGCTCGGCGGCCTCTGCTTGGGAGGGATCGCGTTCCTCAACGGTGCGGAACCTGGCGATTTGCTCGTCGATCGCGGTGTTGAGGAAGAACGCCAGGATGGTCGGCGCGGGTCCATTGATTGTCATGGAGACCGAGGTCGTAGGCGTCACCAGGTCGAAGCCGTCGTAGAGCACCTTCATGTCCTCCAGGGTCGCGACCGACACTCCGGAGGTGCCGACCTTCCCGTAGATGTCGGGACGCTCGTCCGGGTCACGGCCGTAGAGGGTGACCGAGTCGAAAGCGGTGGACAGCCGGGTGGCCGACTGGCCCTCGGAGAGCAGCCTGAAGCGCCGGTTGGTGCGGAAGGGATCGCCCTCGCCAGCGAACATTCGCGCCGGGTCCTCGCCGTCGCGCTTGAAGGGGAACACACCGGCGGTGAAAGGGAAGTGGCCGGGCAAGTTCTCCCGGCGCCAGAACCGGACCAGCTCCGCGTGGTCGGTGAACCTGGGCAGGGCAACGCGAGGGATCTTGTTGCCCGAGAGGGAATCGCGGGACAGCCTGGTGCGGATCTCCCGCTCGCGGACCCTTACGACCTGCTCGTCGCCGGAGTAGGAGGCGATGACGGCGGGCCAGTTGTTGATCTGTTCGGCGATGTCGTGCGGGAGTTGCTTGCAGGCGTTCTCGAGCAGTGACCGCACGTTCCCGGCGTCGGAGCCGGCCTGGGCGAGTTCGCCCCTGACCGCGCCCAGGCGCTGCACTCGCCGGGCCGCCTCGGCGAGCCGTTCGGTCTTGGCGTGATACGCACGGACCGTGTCGGTGATCTCGGCAAGGTAGCGCACCCGGTCGGCCGGAACCACCTGCCGGATGCCCGAGGAATGGCGCACGTCGACCGGCGCCAACGTGCCCTCGGACAGCGCCAGCCCCTTCCCGGCAAGGACAGTCTTCAGGTGTTGGTGGAGTGCGGTGACACCGTCGTCGTTGAACGTGGCCGCAGAGGTCCCGAACACAGGCATATCCTCGGGCTTCTTGCTGAACTCCTCGCGGTTGCGGACTAGTTGGCGACCCACGTCGCGCAGCGCGTCCTTGGCGCCGCGCCGCTCGAACTTGTTGATCGCCACGACATCGGCGAAGTCGAGCATGTCGATCTTCTCCAGCTGCGAGGCGGCGCCGAACTCCGGCGTCATGACATACAGGGAGGTGTCGACGAACGGCACGATCGCCGCGTCGCCCTGGCCGATGCCCGGCGTCTCCACGATCACCAGGTCGAACCCGGCGGCCTTCACCACGTCGATCACGTCGGACAGGTGCTCGGGTAGCTCGTGACTGCCTCGGGTGGCCAGGCTCCGGAAGAACACCCGTTTCCCATCCAGCGAGTTCATGCGGATCCGGTCACCGAGCAGCGCGCCGCCCCCACGGCGGCGGGTCGGGTCGACCGCGATCACCGCGATCCGCAGCCTGTCCTGCTGGTCGGCGCGGAACCGGCGCACCAACTCGTCGGTCAGCGACGACTTCCCCGACCCGCCGGTGCCCGTAATACCGAGCACCGGCCTGCCCCGTGCCCCTGCGGCCGCACGGAGTTGCTCAAGAAATTCCGGGGGCAACTTGCCGAACTCCGCTCCGGTGATGGCGCGGGCGATCGCAAACCGTTCGCCGGCGAGTACGGCGGCAGCGTCGGTCGGCTTGCTCATCCACAGGTCGGAGTCGCATTCCCTGACGACCGCATTGACCATACCGGCGAGGCCCATCCGCTGACCGTCCTCGGGGGAGAAGATGGTCACCCCGCTCTTGCGCAGCCGCGTTATCTCCTCGGGCACGATCACGCCACCGCCTCCCCCCACCACACGGATGTGCTCCGCTCCCTGCCTGCGCAGCGACTCGACCAGGTACTCGAAGTACTCGACATGCCCGCCCTGGTAGGACGAGACCGCCACTCCGTGTACGTCCTCCTCGAGCGCCGCGTCCACAACCTCCTGCACCGACCGGTTGTGTCCGAGGTGGATCACTTCGGCGCCCTGGGACTGGAAGATCCGCCGCATGATGTTGATCGACGCGTCGTGTCCGTCGAACAGGGCCGCAGCGGTGACCAGGCGGACGGGGTGCACGGGACGGTGCAGCTCGCTCATGGGGGGCCTTCCCAAAGCACGTCAGGGGAACGCTGTTTGGAGGGATAGTAGGACGTCCTACTAAATGCGGGAGGGTGGTGTGAGCAGGAGCACAGAGAAGAGTGCGCAGGCCTGCCGCGCCGAGGGCTTCGCTGTCGGACAGGAGTTCAACGGCCAGGGCAGTACGATCACCGAGGTGGATGTGGCTCTCTTAGCGGGTTGAGTCGGGACTCCCAGCTCACATGGCCGACACGAGCTCCCGCAGCATGTCGTGTGACGGAAGCAGTGATGGGCCGTACCAGGTGATCAGCCGACCATTCACCAGTCGGGTGGGCGCGCGACGGAACGCCTCGGGGCCGTCGTGGCCGGAGAACGCATACGGCTCGTCGGGCAGCAGCACGACGTCCACGTCCAGTCGGTCGATCTCCTCCAGCGCCACGCGCGGGTAGCGGCTCGGATGCGCGGCAAACGCGTTGGCGAGACTGGCCCGGCGCAGCAGGTCGCCGGTAAAGGTGGACTTCCCGACCACCATCCATGGATCCCGCCAGATCGGGACCGCAGCGGTGGCGACGGCATGGGGAAGCGGGTCCGACCAGAGCGCTCGTGCCGCGTCGAGCCAGTCGGGAATCGAGGTTTCCAGAGCCTCGGTGAACATTCGCTCGAGCGAGTCAAGGGCTTGTGGGACGGTCTCGATGACGGTCACCCACACAGGCACTCCCGCAGCGCGCAACCGGGCCACGTCGAGCTCGCGGTTCTCTTCCTTGTTCGCGATCACGAGATCCGGCCGCAGTCCCACGATCGCATCACGATCCGGGTTCTTGGTACCTCGCACCCGTACCACGTCGAGGTCGCTCGGGTGGGTGCACCAGCGGGTCGCCCCGACGAGGACATCCGGTCTGCTGCTGGCTAGAGCCTCCGTCAGTGACGGTACGAGGGACACCACCCGTCGTGGCGGACGAGCCAAGTTCAGAGCGTTTCCCATGTCGTCCTGCAGCGGCGGCATTGCGGCTTCCTTCCGTGTGATGGATCCGTCGTGGCGGGCCGACAGTAGGACGCCCTACTAGTCTGTCGACCCGCGTGAGACCTCAGCCGTCGTGACTGCTCTTGCCGGACGGCGCACGAGATCGGATGCACACATGGCTGAAGCAGAACAGATCGTGATCCTGACGTTCCTGACCTCGAGCAGATCCAGACCGGCCGTGAGGTTGCCCCACTGGTCGCTAGCGCCAGTCTGGACGATGCAGCCATACCGCCGGTACACCTCCCCAAAGTCCATACCCTGAAGCAACTGGTACCTGAGCTCCGTGAAGCTGATGCCCTGATCGGACGCCAGGCACTGGGCGACCGAGTCCTTGGTGAGCTTCTTGTTCACCCGGAAGTGCTTCCCGACATCAGGCAAGAACTCGATCACGGACAGGCCCGCGGTCCAGTCCAGGTTGCTGAGCATGGTCGCCGCGTTATCCCCCTCAAAGAAGAGGTACCGCCCGATCTGCGCGCGCAGCCGGGGCGCCCAGTGGGCGATCGTCTCCGGGTCGTTCAGGGTGCGCGGGCCGGTCAGGCCGAGGGTCGCCAATGTGGCCGGTCGCGTCGCCCACGAGTGCCAGGGCGTCCGGCCTGCTGGAGCCGGCGGAGGGTGAGCTGCACCAGGTGGCCGACGTGCAGGCTGGCCCGCAGTCGAGTCAATGCCGCAATGACAGTCGGCGGCGATCAGTGCACCTGGCGCTCCTGCCCCTTCCAGAACGGTTGACGCAGCTTGAACTTTTGGATCTTGCCCGTCGTCGTGCGCGGCAGCGCCGGGAGGAACTCCACCCGCTTCGGGCATTTGTAGCCGGCCAGGTGGTCGCGGCAGTGCGTGATCAACTCCTCGGCGGTGACCTCGGTGTTGTCGGTGACCACCAGGGCGGTGACCAGCTCGCCCCACTTCTCGTCAGGGATGCCGATCACCGCGGCCTCGCGGACCGCTGGGTGCGAGTTGAGCGCGTCCTCCACCTCGATCGACGACACGTTCTCGCCGCCGGTAATGATCACGTCCTTCTTGCGGTCAGCGATGGTGAGGTAGCCATCGATGAAACTGCCGCCGTCACCGGTGTGGAACCAACCGCCGGCCTGCACGCGGGCGGTTTCCTCCGGGTTTTCCCAATAGCTGTCGAGGTTGTGGTTCGACTGGGCGAGCACCTCGCCGTCGAGATCGATCGCCACGCGCACGCCTAGCGCCGGAGCGCCGGCACGGCCCAACAGTCTCGCTTGCTCGTGCGGGTCAAGACCGGCCCACTCACCGCGGAACCGGTTCACCGTCACCAGCGGCGAAGTCTCGGTGAGTCCGTAGAGCTGGATGAACTCCCAGCCGAGTTCGGCGCGCACCCGCTCGATCGTGCGGGTCGGCGGCGGAGCACCCGCCACCACGATCCGTACCCGGTCGCGGCCGGGGATCTCGCCCTCCCACTTCGCGGCTCCGTCGAGCACTGCGGTGACCACGGCCGGCGCTGCGCACATGATCGTCACGCCGTGTTCCTGCACCCTGCGCAGGATTTCCGTTCCATCCACTTTGCGCAACAAGATGTGCCGTCCCCCCAGGCCGGTGACCGCGTACGGCATGCCCCAGCCGTTGGCGTGGAACATCGGCAACGTGTGCAGCAGTACGTCGTTGTCGCTGAGCGTGGTGTGCAGGCCGAAGACGGCCGCGTTCAGCCACAGGTTGCGGTGCGTCAGCTGAACGCCCTTCGGCCGCGCCGTGGTGCCGGACGTGTAGTTCAGCGTGGCGATGGCCGACTCATCACCGGCCCACGGCCGCGGTTCGCCGTCGCCACCCCAGATCTTGTCATCGTCCTCGCCAAGCACGAACACGTGCTTCCCAGTCACGCTGTCCACCAACGGCTTCAGCTCCGGGTCGATCATCACGACCGCGGAACCGGAGTGCTCCACGATGTAGCGCACCTCTGCCGGAGCGAGTCGGAAGTTCACCGGTACCAGCACTCGGCCCCAGCCCGAGACGCCGAAGAACGACGTGAGCAGCCGCGCCGAGTTGTGCGACACGATCGCCACCCGTCCTCCAAGGGGTACCCCGAGCGCGTCCAGGTTCGCCGCCTGTGCGCGGGCCCGTCGGGCGAGTTCGCGGTAGGTGACCGAACACCACGATTCGGCAGGCTGGGCGGGTTCGTCGACCACCGCCACGCGGTCCGGGTACACCGTTTCCGCGCGGTCAAGGAAATCGCGAACACCGAGGTCATAGAACATGTGCCGATCCTTTCGCGTAAGCCGGCAGCGCCGAACGTGCGGCGATGATGCCCCGGCCGTAGGGGGCCGCTAAGCCACAAAGTGGGTCGTCAGCACGGGCGTGCGCATCGCGTGCTTGGGTTAGTACTTGACGGTGTTGGGCAGCAGACCCAGCCGCCGGAGATCTCGTCGTTGGTGCGGTCCTCGCTGCCGGCGCAGAGCGGTCATCGCCTACATCCACCTCGGATATCGGGCATCCGCCGCCGTCGCTACTGCCGCCGGGCTCGCACGCACCGACGAATGGTATGAAGGCGAGGTCCGATGGCACCGGCGCAGCATGTTCGCGTTCCTGGTAAGGCATCACTCACCGGGACTGACCATTTGACAGACTTACGACGGGCGGACGGCTCATTCGTCTAATGCACGGCGAGCAATGCCTCGAGTTCTTCGCGGTGTTTCTGTGGTTGGATACCGTGGCTCGTGTTCCATTCGTCGGAGTAATAGGTGTCGCCGTAACGGTCTCCGCCGTCGCAGATCAGAGTGACGACGCTGCCGTGCACACCGATGTCCCGCATTCCCCGGGCCAGCCGCACGGCGGCCCAGACGTTGGTCCCGGTCGAGGCGCCAACGGGCTGACGGAGCAGGGCAGACGTCACGTGCATCGCGGCGATGCTGGCGTCGTCGGGCACCGTTATCATGTCGTCGATGAGGCCGGGCTGGAAGGACGGTGGCGTCCAAGGTGGTCCGATGCCCTCGATACGCGACCCGGTGGCCGCCCATTTCGGCTCCTGGTTGCGCCACGCGTCCAGCAGCGCCGAGCCTTCCGGGTCGGCAACGCAGAGACTGGTCGGGTGGCCCTGGTAACGCAGATACCGACCGATCACTGTGGCTGTTCCGCCGGTGCCGGCGCTGGTGACGAGCCAGCGGGGGACTGAGTAGCGTTCGGTCCGCAACTGTCGGAGGATGGAGGACGCTACGTTGTGGCCGCGCCAGTCCAGCGCTCGTTCTGCATTGGTGAACTGGTCCATGAAGTGCACGTCCGTAGCCGTGGCGAGCTGACGTGCGTCGTCGATGAGATTGTCGAGGCTGGCCGCGAGGTGGCAGGTTGCGCCGGATCGTTCGAGGAGCTCGCGCTTTCTCGAGGACGTCGATGCCGGTATGACGGCGACGAACGGAAGATGCAGCTGTCGGGCGAAGTAGGCTTCACTGATCGCGGTGGACCCCGCGGAGGCTTCGACGACAGTGGTTCCCTCGTGGATCCGACCGCGGACGATGGCATCCAGAAACAGCGACCGAGCCAGGCGGTGTTTGACGCTGCCGGTGGGCTGCTGCGACTCGTCCTTGAGATAGAGGTCGACGTGCCAGTCCTCCGGCAGCGGGAACCTGCGCAGCGGCGTTTCGCCTGTGTTCAGCTCGTCCGCGCGGAGGCGGGCGATCGCCGTCCTAGCCCAGTCGCTCGTCATGACTCGCTGCGAGGCAGGTCGGCGGGGGCCTCCAATGCCCCGCGAGTCTCCGGACAGCGCAGCGCGAAGACCAGGAAGACGGCTGCGCACAGGGCCAAGCCGGCGACTAGTCTGCCGGGAATGTCCGACACCGTCGGGCTGAGCAGTGGGACGACGGTTGTCATCAGCCCACCGAGGGCGAACCCGGCATTGTACACCATTGCCGTGCCGGTGGCGCGGAGGGCAGTCGGGAACCGCTCGGCGAGGAAGATCTGCAGTGGCGCGCTAGTGCCGTTGGCGATGAGGCAGAAAAGCGCGGAGGCGGCGACGAGCTTGCCGAAGTCGGAAGCAGCGACCTCTGAGATCAGGTAGACCAGGACAGGGAGGGCGACGAGGTCGACGACACCCATGACGACGAGGACAGGACGTCGACCGAAGCGTTCGCTGGCATGTCCGATCAGTGCCGAGGTGGGCACGATGAACACTCCCGCGACGAGGAGTACGACCGCCGTCTGAGTGCCGGAGATCTTGTTGACCTGCCCGAGGAAGGTGGGTAGGAAACCGATGGTGAGGTACCAGATGCTCGCAGCCCCGAAGACCATGCCAAGGCTGGTCAGCGTTGCCCCGCGGTGCTCGCGGCCAAGAAGAGTCCGCGCCTTCGCGGGCGCTTGTGAACGATTGGCGTCCTGCGCTGCCCACATCGGCGACTCCTCCGCACGGAGGGTGATGGCGAGACTGATCAGCGACGCGAGCAGCCCGCTGAAGAACATAACCCGCCAGCCCCACTCGTCGAACGCGTCGCCGGGGAACAACGCCGACGTGAGGAACAGCATCCCGGCTGCCATCATGATCCCGATGCCGCCTGAGCTGATGATCAATCCCGAGAGCAGGCCACGCCACCGTTGCGGGACCGACTCGGTGCCGAGCGTGTGAGTCGATGCGACGACGCCTCCTACGAACAAGCCCTGCAGCAGCCGGAGCAACAGGAACAGCGTCGGTCCGACCGCACCAGCGGCCGCGTAGGTCGGCAAAGCGCCCATCAACGCGGTCGTCACGCCGACGCCCATGATGCTTATGAGCATCATTCGCCGCCGGCCGAGACGGTCGGCGAAGCGACCGCAGACGATTCCGCCCAAGGGCCGCATGAGCAGGCTGACGCCGAACGAGGCGAACGTCGCCGCCAGCGCGAGTGTCGGATCCGCCACCGGGAACAGCACGCGGCTGACAGTTGGCGCGACGAACAGGAGAATCGTCAGGTCGAACAGGTCGAAGGAGAAACCGAGGATCGACGCCGCACCAGCGGTGGCGGGCGTCCTACTGGTACTGACGGAGTTCTTATCCGGTGGGACGGACATGATTGAGCCCTACCTGTCATCTCGGGGTCTGTACTGGTCATTCATAGGATCGGTGTACTCGGGCACTGGGTATGGTTGCCATGGTTGAGACCGTGTAGCGGCTCAAGGCGCTTGGCCGTCCAGGGCCCCGCGACGACTCGATCGCCAATTGGGAAGTGTTCCTTGTGATGGAACTACTGGGATGTTCGGGCGATCCTGGGTCAGGGGAGTGCATAGAGTGCGCGGGCGAGGGCGATTTCACGTTGCACGGTGTCGTGGACGTGGATGTCGGCGACACCGAGCCTGCGGCCCTGTCGTACGATCCGGGCGGCGACTCGCAGGTCGGCGTCGGGGTATGCGGGACGGAGGTAGTCGATGCGGATGTCGACTGTCGGCAGACCCGTTCCGGTCCGGGTGACGAAGGCCAGGTCTCCGGCCAGGTCGGCAGCCGCGGCAATGATGCCGCCGTGGACATAGGACGGAGTCCCGTTGACGACGTGCTCGGGTCTGACCGACAGGTGCAGTATCACCTCTCCGTCATCCGCGCGGACGATCTCAAGCCCGAGCCAGCGGTGGAACGCTGAGGCATGCAGGGCGCTCTTCACCGCTGCGATGCGGGTAGGTGCGGAGTCGGGGTGGCGTGCATCGGCGCGGGTCATGGCTGCCGCCGTTGGTAGCTTTGCTCAGCGAGTGTCGTGAGCGCCAATTTGTCGATCTTCCCTGTGCCGTTCACCGGCAATTGGTCGTCCATCCGGACGATCTGACGGGGATGCGCGTACGGGGCGCCGTTGACTAGGCAGTGGCGTAGGATGTCGACTTCGGACAGGTCGTCGTCGGCGACGACGAACGCCACCGGAACCTGTCCCTTCAGCGGGTCACTGGCCGGGACGACGGCGACTTGGGCGACGCCCGGCAGGGCTGCGATGAGCTGCTCGACCTCAAGGGGGTAGAGGTTTTCGCCGCCGACGATCATCATCTCGTCGCTGCGGCCCAAGATATAGTAGTAGCCGGCATTGTCGCGGCGTGCGAGGTCGCCGGTGCGGAGCCACCCGTCCTCGGAGACCCTGGCCCGCGTGATCTCGGGGAGGCCGGCGTATCCGCGAATGACGCCCGGGCTGCGAACCCATAGCTCGCCGGCCGAGCCGACCGCGGAATCCGATCCGTCGTCCGCCACGACTCGGACCTCACATCCCGTGACGGGGCGACCCGGACTTCCCCGCCGCCAGGCGTCGAAGGTGCTGATGAGCACCATTGGGCCGCCTTCGGTGAGCCCGTAACATTCGAGCACTGGCGCCTGCAATGCGTCAGTGATCCGTCGCGCGCTCTCTTCCGTGAGTGGCGCCGATCCGCACACGACGAATCGGAGTGAGGACATGTCGTGTTCCTGGTAGGTGTGGCTGTGCAGCAAGATCTCATACGTGGCCGGAACGCCGGTGGTGTATGTGCATCTGTTGCGCTCCACCTCCGCCGGAATGGCGGCGGGTGAGGGATCGGAGGCTAGCGCGATCGTCGCCCCGGCGAGCAGGCACGGTTTGACCACGCAGATCATCGCGTTCTTGTGATAGAGCGGCGCGGCAGCAAGGCCGCAGTCGTCCACGGTGATCTTCCAGGCATCGCGAGTGACCCGGGCGTTCCACAACTGGCCGCCGTGGGTGAGCTCACAACCCTTGGGACGCCCGGTGGAACCCGAGGTGTATGGCTGCATGCACACCGCGTCGGGTTCGACAGGGACGATTGGGACGAGCGGAAGTTCCGCCCCGTCGATCGGCTCCGCGAGGTCCCCGTGCTCCAGGATCCAATCGTCGCGTTCGGCTGTGATCAGCAAGACGGAGGTAATACCGGCCTCGTTCAGCAGTGCTGTTGCCTCGGCCGCTGCCGTCTCGTGCGCGACGAGTGCGGCGGGCGCGGCGTCTGTGAGCACATGGGCCATCGCAGAACGGGACGACCTGCTGTTGAGCGGAACCGCAACCGCGCCGAGCCGCATGGTTGCGAACAGGCACTCAAGGTAACGGTGGTCGTTCGGGAACAGCAGTGCCACCCGGTCGCCTGAGGCGACGCCCGCGCGTTGCAACGCCGCCATCGTCCGGCTGGTGCGTTCGTCGAGGTCGCGGTAGCTGAGCACGAGATCACCCTGCCGGATGGCCGGGCGTTGCGGATGCTCGCGCACCGCGTCGCGGATGAGCGCCCAACCGAGGTTGTTCTCGACACATTGGTGTGGTGGTTCTTCGGATCTCTCGCGTCGCGTACTCGGCAACTGCGTGTTCATGGTGTGACCACCACCTTGCCGAAGGCGAGCCGTTCCTCGAGTCGACGTTCTGCCTCTTGGACTTCATCGAGCGGCAGGACGCTGTCGATGACGGGCCTCAGCTTCTTGGTGCGCACCATATCGAGCAGGTACTCCAGGTCGCTTCGCCGCCAGCCGTTGCTGCCGATGATGTCGAGTTCCCGCACCCACACGAACGGTTGGTGCATCGTGACGTCGTAGCCGCTGGTGGCGCCGCAGGTGAGGACGCGTCCGCCGGGGCGGGTGGCGCGGATGGAACCCGCCCAGGTGTCGGCGCCGGTGTAGTCGACAACCACGTCCGCTCCCTGGCGGCCGGTCTCGGCCCAGATGCGTGCGCTGAAGTCCTCTGTGGTGGTGTTGACGAGGACGTCTGCGCCGATATCGGCGAGCCGTTCGAGCTTGGCGTCGGTGCTCCCGCAGGCGATGACTTTGCAGCCGAGTGCCTTCGCGATGAGGACGACCGCGTTGCCGACACCTCCGGACGCGCCGAGCACGGCGATGACCTCGCCCGCCTGGACGCGCCCGCGGGTGACGAGCATGCGGTTGGCGGTGCCATAGGCGATGGGAAGTGCGGCAGCTGTCTGGTAATCGACATCGTCGGGGAGCTTGATGCAGTTCTTGGCAGGTACGACGGCGATCTCGGCGAGGCCGCCCGGCAGGTCCTCCCCGATCGCTTCGTGTCCGACCATCGGGTCGACGAGGACTCGCTCGCCCAAATTCAGGTGTGTCACCTCGGATCCCACACTGAGCACCTCGCCGGCGATGTCGCCTCCGGAGATGTGCGGGAGCGGGACGTGCTTCCCTGCCACGCCGCGGCGCACGAAAATGTCCAGATGGTTCAAGGCGCAGGCGCGGACGCGGATCAGGACGTCGGTCGGGCCGGCGACGGGGTCAGGATGCTCTGCGACGATCCTGCAGTCGGGTCCGCCTCTGGCCACGACGAGGGCTGCTTTCATTGGTCTACCTCCGATTGGGATAGGAGTGGACGGTGAGCTGGACGTCTCCGAAGATTTCGGGCGGCAGGGTCCAGCGATTTTCGGTGTCGCCTGTCAGCGTGAGCCCGGTGAGTCCCGAAGGGCTGTCATGGATGTCGTGGCGCGCTCGGCAGTGAGTCGACATGCACGGTTTCGTCTTCGCGTGACCGTCCAGTTCGGGGATAAGCACGTCGCGGTACCACTCGGATGCCGCCGATTGCTCGGGCAGGTGAAGGTGTAGTGCTTCAATGCCACGTGTCGTGTTGGGGTGGCGGACGGGACGGTGCGGGACCGATTGCGGGTCCCAGCGGATGAAGAATGGGTACGGTCCGCGGAGCCGCGGTGTTCCGGGAAACGCGAGGTCCCACTTCAAGGTGGTCCCGGACGGCGACGTGCGGGTCACGTTCTGCCACACCGTCCAGCCAGCGGTGAGGTTGGCGAGGCGTCTGGTCGCAGAAGCGTCGGGTAGGCGGAGGCAGAACCCGAGCAGGCCGCCTGCACGTTGTTCAAGGAAGCGCAGCAGGTCGGCACCGAGCGGGTTGGCTGCGGCCACGACTGGGTCGCGTGGCGCGATCAGCTCCACGTAGGCGTCCGCCCACTGGACGAGCGCGTTGTGCGTTCCGAGGGTCGGATGGGACCCGCCATCCGCGACGACGAACCCGAGGTCACGCAGGCATGCCGTCGCACGCTGAAGGTTGGGCACCGCGACGAGCACATGGTCAATGGGCGGCGTCGCCGAGGGGTCTCCTGACAGCCGGATCGCCACGTGGTCGCAGGTTTCGGTCGGCGGCCTCACGACGACACACGACCTTGGCTGGAGTGGGGGATCGCCACCGGGCTGGCCAGCAGCGCCTCGGTGATCGTCTCCTTGGACAGCCGGACGTGTTCAGCGGCCACTTTGCCGGCGGCTTCGACATCTCCGCGGCTGATGGCGGCAGCCAACGCTTGGTGCTGGTCCATCAACTCGCTGACGCGGGGGCTGGTGGGAACACCGAGCCAGAGCAGCCGGTCGGAACGCTGTACGAGGTCGTCGATCATCGTCACGAGGAGCCGGTTGCCGCTCATCCGTGCGATCTCGCCGTGGAGCTCGACGTTGGCGTCGAGCAGCTCGTCCGGTTCATCCCCGTACCTGAAGGGCACATCCGCCAGTCGGCGGAGCTTCGCGATGCTCGCGCCATCCGCATCTGGTCTCGCCGCGGCGAGTCGCGCTGCCTCGGCTTCCAGTAGCGCCCGTACCGCGAAGATCTCGGTCACGTCACGGATGGTGATCTCGGTGACGCAGTAGCCCGACCGGGGAACGGCGGTCACCAACCCCTCACCCTGCAGGCGGGCCAGGGCCTCCCGGATCGGTGTCTTGCCAAGCTCGAGGTCGCGGCTCATCGCCGCCTCGCTGAACGACGCTCCCGGAGGCAGCTGTCCCCGAACAATCCGCTTTTTGATCAGTCGGTACGCCTGCTCGACGAGCCGGAGCGAGTTCAACGAGCGACGTGTAGCCCCGTGCGCCTCGCTGACGATCTCCATACCAAGCCACCTGACATACTAGAGTGAGTAACTGGCATGCCAGTTTCTGGTGGCGTTTCGACTTTGTCAATGAGCTGGTCATGGGCGGACGCTGAGGACAAGGAGGCCGCACAGCCAGGGCGGCGTCGTTCAGGTGATCTGTCTGCCTTGATCACGTGATGTCCAGGATGGGCAGGGGACGGACGAGTGGCGTCGCGGGCGTGGCGGCGGAGTGTCGCGGCGGTGTTGGTGCGGTCAGCGAGGAGGACGCCGATAGCCACCGTCACAGGTTTTGAGATTTGAACTGCTGTGCCTTGTTGCTCTGGGTTTGTTGACTCGTGCTGTAGTCGGGGCGTCAATGAGGCGGTGACAGTGACTATGCGCCGTCTTCGGCTTCGACCTGCTCACAGCTATCCTCGGCACGCGCACGAGGCGTGGTCCTTCGCACTGGTCAGCAGCGGGTCGGTGCGATTGCGCAGCGCGGGTTCGTCGTGCCTGGTGTCGGACGGGCTGGCCACCGTGCTACACCCCGGTGAGGTGCACGACGGTGTGATCGACGAGGACACCGGCCTGGTGTACACAACGGTGTCCGTGCCGCAGGAGTGGGTTTTTCGCACGTTCAGCTCCACGCGTACCCCGGTCTTCCCCAGCACGCTGCATGCGGCCCGGCCGGTGCAATCGCTCGTGACCGCTGCCTCGGCGACAATCGCCGAGGAACGCAGGGAGCGTCTCATCACGGCCGTCACCGAACTCTTCGCCGATGCGCGGACTGGATCTGGGGCACGCCGCCAGTCGGAGCGAAGCCTGGGGGTCGCCGCGAAGCGGATGCTCGACGCGCGTTTCCCCGAGCCGCTCAGCATGCAGGCCGCGGCCGAGCGCATGGGTGTCGCCCCGGCGACCCTGATGAGCGCCTCTGTGTGTCAAGCTGCGATTGCGAGTTGGCCGCGATGGTCTCGTTTCATGGTCCGGTAGACCACGTTGGAGAGGCCTCGTTTCAGGGCCCGGCGAGCCTCTGCGGGCGTCTTGCCTTCCGCGATCTTGCGCAGGTAGTAGTCCTGGCCGCGGCCGGGACTACGGATCTGGCAGACGGCGACGATGTGGAGCGCGGAGTTCAGTGCACGGTTTCCGCCGGTGTTGAGCCGGTGCCGGATGTTTTTCCCGCTGGAGGCGTCCAGCGGTGCTGCGCCGACGCCTCGGCCGGGGTGCAGCGGCAGTACTCCGGCACCGCCGGCCGCACGGAGAACTGCCAGATCGGCGTCTTCGCCGCTTACGCCACGCCCAGGGGCCGCGCGCTGGTGGACCGGGAGCTGTATCTGCCGAAGTCCTGGACGTCCGATCCAGGCCGCTGCCGGGCGGCGAAGATCCCCGACGAGCGCACGTTCGCTACCAAGGGCGACCTCGCGAAGGCCGTCATCAAGCGGGCCCTGGCTTCGCCGCTGCCCATCGCCTGGGTGACCGCGGACTCCGCCTACGGACAGGAGTGGCGGCTGCGCCGCATGCTCGAGGAAGCGGGCGTCGGCTACGTCCTGGCCGTGCCGAAGTCCCAGCACGTCCACGCGGTCGGCCGCATCGACTTCGCCATCGCCCAGGCACCCGACGACGCCTGGGAACGCCACTCCTGCGGCAACGGCGCGAAAGGGCCGCGCGTCTACGACTGGGCCGCCGCCCGACTGCCCGCCATCGCCGACTTCGACGGTGACCAGCCCACCCACGACCGGTGGGTGCTGGCCCGCCGCAGCCTGGCCCGCCCGAACGAGATCGCCTACTACCTCGCCTACGCGCCCAACGGAACCACTGTCGCCGAACTGGTGCGCATCGCCGGAATGCGCTGGGCGATTGAGGAGGCATTCCAGACAGCGAAGAACGAGTGCGGCCTGGACCAGTACGAGGTCCGCCAGTATCCGGGCTGGTACCGGCACATCACCCTGGCCATGCTCGCCCACGCCTTCCTCGCCGCCATGGCCGCTGCTGCGGGGCCGGAAAAGGGGGCCGCAGAAACGGTTCCGGCACCCTGGCACCACTCACCGTGGCAGAAATCCGGCGACTCCTGGCAGTTGGCAGTTCCCCACCGCCACACCTCCAGCGCACCCGCCACTCGATGAGCTGGTCCTGGTGGCGACGCCGGCACCAGGCCACCGCCCGCCGCTGCCACTACCACCGCCGCACCCGAGGTCACGAACTCACAGCAATTGACAGCACGTCAGGCGAGTACACTCAAAAACCAGCTCTGACCAGCGACGATAGCGATCTGCAACTGGAGTACTAATCCCGAACCGATGGCGACCGTCGAATCGGGATCTCGTGAACAGTTCGCAGGCCAACCCGCGAACGGCCCTTGAGGAGCGCCTGGGCGACGCGGCCGCGCGGCTGACGCTTACTGGAAGGCTGCGGTCGTCTGGTGAGGCCCGCCCGTGGCTGTGTGGCGGTACTTCGAGGGGGTCGTGCCGGTTTCCCGGCGGAAGGCGGTCGCGAAGTGCTGCGAGGAGGAGTAGCCGAGTTCTGCTGCAATCGTGGTGATGGGCCGGTCGGTCTCGCTGAGCAGCATGCGGGCGCGTTCTGTGCGGAGGCGGGTGCGGTACCGGCCCGGGGTCTCGCCGGTCTGGGTGCGGAAGAGCTCGGCGAGGTACGCGGGTGACAGGCGAGCGCCGGCGGCCAGGTCTTCGACGGTGAGGCTCTCGGCCAGATGGGTTCCGATGAGCCGTTTGGCCGTGGCGATGGCTGGGTGCAGGGCCAGAGCGCGGCCGACTTGGCGTCCGTGGGCCAGGCGCGAGGCTTCGATAATGAGGAGGGCGGCGGTGTGGGTCAGCCCGCCTGTGCGCAGTGGCTGGTAGGTGGTCACTTCCCGCAGGAACAGCTCGAACGGGGTGATCATTGCGGTGGCGTCGGTGACGACGATCGGCTGGTGCTGCTGCCACATGGGGTTCAGATCGGCGGGCGGCACGATGTCCGCGGGGGCGAGGGCGGCGAAGTGGAAGTGGTAGGGCGCCGTGCTGGAGGCTGCCATCGCGTGCGGCACTCCGGGGGGCACCGCCAGCAGCCCGCGTGAGGGGACGTGGCAGGTGCGGTCGGCCACGGTCCAGCGAGTCGGTGGGCCGGCCAGTTGCAGATACAGCTCCCACACCTCGTGGGTGTGGGAGCGGATCACCCAGCTGGTGGGGGCGTGCTGGTCGCCGGCGTGGACGAGCCCGGGGACGCCGGCCTGCTGCAGGTGCGCGTGGAAGCCGGCCTTGAGTCCTGTGGGGCGGTCGATAGACACCCGAGAATTATGTACCTCGCACCGGGTTATGTGCACGCTGGACCAGCGAGGTTTCCTCTAGCGTCCCGGGTATGGCGAACAACAACGATCTCACTGTGCTGCCGACCGATGAGGATGTGGCGTTCTACCGGGAGAACGGGTATTGGATCTCCCCGCCGATCTTGGCTGAGGAGGTACTGGGAACTGCCGAACGCGGCATGCGCCGCCACCACGCAGGCGATGTCGACCACCAGCTGCCCGCGGACCCGGACGGGAACCTGTGGGGATGGCGCACCTCCGACGGCGAGTTGCTGCGCAAGAACGACTACGCCTCGCTACGGGTCGGCGAACTGGCTCTGCTGGTCCGCCAGTCCGTGATAGCCGGATGTGCCGCACGACTGGCCGGCGCCGCAGAGATCCGGCTGTGGCACGACCAGCTGCTGTACAAGCCAAGTGGCCCCAACCAGCAGGGCAACGTCGGCTGGCACACCGACCGGCAGTACTGGCGCAGCAGCTCGAGTGAGGAGATGCTGACCGCGTGGGTGCCCTTCCACGACATCACCGATGCCCACGGCCCCGTCATGTTCGTCGCGGGCAGCCACCGCCGGAACGAGCAGGCCGACCTCAGCTTCTTCGACCAGGACCTGACCACGATCGAGCGCTACGCCACCGAGCACGATCTCAGCATCGTCTCCGCCACACTCGCCCGCGGCCAGGTCAGCTTCCACCACTGCAAGACACTCCACGGCAGTGGCCCCAACATCAGCGGCGAACCGCGCCGATCCATCGCCGTCCACCTACAACCCGGCGACAACCAGCACATCACCGCCCACAACCCCGACGGCACCCTCGCCACCCACGACAACGACCAACTCGTCGCACGCCGACCGGACGGCTCCCCCGACTACGCCGACCCCACCGTGACCCCCCGCCTGTGGCCGCCTCAGCAGCCATGACGGTCTCACTTCGTGTCACCAACCCCTCGCGCGTCTCCTCCAACGCCACGCCGGCAACAGCGGAAGGGCCGGCACTGCACCGCGAGAACTCACCGACATCGAGGTACGAGGTGGCAGCGCGGGAGGGGCCGTGAAGGTGTTTCGTCAGCACGTTGAAGTCGGCGCCGACCCGGCCGCCAGGTGAGGGCGAGGTCGCCGAGGTGGCCGTTCGGCTCGGGGTCTGGCGGAGCAACGTGCGCTTCAGGCGCTCCGGCGTGGGCCCGGAGCAGCTGACCGTGCTCGACGAGCTGGGGGTTTAGTCCGGGGCGCGGGACCTCGGCGACCAACCGGGGGCCGCCCACTTGAAGGAGGCCGGGACGCTGGTGAGTCGCCGGTGCGGTCGCTGACGATGCGCACGTGGTATCCGGCCTCCAGCAGGCCGATACCCAACTGAAGGCCGGATTGGCCCGCACCGATTATTGTGACATATTGCCTGGAATTCATAATGTTCCACCTAAGGGGTGTCCCGTAACTGCTGGTCACGGGTGAGATGATCTTGTCGTGTCTGGTGTGATCACGGCGTCGGAGCACTCCTGGATAGCCCCATTCACCGGGCTGAGCCCGCGGCAGTTCGGCAAGCTGGTCACCGCACTGCGGCGCGAGGGTGCGGACCCGGTCCGCAAGGGCCGGCCCTGGAGCCTGTCGTTGGAGGACCGGGTCCTGCTGGTCGCTGCGTACTGGCGCACGAACCTCACCTTGCGCCAACTGGCTCCGCTGTTCGGGGTGTCGAAGTCGGCGGCGGACCGCATCATCGACCATCTCGGCCCGTCGCTCGCGCTGCAGCAACGCAAGCGGTTTCGCAAGGACACCGTGCTGATCGTGGACGGCACCCTGGTCCCCACGCGCGATCACAGCGTTGCCGAGCAGTCGAAGAATTACCGGTACTCGACCAACCACCAGGTCGTCATCGATGCCGACACCCGGCTCGTCGTCGCGGTCGGCCGGCCGGTCACCGGCAACCGCAACGACTGCAAGGCCTGGGAGCTGTCCGGCGCGAAGGCGGCCGTCGGCCGCACCACCGTCATCGCGGACGGCGGCTACCGCGGAACCGGCCTGGTCATCCCACACCGTCGCGAGAGAGGCCAGGCCGAACTCCCGGACTGGAAAGAGGAGCACAACCGCTCGCACCGCAAGGTCCGCGCCCGCGTCGAGCACGCCTTCGCCCGCATGAAGACCTGGAAGATCCTCCGCGACTGCCGCCTGACAGGCGACGGCGTCCACCACGCCATGCTCGGCATCGCCCGCCTCCACAACCTCGCCCTCGCCGGATGACCGGGAAACAACGCTGGTCAGCCAGCATGCCGTAGATCATTTACGGGACAAGACTTAGTGGGCGTATGCCCACTAGTTAGGGCGGGGCGGGCGTGGGAAGGAAGACAATGCCGTCAGGGGTGCACATCCACAACGTGCGCGGCCAGTTGTTCGAAGCTGCCGAGCGCGTCCTGCTTCGGGACGGGCCCGACGCGTTGACCAGCCGGGCGGTCACGGAGGAGGCGAACTGTGCCAAGGGTGTGCTGCACCGGCACTTCACCGACTTCGACGCTTTCCTGGCGAAACTGGTCCTCGACCGCATCCGCGGCATCGAGGACCGAACCACGACTCTGCGCGTGGCCGCCGGCACCGGGAACGTGGTGGATAACCTCGCCGACGCACTACAGGACCTGTTCGGGCCGGTCACGGTGGCAATCGTCGCGCTCATCACCTTCCGCAACGGCCTCCGCGCCCGGCTGCGCGAGGCCGGTCTGACCGGCATCCCACTGGTCGTGCAAGGCACTGCCATGATCGCCGCCTACCTCACCGCCGAGCGGGAGTTGGGGCGCCTGGCCGACGACGCGGACATCGACACACTCGCCCCCACCCTCGTCAGGGCCGGGCACCTGCTGTTCGCCGACCGGGCAAGCGCGCCACCGCAGACCGACGCCATCCGCAAGATGGTGACCAATGTCATCGCCGGCGCCTTGCGACCCTTGATCACTTGAGTCTCGAGCGTGTACGTCTGGACGGTGCGCGGATGGTCGCCTCGTTTGAAGTCGTACTTGCTCGCGCTCTTGCGGAATCTCGCCTTCAAACGCTGGCGGCGCCCCTCGGGCAGGAGATGGTCCGCACCGCCCGTCCGATGGCCCCGATCAGCGACACGGCGTCGGCCGTGGTCTCTCGGACAGTGATGATCTGGTCGGCGGCGGCCTCGGACAGGATGGTGAAGTTCACCGGCTGCGCCGGGGCTGCCTTGTGGGTTCCGAGGGGATTTTCGAGGGTTACCGGAGTCAGCTTTCGCGGGCGAAGGCTCGTACGAGGAAGCCGTCCAGGCTGCGGCGGGCCTCCGCCCGGTGGGCGCCGCCGAAGATCTCGGCGGCGTGCAACTCGCCCGGCAGGACGGTGACCTCGGACTGCGGGAAGTGGCTGGCCACCTCACGCAGCCGGCCCTCGTCGGCGAGCGGGTCGTCGACCGTGCCGAGCAGCAGCATCTCCCCGGTGTAGTCTGCGCCGCCGTCGACCTCGGCGCCGCCGAGTGAGGCGAGCGGGCTGATGCCCGCGACCCCGGTCGGCCGGTCCTTCGCGTTCGCCGCCATGCCGAGCATGACCGTGCCGCCCATGCAGCCGCCGACCCAGGTGACCTGCTCCGCGCCCTGGTCGCGCAGCAGCGCGGTGGCCGCGGTCACCGTCTCCTCGCGGTCGGCGCCCCAGTCGAAGGTGACGACGCGATAGCCCTTGCCGGCAAGGCGCTTGGCCTCGCCGGCCCACTCGCAGGCGTCGCCCCAGGAGATCGGCGCGAAGGCGATGCCGCGCGGACCGTCCCCGAGGGTGACCATCCGGGTGTCCGAACCGCCCGCCGGTACGCGGTGGACGCTCGCCCCGGTGCCGTGGAAGCAGTCAGGGATGTCGCCCTTCCTTTGCCGTGTGGAGTCACCTCGCCGTGCCACGGCCGATCCCTCCTCGGTGCGCTGCGCGGCCGCTCGTTCCGTACGGGTGTCGGGCTCGGCGGCGGTGCAGCCGGCCGTCAGCGGGAGAAGCAGCGCCGCACAGACCGCGAGCGTCCGGTACCACTTGACCCCGCGCATGTCAGGAGACGACGGCTTCGAGTTCGGTCGCCGCGCGTCCGCGCAGCTGGACGTGGGTGACCTCGGCGACGCGGCGGCCCAGCACCTCGGCGGTGCGCAGGTCACTGGCACAGGGGGTGACGTCCGGGCCCTCGTCGTTGTTCGACTGGGACATGGCGCCGAGCCAGCTGCCGAGGCGGTTGATGTCCTCGCTGCTGCCCTTGGACGTGTTCCATCCGCCGTACTCCGCGAGGCCGACCCAGATCATGCCGTGCTGGGCGGCGAAGAGGGCGATGTCGACGAGGGTGTGGAGCTTGTCGCCTGCCATGTTGCCGCTGTTGGTGAAGCCGGCGGCGATCTTGTTCTTCCACTGCATGTTGTCGCCCCAGACCTGGGAGGTGAACTCGACGAAGGTGCGGAACACCGCGCTGGCGCCGCCCATGTAGGTCGGCGTGCCGAAGATGATCGCGTCGGCGTCGGCCAGCGTCTGCCACAGCTCGTCGTTCAGCTCGGCGAGCGATACCAACTGCACGGTGGTGTCCTCAACCTTGCCCGCACCCGCGGCCACCGCCTCCGCCTGCTTCGCGGTGTGGCCATAGCCACTGTGATACGCCACGGCGATTCGAGCCTGCATGCTCACTCCCAGAGATCAATTTCGAAAAAGCTATGCCGAAAGCTTTCCTCTAAGCGAATGTAGCGGCTCCTTGCGCGTCGGGCAACAGTCGTGGTGGGAGCGGGTTGCGGCGGAATCCGGATGTATCGCCTCTTGAGATAGCTTTACGCTGAGCTATCCTTGGACAGGTATTAACCTGCGGGGCCACGAGGGCCGGGGGAACGGAGACGCCTGCCATGACGGAACCGGACCACGTCGACGACATCATCACGGCCTGGCACGTTCAGCTGCCCGAGATCGCGGGCCTCCCCCTGGAACTGGCCAAGCGCAGCGCGCTGCTCACCGCCGCCTTCGACGCGGTTGCGGCGCACGAACTGGAGCGGCTCGGGCTCACCCAGGCCGAGTACGGCATGCTCGCCATGCTGCGGCGTGTGGGCGAGCCCTACCGGCTGAAGCCGACCGAGCTGACTCACGCGCTGCTGCTGTCGTCCGGCGGCACCAGCAACGTCCTCAAGCGATTCGCCGGCGCAGGCCTCGTCACCCGCGAGGCCGCCCGCGACGACGGCCGCAGCTCCTGGGTGCGGCTCACGCCCCGGGGCGTTGAGGTCGCGGAGTCCGCAGTGCGCGCGGTGACCGCGGCACACGCCCGGATGGTCGCCCGTATCCCCGAGGCGGAGGCCCAGTTGCTGAACAACCTGCTGCGGGATGTGCTCGCCGCCGTGGAGGAGGGCGTGCTCGTCCGGCGCTGACGCCTACGGGCGGCCGGGCCCGTCAATCTGTCGGCCCGTCAGGCGCCCGCACAGGTCCGTCGCCCGGTCGATCAGCGACGACAGGTCCGGCGGCAGCAGCCGGCCCGCGCGTTTGACGATCCGGCCGGCCACCAGGACGGTTTCCCACGTCGGGCCGGTCCATCGCCGAGGCCACCGTGCCCACCGGATCGTGCACCTGCACCACGCCGGGCCGGTCCGCGCAGTACCACGAGGTCCGCCTGCTTCCCCGGAGTGAGTGAGCCGATCCGGTCGTCGAGGCCCAGCGCGCGGGCACCCTCGATCGTCGCGAACTCAAGGACGTCTCGGCTCGTCGGCAGCCGGCCCGGCGGTCCGTCGCGGCCGTGCAGGGCCGCGTACCGCGCCACCTGGAACGCCGTGCGCATCTGCCCGAAGGGGGCGCAATAGGCCGAGCTGCCGCAGGCGGGACAGCGGCCTGCCGCCGCGCACGTGCAGGGCCACGGGCACGTCGAGTTCGCTGGCCAGACCGTCAGCGGGCGGTTCGAAGCTTCTGCGACCAGATACCTCGTGCCATGCCGGTCACGTCAACAGCGTCGGCACCCCCGTCCGTCCGGATTCCGGCTGCCCGGCGATGGACACCGCGGCAGTCATACGTGCAGGCCGAAGCCACTGTTTCTCGGACGCTCGATGGGCAGCTCCGCCCCGCACGTACCGATGGATTCCGGCCGTCCGTCACCGTGGAACTCTGCTTTCGCGTCTTGTGTGCAATGTGCACTCTGTATGCTGGGCCTGTGACACCTATGGCACCGCTCCCCAACGGCGCTTCCAGTAGCGCCCATGCTGTGTACCTGGCGCTGCGCCAGCGTTTCACCGACGGCGAGCTCGCTCCCTCCGAGCGCCTCACCGAGACCGCATTGGCAAAGATGCTGGGGGTCAGTCGCACGCCCGTACGGGAAGCGCTCGGCCGACTGCAGGCCGACGGTCTCGTCGTGCCGATGGCGCGTGGCGTCGCGGTGGCAACGCTCAGCAGCGCGGAAGTTGAGCAGATCTACGAGTTGCGCGCCTCACTCGAAGGGCTCGCAGCTGCCCAGACCGCGCGGCTGCAGGCTGTGGGGAGAATCGCGCCGGCGGAGATCCGCGCCATCGAGAAGGCCGCAGAAGACGTGGAGCGGGCAGTCGGCGAGGGCGACCCGAAGCACTCCGCGAAAGCCAATCTGAACTTCCACCGCTGCTTCGGTCAGGCTCCCGGCAACGTGTTCTTGACGGATGCGCTGAACCGCGTGTGGGACCGCATCGCGGTCTCAACAGTCTCGAACCTCTCCGACAGCGAATGGGCCCAGACGGTACTCGCCCAGCATCGAGAGATCTGCCGTGCCATGGCCGCAGGCGACGAGGAAGCCGCACGCCGTGCCGCCGAAGAGCACATCTTGTCCGCGATGCGGGTCTACACCGCGGCCCATAAGCAGTGACACATCGGAGAGAGGCGCTTCGCGACGGAGCGCCGTAGGCCGGACATACGGGATACGCCGTTTCGCCTTGCTGCGGTCCAACCCTCTCGCAGCGATCACCTCTCGCTGCGATCCAGGCATGGCCAACGTCGCGCACGTGCAGGGAGTCGGGCCCGAGGGGGGCGTGCGCCGCATGAACCGTCGCCCGCCCCGCTGATGCTGCGCGACGCGCGAGCGGTCCAGCACCCGCAGGTGCCCCTGACGAGTTGTACAGCACGGTGGCCGACGTCCAGCCGTGGCTCGGTCTTCGGCTCGGCGTTCGGCCCCGGCGTAGGAGAGCCCTCGCCAAGGGCCGGCGATACATCGTGATCGCCATCGCCACCCCCCGCTGTCGCCACCCCTCGTGATCGCCACGTCCGGATCCTCCACCCGCCAGGGATGACACCCCTCCACCAAGTCTTGCCCCATTCGTTGACATGCATTGCATGCAATGCATACTTTCTCTTCCGGAAGGGAGGTGCTGGGCGTGGGAGTGACGGATCTGTGGGAGCTCGCGCTGCTGGCCCTGGTTGGCCTGCTGGCGGGCGTGGTGAATGCGGTGGCGGGCGGGGGCTCGATGATCTCCTTCCCGGCACTGGTGGGCATGGGCGTCCCTCCGATCACCGCGAATGTCTCCAACTCCGTCGCGGCCCTGCCGGGCTACCTCGGCGGCTCGCTCGGCTATCGGGCCGAGCTGGCGGGCCGGGCCCGGCAGATCGGCATGCTCGCCCTGGTCGGCGTGCCGGGCGCGATCGCCGGGGCGCTGACCCTGCTCGCTGTGAGCGACGAGTTCTTCCGCGCCGTCGTGCCGTGGCTGGTTCTCGCGTCCGCCTTGATGCTCGCCGCGCAGCCCCGGGTCGCCGCCTGGACAGCACGGCACGGTAGCGGACCGAACCGGTTCGGGCTGTTGTCCTCGCAGTTCGTAGTGGCCTTCTACGGAGGGTTCTTCGTCGCCGGGCTCGGCATCGTCATGCTGGCTGTCCTCGGCGTGTTCTTGACCGACACAACACATCGACTCAACGCACTCAAGGGTGTGCTCTCACTCGTCATCGGGTCGGTGTCCGCTCTCGCGTTCGTCACTCTCGCCCCGGTGGCCTGGGGCCCTGTCTGTCTCCTGGCCGTCACCGGACTCGTCGGCGGCCGACTGGGTGTTCGGGCCGCGCGGTGCATATCGCCGCAGGCTCTGCGCCGGTCGGTTGCCGTGTGGGGTGTGGGCGTCGCCGTAGCACTGGAAATGAGCTTGCATGTTTCCTGAATCCGAAGATCTCCCCGAACGCAAGGATCTGATCCTGACCGGCGTCAACGCGGTCACGATGGACCCAGAGCTGGGCGACGTCGAACACGCGACGGTGACGGTGACCGACGGCGTGATCGCCTCTGTCACCGCCGACTCCCCCGCGACGGCACCACCGGGCGCCACAGTGATCGACGGGAGCGGGCTGCTCGCACTGCCCAGCTTCATCGACACGCACTGGCACCTGTGGAACAGCCTGCTGCGCGGCGCCGTCAGCGACGCGCCAGGCCGCGACTACTTCTCCGTCAAGCGTGCGCTCGGCCCGTACCACGACCTCGAGGACTTCTACTGGGCAGCCCGGTTCGCCCTCGCCGAGGCAGTCACCGCCGGCATCTCCACCGTGCACAACTGGGACCACAATGTCCGCTCCCCCGAGGACGCCGATGTCAACGTCCGCGCCCAGCTCGATGCCGGTGTCCGCGGCAGGTTCTCGTACGGACCACGCGACTCCGCACCTGCCGACGAGTCGATGGACCTCGACGACCTACGGCACTTCGCCGCGCGCTGGCCCGCCGATGAGCTCGACGGCCTGCTCGACTTCGGCGTGGCGCTGCGCGGCCCCTACCGCACACCATCCGAGATCTGCCGGAGCGAATGGGGGACAGCCCGTGAGCTGGGCCTGCCGATCACCATGCACTGCGACCGATGTCTCCGTGAGGAGGACTGCCGCTCCTGTGGCCTCACCCGGCTCGCCGAGGAGGACCTGCTGGGTTCCGATGTGCAGATCGTGCACGCCGTCCACGCTTCCGCGCCCGACGTCGAGGCGCTGGCCGCCACCGGCACGCGCGTGTCGCTCAGCCCGATCACGGAACTGCGCACCATGGGATTTCCGCTGTTCAGCGAGTTGCTCAAGGCCGGGGTACCAGTCTCGTTGTCTACGGACACCCTCGCCATGCCAACCGCTCCCGACGTGTTCACCACACTGCGCACCGTGGAGGCCGTCGAAGCCGCCCGCACCGGGGCGTCCACGGTCACGCCGCGCCGGCTGCTGCAGATGGCGACGCTCGACGGCGCACACGACCTCGGCCTCGGCGACGTGACCGGGTCGATCGCCCCCGGCAAACGGGCAGACCTGCTGCTGGTCGATGCCCGTACATCCAACCTCCTGCCGTCGGGCGATCCGGCAGAGGCACTGGTCAGGCAGGGCCGAGCCACCGACATCGTCACGGTCGTCGTCGACGGCCGGGTACTGCTCGAAGGCGGCCGGCTCACCCAGCCCTCCGCGCGAGCTGCCATCTCCGGCGCCGATGACCGCCGTGACGCGCTCGTGGCACGGGCTCGTGCCGATGGCGCCTGGCCACCCAAGGCATTCCTTCCACCCCTTCCACTTCGGCCCGCCGCGCCGACGACGATCCGGACGGTGCACAGATGACCATCAGCGAAGCATCAAACCGCCCCGCAACTCCTCGCGTCATGGGCGCCCCCGCCGTCGCCATGTACGGACTGCTCCTGCTGGCTTACTCGGTGAACGCCATAGACCGGATGGTCTTCCCCGTCCTGCTCCCCGAGGTCCGGCAGGAGTATGGATTCAGTCTCGACCAGTCCGGCCTGCAGTCCACCATCTTCGCCCTGGGCATGGGACTCGCCGGCATACCCGCCGGAATCGCACTCGCCCGCTTCGGCCGCAAGCTGCTCGTCGTCGTCGGCACCACCGCCTTCTCCGTCGCGACCGTGCTGACGGTCTTCAGCGTCGGCTTCGCCGACATGCTTGTCTGGCGGGTGATCTCCGGTGTCGGCGAAGCGCTGCAACTGGCCGCGATACTGACCATCGCCGCAGGAGCCTTCCCCCGGCACCGGGGACTGGCGATCGGGGCCGTGAACATGGCGTTCGCCACCGGCTCGGTCATCGGACCTGTGGTGGGATCAGCCCTCCTGGACCGCTACGGCACCTGGCACGCACCGATGTTCGCGTTCGGCGGACTGGGCCTGCTCCTGGCTCTCATGGTGGTCTTCTTCGTGCCGCGCCGGTTCACCGAGGCGACCGGCACCGGTGCACAGACACGGGAGCGCGCCGTCGGCGGATCCCGCACAGTCCTGAGCTGGAATCCGATGCTGCTCGCCGCCATCACCATGCTGTTCGGTCTGGCCGACTTCGCCTATATCGGCCTCTACGCGACCTACCTGCGCGACGAACTCGGCTTCAGCTCGGGCCAGGCCGGTCTCACGGTTGGGCTGGCCGGACTGGCCGCGTTCGCCTCACCGCTCGGCGGCTGGCTCACCGACCGGATCGACCCGCGCGTCTGCCTCGGCTCGATGAACACGTTGACCGCTGCGACGGCAGCCGGGCTCTTCCTCGGCCCGTCCGACCCGGCCTGGCAGACCACGCTCTCGTTCCTGTTCGGGCTGTTCGCCAGCGGCGGGGCGTATGTCGCCCTCGCGGGCCTGCTGGTGAAGTCGGTTCACCCCACCATCGCCAGCCAGGGCTCGGGCATGTTCATCACCTGCGTGTACGTCGCCGCCGGCGTCTCCGGCTTGGTCTTCACCCGGTTCGTGGCCGACCTCGGGTGGACCTACGCAGGACTCGTGCAGATCAGCGGCTTCTCCCTGGCCGGGGCGCTGCTCGCCCTGCTGTTGCGCCCGGCCCGATTCAGCACCACCGCCCCATCGGAGGACTCATGACGCTGCTGTTCGCCCCGCCGACCGTATCGGTGCCCATCGCCGGTGCCGCCGAGCGTTTCCCCGTGCGCCGGGTCTACTGCGTCGGCCGCAACTACGTCGACCACGTCCGGGAGATGCGCGAGGGCGATGAGCGGGACGACCCGTTCTTCTTCCAGAAGCCGGCCGACGCGGTCATCGGCGACGGCACTGGGGTGCCCTACCCACCTCGCACCGTCGACTTCCAGTTCGAGGGCGAACTCGTCGTGGCGCTCGGAGCGGACGGCGTCGACGTACCGGTGACGCAGGCGCTTGAGCTGGTGTTCGGCTACGCCGCCGGTATCGACCTGACCCGCCGCGACCGGCAGCGTGACTGTCGGGAACGGCAGATCTCCTGGGAGGCCGGCAAGGCGTTCGACTTCTCCGCACCGTGCGGGCCGATCACGCCCAGCGAATCGGCGGGCGACCTCGCCATGGCCGAACTACGGCTGGCGGTCAACGGAGAGGTCCGTCAACACACCCCTCTCTCACTGATGATCTGGAACGTCGCCGAGATCATCGCCCACCTGTCCACCGACTACCGGCTCCGTGCCGGTGACCTCATCTACACCGGCACGCCCGCCGGCGTCGACGCACTCGCCCCAGGGGACGTCGTCCGCGCCGAAGTGAGCGGCCTCGCACCACTGTCCGTAACCATCGTTGAAAACGGGAGTCACCACGATGCCAAGTAACCGCGGCATGAAGCCAACCGAGCGGATCGACTACGAACCCATCGGGGGACGCCCGGCTCTGCGCCTTCCGGGTGGGGCACGCGTCGCCGTCTGGCTCATCGTCAACATCGAGGAGTGGTCGGACACCGAGCCGATGCCGCGCACCGTGCTCTCCCCACCGGCCGGCGGGATACCCTCGCCGGACGTACCGAACTGGTCCTGGCACGAGTACGGCAACCGCGTGGGGTTCTGGCGCATGCTGCGGGTGATCGACCAGCACGACATCCCCGCAGCCCTCGCCGTAAACGGCTCCGCGATCGCCGCCTACCCGCAGATCACCGAGGCCGCCGTCCGACGCCAGTGGGAGTTCATCGGCCACGGGTTCACACAGAAGAACATGCAGAAGGTGCCCGACGAACGGCTCGACATCCAGCGCACCCGCGACGCGATCACCGCCGCCACAGGCAAACCGCCCCGCGGCTGGCTCGGCCCCGGCCTCACCGAGACCTGGGAGACCCCCGACCTGCTGGTCGAGGAGGGCTACGAATACGTCTGCGACTGGGTGCTGGACGACCAGCCGACCCGGCTGCGCACCCGCACCACTCCGATCGTCAACGTGCCCTACACCCAGGAGTGCAACGACGTGGCGATGATGCTCATCCAGCACCACACCGCCGACGAGTACCGGCGCCGCGCGGTCGACCAGTTCGACCAACTCCTCGCCGACGCCCAGGCCGACGGCTCCTCGCGCGTGATGGCGCTGGTCGTCCACCCATACATCATGGGAGCGCCGCACCGGCTGAAGTACCTGGACCTGGCCCTGGAACACATTCGCAGCCACGCCGAGGCAGCCTTCTGCACGGGCGAGCAGATCCACGACTCCTACGCCGCCCGGGCCACGCGCCGCTGACGTTCTTCTGGGCCGATTCTTACGGATCACCGTGCTGTCCGGATGAGGATGCCTGCTATGAGAAGGCCGACCCGGTAGACGCCGACGGCCTTCTCGAAGCAGGTGACCAGGGTCCGCCATTGTCCGAGGCGGCTGACTGTGATGTGACGGGCATTCAGTTCGCTGAATCACTGTCGGCTTCCCCCCACGGGCGGCGATGGCCGCACCCGCGCCCGTGCGGCCGAGTCCAGCTTTCGGGCGACAGGGCGACACCGACCTGTCCGCTCACCACGGACCCCTTGAGGCCGGTGAAGGTGGTCAGCGGGTGACGAGGTTTCTGGAAACCCTGGGCCAGAAGGTCGCCGAGCACTGGCTCAACCTCGTGGTGCTGCCCGGCGTGCTGTGGGTCGCGACCGTACTGCTCGCGTCGCGACTGGGGTGGGCGCACGCGGTGGATCCTCAGACGCTCGGTCGTGGCGTCGACGAGTGGGCCAAGAGCGGGCACAGCTCGGCCGTGATCGTGGTGATAGTGGCGGGTTCCTCCTCGCCAGCGAGGCGGCGGGATTGGCGGCGACAGGACTGGGAACGCTGGCGCGGCGCCTATGGATGATCCGCGGTCGGTGGCGGCCAGCCCGCTGGCTGGTTGGGTGGCGGCAACGGCGATGGCGAAGGGCTGATGAGAAGGCCGGCTCGCTGGTACACGAGTCCGTCCGCACAGCGGCACGAGCTGCTGGGAGTCCGGCCGACAACGAGGTCCCTACGGAGCCACAGGCCGTGCTGAGCGGCCCGGCGATCGCCGAAGCACTGTCCCGGCGTGACGCCATCAGCCTGGAGTTGCCCGACCGGCCCGCCTGGGGGAGGCGTCGCAGCTCGGCGGCGTGTGCTGTCAGGGCGGCAGATGCCGGGCGTGGGGGCAGAGTTCACCCCAGACGCCGGCGCGCGGGATGCTGCCCAGGTCCAGTGCATGTCAAGGTTGGACGCGAGCCATTCCGCAAGGTTCTCCCCGCCGCCGGACCATACCTCCTGAAGGCCGATGGCATCGGGTTGGAGGTCTCTCAACGCCGTGAGGATGGCCTTCCGTCGTTCCTCCCATGGGCCAAAACGCCACCACACGTTCCATGTCAGCACACGCATCACTGCCGCCCCTCTATCGGTTCGCATGAGCATCCTGGACCTTGTCGGATGTTGGCTATCCGGTGAGGGCGAGATTGTGCAGGCGGGCGATGCCGCGCATGGCGTCCTGGACGCCGTCGCCCTTGAGGCGGCAGTCGCGGAGGATCTTCCAGGTCTTCATACGGGCGAAGGTGTGCTCCACGCGTGCACGAACGCGTTTGTGCGAGCGGTTGTGTTGCTCTTTCCAGGCCGGGAGTTCGCTCTGTCCGGCCTGGCGGCGGTGCGGGATGACCAGGCCGGTGCCCTGGTAGCCGCCGTCGGCGATCGTGATGGTGTTACCGACGGCGGCCTTGGCGCCGGATTCTTCCCAGCCCTTGGCGTCATGCCGGTTGCCTGGCAGGGGCCGGGCAACCACGACGATCAGACGGCTGTCAGCGTCAATGACGACCTGGTGGGCGGTGGAGTAGCGATAGTTCTTCGACTGCTCGGCGATCGTGCGGTCGCGGGTGGGCACCAGAGTCCCGTCCACGATGAGCACGGTGTCCTTGCGGAACCGCTCGCGCGTCCGGAGCGCGAGAAGCGGCCCGAGATGGTCGATGATCCGGTCGGCCGCAGACTTGGAGATGCCGAACAGCGGAGCCAGCTGGCGCAGCGTCAGGTTCGTGCGCCAGTAGGCCGTGACCAGCAGAATTCGATCTTCGAGCGATAGGCCCCAAGGCCGCCTTCGTCGAACTTTGCTCGCGGTCTCGCGACGTACAGCGGTCACCAACTTGCCGAAGCAACGCGGGCTCAGCCCGGTGAACGGACCTATCCAGGACGGCACCGACGCCGTGATCACACCAGCCACGCCAAGATCATCTCACCCGTGACCAGCCGTTACGGGACAACCTTTACTGAGCCTTTTCCAACCTGCGGTGGTGGGTCGTCCGTTGGCCTGACAGCGTGGTGAAGCCCCTGGTAGATGGGTTTTCGACCAAGAAGAACCATCTCCACCAGAGGCTTCGCGTGCTTGTCTACCCGTCTGGCGTCGACGTGTCCAGCTCTGCCCTCCGCTTCCTCACGCAACGACTGCGGGAACACCGCCGCATGCTCGGTACCCGGTGGCGGCGGCTGCCAGCGGGCCGTCAAGCCCTTCTCACGCTCGCCCACCTCCGCAGCGGGCAAACGTACGCCCAGCTCGCAGCCGGGTTCGGCATCGGGACCACCACCGCCTACCGCTACATCGCCGAGGCCGTCGACCTCCTGGCCGCCCTCGCCCCCACCATGGCCGAGGCGGCGCGAGTCGCCTCGACGAAGGCGTTCGTCCTCCTCGACGGAACACTGCTGCCCATCGACCGGATCGCCACCGACCGGCCCTTCTACTCCGGCAAGCACAAGAAGCACGGCATGAACGTGCAGGTCATCGCCGATTCCCACGGCCGACTGCTGTGGGCCTCCCCAGCCCTGCCCGGCGCCGTCCACGACATCCGTGCAGCCCGCGAGCACAGCGTCATCGACGCTCTCGCCCAAGCGGGCGTCCCCTGCTGGGCCGACAAGGGATACCGCGGCGCCTGCGGCACGGTCCGTGTCCCCTGCTGGGGCCGGTGGGAGACCCTTTCCACAGGCCAGCAGGCAGTCAACCGGTCCCACGCGAAGATCCGGGCCCTCGTCGAACAGGCTGTTGCCACTCTCAAATCCTGGCGGCTCCTCCGCAAGCTCCATTGCTCAACCACCCGTATCACCAAACTCGTTCAGGCCATCCTCTCCCTGCATCTGGCCAGCTCAAACTGAGGATGGAAAAGGCTCAATGGCGCCGCGGTTCTCTACGGCGCCGTTGTCCGTGCTCACGAGTGAAGCGCAGGTGCCGTTGGACTATTGGCCTACCAGATGGTGAGCTTCGTGACCTTGTGATGTCTTCTGTCCCCCGCCCAGCCGTCCCACTTTTCCATGTCCCTGTGCATAATCCGCTGGTCGTCCTCCCTGAATTGGAACCAGTATCTTATGTTGTTGTCCCCACTCTGGATGGAAGTGACGTCGTAGATTTCCACTGGAACGGTTCCAGTGTTGGCAAAGCAGAGCTTTTTGCCGTGGGACCACACCTCCAGGAAATCGGAACGTTCGCCGCAGCGCGTCTCTTCGATGGCGTGGGCCGAACCGGAGGAGACGCCCACGGTAAGAACTGCCGCAGCCGCACCAGTGGCAGCCAACCCATTCCAGAATCTGAGCTGCCCCTTGGCCCCGGCCACTGGCGTGGCAGGTGCGGAGATCCCGACTCTGAACTGCTGTGATCACCAGCAGAGGGCGAAGGAAGGCCAGCGTGTCCGAGAGGGGGGCTGCGGCGATGGTTGCCGCGGTGGGGGTTTTTGTCTCAGGATCCGGTGCTGACGATTCCGGGGGTGGTGGCAAGAACAGCAAAGGCGGCGGCTCGCTCGCACCGCAGAAGTTTGCTGCCGACTCCGGTAAGCGCTGCACGAGGACGCAGATCCCGCGCCTACGGGGAATGACCTGTGATGAAGGCGACGGAGACTTCAACTTCGGCTTGCCGTGGTCAGTAACGGCCGAAGCTCGGCGGGAAGAGTTCCGCCGAGCTTCGGCCTGCTGTTCCATCCGGCCCCACTACGGCCAGCAGCGGGGCTTTCGCTCTGTGGTCAGGTCAGCAGACCTACCTCTTGCGCTTCGCGGGTCTGGTCAAGGGTGAGTTTCTGTTTCTTGAAAACGACCTCTTAACCGGCGCCTGGCCCCGGGCGAGGGCCCCGTTCGCGTGTACCAACCTGAGCACATTGACGGCCCTGGCAAGATTTCCGTGAAGCGGGGGTGTGCCACCGTGCGCTGGTGACGCTCCGTCACGGGTAGCGGCGTCGGAGGTGGGCCATGAGGATGACGCGGTGGCGGAGGAGCGGAACCCCGGCACGGCCTGCCGTGATCCGTTTCTGGAGCTTCAGATCCGTGATCCGGCCTTCGTTGACGCCGGAGTTGAACGGGGTGGTGATCCCCTGGACGACTGCGGGCTGATCCTCGCGAATGGCCTTGGCCAGGCTGGCCAAGGCAGAGAGGCGGGAGGCTTCGAGTCGGTCGAGCCAGTCCGGTAGCGGGGCGGCGTCGCGGGCGTCGAGCATGGCCGCGAACTGCCGTACCAGGTCGTGGGTTCGGTCCAGCTCTGGGCAGTGCTCAAGCAGCCGCCGGAGTGCCTCGGTGGCTGCAGTCCGTGCCGGGACGGTGTGGTGGTGATCCACCGGGCGACCTGGCGGGGCGAGGGTGGCCGCTCGCGCGGTGTGTCGATCGGCAGACCGCGACGCAGCGGCGCGATGGCCATTTTGACTCTCTGGTAGTGGCCGCAGTAGCCCTTGGCGACGATCTCCTGGTGAAGCACTGTTGCGGTGTGCTCGCCTTCCTCCCAACGTTGACGCAGATACTCCAGATACGGGTCGAGGCTCGTGGACCGGCGGCGCGGAGTGCGCCGAATGCACTCATGCCAGGAGGCAGCGCGTGCGTACTTGGCCACGGTGCGCCGGTTCAGGCCCAGCTCGCGAGCTACCGCGCTGAGCGAGCGGCCGGTGCCGGAGACAGCGTGCACCGCTTCGAACAGCCGCTTGGCGTGACGGCGCGCGGGAGTATCAGCCGCCTCGGACTGTTCTGCCGACGGTGGTGCGGCCGGTTCGGGTTCGGGTACTGCGGCGGACAGGCAGCCGCGGTGGACGGCGGCGATGTCCGACACCCGTTTCGACAGTCCCTGCCAGAGGTGAAAACGGTCGCTGACCTGCACCGCGTCCGGGGCCCCTTCGGTGATGCCCTGTCGGTAGACCAGCGAGCCGTCCCGGCACGCCACCTCGACACCGGGATGCGTCCGCAGCCAGGCGGCCAGTTGCTCGGCATCGCGCCCGGCCCACAACTCGATCGGCAGTCGCGTGTCGGCATCCACCAGCAGCGTGCCGTAGACGTCCGCGTACAGCGAGAAGTCATCCACGCCCAGCACCCTCGGTGTCGCGACCGGCGGCAGCCGCATGCGCATCAGCTGGAACAGCACACTCGTCCGCGACAGCGGCACCTTCAAGATGTGCAGGAGCCGGGCCCCGCCACGGCCGGCGAGCAACACCCACTCCAGAAGTTCGGTCGGAGCCTCATGCTCCCGATCGCTTCACTGCCGGCAGCGGCCCTGCTGCTCCGGCTCGGGCAGCCGGACCTGCTCGGCGCCGACGGCCTGGGCTGGGAGAAGGTTGCGGCAGTCGTCGGAGCCGGCGGCAACGCCCTCTTCGAGAGCCTGCCGCTGCTGTTCGCGGTCGGCGTCGCCGTGGGCATGGCCCGCAAGTCCGACGGGTCGACCGCCCTCGCCGCTGTTGTGGGCTACCTGGTCTTCAAGTCGGTCGGTGACGCCGTGTCGCCGTTCATCCTCGGTGCGCCCGGCAAGGGTGAGGCCAAAGAACTGATCAACTACGGCGTGCTCGGCGGCGTCGTGATGGGCCTGGTCGCAGCGTACCTGTGGCAGCGGTTCCACCGGATCAGCCTGCCGCCGTACCTGGCATTCTTCGGTGGCCGGCGCTTCGTCCCGATCATCACCGCCTTCACCGCGATCATCATCTCGGTGGTGATGGGCCTGTTCTACACGGCGTTCAACTCCGGCCTCACGAACCTCGGCGAGTGGATCACCAACAACACCGTCATAGGCGGCTTCGTCTACGGCACGCTGAACCGGCTGCTGATCCCGCTGGGCCTGCACCACATCCTCAACAACCCGCCATTGTTCGTGTTCGGCTCCTACACCACCGGCAGCGGTGAGGTCGTGCACGGCGACATCGCGCGGTTCCTCAACGGGGACCCGACAGCCGGTGCGTTCATGGCCGGCTTCTTCCCGATCATGATGTTCGCCCTGCCTGCCGCCGCTCTGGCGATCTGGCACGAGGCCAAGCCAGCCCAGAAGAAGATCGTCGGCGGCATCATGCTCTCGGCCGCGCTGACCTCGTTCCTGACCGGTGTCACCGAGCCGCTGGAGTTCGCCTTCATGTTCGTCGCCTGGCCGCTCTACATCATGCACGCGGTGCTCACCGGCACGTCGCTGGCGCTGGTCAACGCGCTCGGCATCAAGGACGGGTTCGGATTCTCGGCCGGTCTCTCCGACTACCTGCTCAACTTCAACATCGCGACCAGACCGCTCTGGCTGATCGTGATCGGGCTCGGGTACGCCGCGATCTACTACTTCTTGTTCCGGTTCGTGATCCGGCGCTGGAACCTGCGTACGCCAGGTCGCGAGGACGAGGAGACCGAGTCACTGGTCACCCCGGACACGAGTGCCTGACGTGCTCCTGACCATTTCACGGGTGGTCACCCCGGCGCGGGTCTTCGCGCCGGGGTGGCTCCTCGTCGAAGGCACCTGTAACGCCCACGTCGGAGATGGCCCCCCACCTCGTGTGGCGGACGTCGAGCTGCCGTGGGCCAGCGTCATCCCCGGTTTCGTCGACCTCGCGTCGGAGCTTCGGGGAGGACCGGACGCGATCTGCCGGCTAGCGGCTGACGGCGGCCGGCGTCGTCACAGCGATCGGCCACACCGATGCGACGTACGAGGCTCGCTCGCACTACTGAGCTTTTCGTTAGTTGTGTGGGTGTGGGGGGCTCGTCGGTGGGAGGCTGTCGTCGTGTCCTACCAACCTTCGCCCATCGCCTCCGAGTCTTCTGTTCCCCCTTTGACGCGGCCTCAGTTGG